>JAYVFS010000247.1:0-3096 GCA_043772905.1 Saprospiraceae bacterium | reverse complement strand
ATGTTCCAGCTCTCGATTTTTTCATTCGCTTTTTCGGGGAATACGAAAATGCCAATGTGAAAGACAAACCCATTAGTACCATTTCAGCCCAATATCCTTTCCAAATAAAGCGGTCTGACGACTACTCTGTTTTGCGTTCACCGATTTTGGGCGATGAAGAGTTACGCACGTTGACCCTTGTGGGTAGTATCAAAGAGGGCGATCAATTCCGTTTTTCAATTTCTCCAGGACTTGAAGTTATTGAAAGTACCATCGCTGAATTTGTTGAATTTTCACAAAAAATGCCAGATGCAGATGCCTTACTTTTGTTTTCTTGCAAAGGAAGACATGCTGCTTTGGGGCCTTTTATTGAAGACGAAATAAAAGGCGTTTACGATAATTGGCAAAAACCAATGATTGGTTTTTTGAGCTATGGTGAAATTGGCAATGTCAAAAATGGGGTTTGTGAATTCCACAACGAAACGTGTAGTTTAGTCATTATTAAAGAAAAATAAACTTGCCTATTGAATTTATTTGCGACATGAAAATTTCGATATAAACCAAACATCCTTCCAGATAAGGCGGTAGTCAAAATGAATAATAAACATCGCTTTATTTTATTATTCACTTCCTAACGTTATGTTTACCATTAGTGAGCAAATGTTTTTAACTTTGTTTACATAACTTTCAAATAAACCAATCATCAAACAAAGTAAACTTAAGAAATTATGGAAGAGTATTTTAAGATACTTTATGAACAATTATCTTCTTCAGCATTGTCTGATGAAGCGAAGGAAAGCATACTTCTTCCTCTGAGAAAAGTCGAGAAAGACTATGCACGAATGGATTTTTTGCATCGTCGAATTTTAAAAGACAAATCTATTACTATTAACATACTAAAAGAAACCGTCGTGGAACTTCAAACACAAAAAGACTATGCGACTCAAGCAAATGAGCAATTGATTCAACAAAAAATATTACTTGAGGAACAGTCAGAGAAATTATCAAAAAATTTGCATGCTTTGCAACTGTCATACAGCGAGCTTGAGCTATTTGCTTATATCGCTTCGCATGACTTAAAAAGCCCGTTGCGCAACATCGGCAGCTATGCTCAGTTGCTCAAACGCCGTTATCAAGGCAAATTGGATGATGATGCCGATGAATTTATTGATTTTATCGTCAACAATGCACAAATGATGAACAGCATTATCAGCGATTTACTTGTTTATAGCCGTGTTGACCGTGATAAAGATTTGGTAAAAGTTAACTTTAATCGGCTTATAGAATTGGTGAGACACAATATCCGCGATGTTATCATCGAAAACGAAGTAGATATTGTATGTGGCGAGTTGCCAACATTGTGGGTGCACCGGTCAAGTATGGTTCAGCTATTTCAAAATCTCATTGAAAATGCCATTAAATATCGTAGTGAACAAGCACCAAAAATCAGTATTGATGCTCAATTAAGGGAAACTGACGGTTTTTGGCAAATTTCTGTTAAGGATAATGGCGTGGGTTTAGATGAGCTATACCATGAGAAAGCGTTTTTACCATTCCAACGTATCAATAATCGAGAACGCCCTGGTTCTGGTATGGGTTTGGCGATATGTCGGAAAGTTGTGCGCTTACACGGCGGAGACATATGGTATCATAAAAACCGATCAAGACAAGAAGATTGCGGTACCTCTTTTCATTTTACGATTCCTCAACAAAATGATATTGTTAATAAGTAGTTCATAATCTAACGAGTATCGTTGATTATCATTTTTACTATTTTTCATGAATTTAAATCGTTGATTATGTAAGTTTTTCTACTTAAATAGGTTGAATTTTATTCTTTTTTGACAAAAAAATAAAAATATTTAGCTCGCTATACTGAGGGGGTGCAACGGATAGTATTTCGTTGCACTCTTTTCTTTTTGGTACGAAAATTATTTTTTTCACAATTTTAAATGCAATTTGTATGAAAAGGAATGTCAAAACAACGCTTATTATTGCTTTACTCACCTTCTCAATTCTGCCGTTAACGGCTCAAACGCTGACTGTTGCGCCTAATGGCGGTAATCGAAAAGCAGCTGTTAGTGAAATCATCGGCATTACAAAAGTCTCCATCAACTACGACCGTCCGGGTGTGAAAGGACGGGAAGGTAAAGTTTGGGGCGGGCTTGTGCCTTATGGCTACAACGATTTAGGGTTTGGTACTTCAAAGGCTGCTCCTTGGCGAGCGGGAGCAAATGAAAACACGACTTTTGAGTTTTCGACAGATGTCAAAATCGAAGGGAAAGACCTTGCCCCAGGAAAATATGCCTTTTTTATCGCACTTACTGAGGGGGGGGATGCGACGCTTATTTTTTCAAAAAATGCGACAAGTTGGGGTAGCTTTTTCTACAAACCAGAGGAAGATGCTTTGCGTGTTGTGGTTAAAACAGAAAAAGCAACGGAATCGGTTGAGTGGTTGACCTATTCATTTGTCAATCAAACAGACAATGGTGCAACAGTCGCTCTGACGTGGGAAAAGCTTAAAATTCCTTTCAAAATCGAAGTAGACTTGGTCAAAACGCAGGTGGCTTCGTTCCGTAAAGAGTTGCGAAATGACGTTGGTTTCCAATGGCAATCGTGGGTGCAAGCCGCTAATTTTTGTGTGACAAACAATACCAATTTAGAAGAGGCTTTGACATGGGCGGAATATGGCGTTACTGGTGTTTTTGTTGGTCAAAAAAACTTTCAAACATTGGCTTGTAAAGCCAGTGTTTTGGATAAATTGGGACGCAAAGCGGAGGCTGATGCGGTAATGAAGGATGCCGCGCCGTTGGGCAGCATGAATGAAATTCATAATTATGCTCGAACCTTATTGAGAGACAAAAGAACAAAAGAAGCTTTTGAGATTTTTAAGCTGAATGCAGATAAAAACCCGAACACTTTTACCACAAATATGGGTATGATGCGGGCTTATTCTGCCATTGGAGACTACAAAAAAGCTGTAGAATTTGCTCAGAAATCGCTGCCGCAAGCACCTGACCCGGGTAATAAAGCTCATGTGGAAACGTGCATCAAAAAATTGCAAGAAGGGAAGGATGTGAATTAAATTGTTATAATTAATGGATAATGGATAGTTGA
>JAYVFS010000246.1:0-29035 GCA_043772905.1 Saprospiraceae bacterium | reverse complement strand
AAAAAATCATGTTGTACTTTTTGAAAAGGGTCATATTTGATGAATTTCATTTTCAAATTCAAAAACCACATAGAATGGATCACGAACAAAAAAGAGAGAAAGCGGACAATATCGTCTTGAATCATGTTGGCTTTGCGGCTTCGGCGGCGTTTTTACCATTTCCAGTTGCTGATATTGCGGCAGTGAGTGCTGTGCAGTTGAATATGTTGCGCCAATTGTCTTCTTTATACCGCATTGGATTTATTGACTCGATTGGCAAAAATGTTATTTCTGCCATTGTCGGCGGAAGTATTGCACGTTTGGGCGCGAGTTTGATAAAACTTATACCAGGTGTCGGTACTTTTATTGGTGAAGTGACGATGCCTGTATTGTCGGCTGCTTCGACTTATGCGCTCGGTCAAGTTGTTGCCAGTCATTTTGCGAAAGGCGGCACATTAGAGGATTTTGACTTTAAGATGGCGCGTAGTAAATACGATGAAGAGATTAAAAAAGGTAAAGAAGTGGCTAAAGAAACGATTGTCAAAGTTGAAGTTACGGAAGATGATGTCGTGTCAAAGCTCAAAAAACTGTCTGAACTCAAAGGCGCAGGGATTTTGACAGAAGAGGAATTTACGCAAATGAAAGCGAAATTGCTGGCGCAGATGTAGCTTTTTTTAGACCACTGATTGGACAGATGCGACGGATTTTCACTGATTTTTTTAGATTTAATTAGAATCAAAATCAAAAAAATCAGTGAAAATCCGTCGCATCTGTCCAATCAGTGGTCTAAAAAAAAATCAAAAAAATCACTCCCTCTCAATTGGGCAAGTCATACAATGCGAACCACCCCGCGCACGAGATAACTCATTGGAAGGCAATGTGATAATCGTATTTTCGACATCATCTGGATTCAAACCATTCTTCAAATCTTCTAAAATTTGACGGGCAGGAACGATTTTATAACCATAATCCCTAAAAGCATTTTCCGTCTTCGGATTCCTATCATACGTCAACGCCACGCCTGGTTTCAGGGCAACCAAATTGCAACCATCTGTCCATTGTTCCCTTTCTTGATAAGGTGATTCACCATCGCCCGCTAAAATAAACTTCATTTTAGGGTTAATTTCTGACCGAATAAAGTCTTTTACTGAGGGGTAGAAAGTTGAGCTACCATTAGCACGATGCACCTCTACATTGGATGAAAATCCTTCAATAACAATCGGTTTAAAGGCTGTAATATGGTTTTGATTGATGTGTGTAAAAACCGTATCAATGTGCATAAAAGCACGGTCTTGAGGAATATTGACTTGCACCACATTTTTGACAATGCCTTTGTCAAACAGTAACTCCGCAAGTTTGCGAATCGTATAGGCATTTGTCCGTTCAGAGCAACCGATGAGCAAATAATCTTTATTCAAAACCATACAATCGCCGCCTTCGACACTGATGTATTCCCCTTTTTTTGAAGGTGGAAACATATCCACACGATTCAAATTGATGATTTTACCTTCTTCACGACATTTTTGGAAAATTGGATGTGACCAAAAAATGAAACGTGCCAAAAGGTTTTCTCTAAAACGGGCTTCTTTTGCTGCTTTCAGTATCAAAATATGGTCATTGACAGTTACCGCTATATCACGAGTAAAAATAAAATTGGGTATTGGGTCAAAAATCAAATGATTCTTTCGTTCAAAACTGCCTGTAATGAGTATATCCGTCAATTCTTCTGGACTCAAATCCGACAACATTTTGACATAATCCATGGGTTGTTCTTCGTAATCAATGATACGTTCCAGCATATCTTGTTTCGTATTCACATCCGTTTTCAAAGCTTCAATGAGCAATTGACGGGTTTCCAATACATTTTCATTACCAAGAAAACCCCTCAGTACATCCGTAAAAATATCGTGTTCTAATTGCATTTGTGGCAGATGCACGATGTCGTCAAATAATAATTCTTCGGCGCGACGCGGCGAAATGCGGCTAATCCCTTCATCTGGACGGTGCGTAATAACGCGTTTCAGTTTACCAATTTCGCTTGATACTTGAATTGTGGGCATAAATAGAATAAAATTTGATGAGTTGTTATGTTCCTATTTTCGCCGCAAAGTTAGTAATAGTTATTTGGTTTTGGACTTTTATACTGAGGGGATGTCTTTTCTAATTTGTTCAATTTCTTCAATTGTCAAATCAGTAAGTTCTAAAATTAAGTCAATAGAGTATCCCTTCAGTATTGCCCTTGTTGCAGTATCGGTATCTTTCTTTTTGCTTTCTTCTTCTCGTGCTTCGTTGATTTTTTCAGTTGTTCTTTCTTCTTCTTCAATTTTGGCAGTTTCAGCCACACTTGCTTCCCAGTGCAAGTTATCTAAAAATCTATTGTAGCTTTTCTTTTCATCATCGGGGAGATTATGAACGACCAATTTCTCACGGACAGCTTCCATTCCTTTTGCGTGAAAACCGTCTTTGATTTCATTGTTTTTGAAAAAATAAATCCATTCATCTAACGGCTCATTGATAATGTCTTTGAACCGTGAAGTTTGAATAAGATAGTATTCAGGAAAAGCTTGTTGGACAGTTGGCTGTCTCAATACTTCTTGTTGCTTTTTGGTGAGTTCCAATTCTTTATGTGTGTGAAGCCCTGTAAATTTAGTTTGACCCACATAAATATAATCTTCGCCTTTGCCCAGACCGAAATAGATAATACTAACAGCAATGATTTTTTTTATTTGGGAATACGACTCTCCAACATTCAAGTATTCTGTAATCGCTTTTGACGTGCCATAAAGCATACGCATAAGATAATCCAACTCTCTTGTGTTTTGAATTTCGATAATGATGTGTTCGCCTTTTGAGTTTTCAGCGTATAAATCAACCCGATTAAACTTATCGTCTTCATCATCTTGGTTGCTTTCACTTTCCAAAAGTCCTTCAATAAGAATATCATCTTTCAGAAGCTCTGAAAGAAAGCCTTCAAGAATATCGAAGTTCTTTTTATCGCGCAGCATTTTTTTTGCTGCCCAATCGAAACGGATATGTTTTTTCGCCATAATGCTTTAATTTCTTGCAAAGTTATACCAAAAAGCCTTGTGAAACAAACGTTTTCAAGGCTTTTACTTTGTCATTTAGAAGAAATATTGAGGGGGGGCTTTGACTCTTACCTTTTGTCAAATAGGGCTTCTTTTGTTTTATTTTTCCACATATAAACGGACACGTCAGAGACGTGTTCTGTCATTTGTTTTAGTTTGGAAAGGGGAACGAGCAGGCTGCGGAAGACTTAGAACAGCGGGTTGCCTATGCCTCCCTCAGTGTTTTTGCCATTTTTTACCAATCTACCAATATGCTTTTGTTTAATTAAAGACTAACAATGTAAGATTCTGTTTCATGTGGGGACATCCAATCCACCGAAATTTCAATCGATTTTATTTTCTCTTTCAAGTTTATTTTCTCTTTCAAGAAATCTTCAAAATCAGTTTTTAGTGATTCATAATTTTTTATTTTAATATCAGCACATTGGTTTTTTAATAAAATTTCATCATTATATATTTTAAACCCATTAGTGCTATTACTTGAAAATAAAAAATAAATTGTTTCTAAAGCAAAATATTGGACATAACTATTGTATAAGAAAGTAGAATGCACAAAAATATTAGCCCACTTATTTATTAGAGTAATTATTGATGAGTCAAATGGTAATTCTATTCTTGAATTTGTTTTTTTTGTCTCATAGTTAATAAATTCCCATGATATTTGAGTAAATTTTTTAATTGAATTTCCATTTTTATCCTGAATAGAATTATATCCTAATAACTTCTTTCCAAAAATCTCAAGCACTTGTCTTATCTGAAAAATGACAAATGGCTTTAAATTTTTTAAATCTAAGTCTTCTATTTTGTCATGTTCTTCAATAAAAAATAAAGTTTTTGCTGCCCAATAAATATCAACTGGCTTCATTTCTTGTTTCCTCCATGAAGTTAAACTTATTATAGGGAGTTGCCTTTTATATACGCTCTCTATACCTGCAATTAACCATTCCAAATCGATTATTAGCCATGACAAGGTTTGTCTATATGTATTTACATTTTCTTCATTAATTTTAGTTGTCAAGTATTTAACATACTGCGCTGATACATAAAAAGAAGCTTTCAAATAGTTTTTTAAAGTCTTATCATTAGGTAATTTATCCCTAAAAATACACTTTGCAAGATAAGCTTCTTTAAAAGAGGTGTCTTTTTTTATTACAGTTGGGTAGTATTCAATTATATACCAATTAAAAAATAATACTAATTTGTCAAAAAAATCTTTTTTATTTCTGGCATTATTAGAATCTGCTTCGAACCTAATACAACTCCATCGCAGAACTTCCAACTGCTGAATGTCAAGTTCATATGTATTTTTATAGTCTATGTATTTTATCATAAAGAATTATTTATCTATTTAATATCAAGGATTGCTGAATATCTTTTGCTTCTATTGTTTATCGTTTTTATTTTGTCATGGATTTTCTTCCTTTAGTTTAATCAAAGAACGGGTTTATTTTCTTGCTTCACTGAACGGTCTTTAAAGGTTTCTTTATCAAAACCTTCTGTTTGTACAATTTAACAATTAAATGTTGTAAATATCATTTTCTTTACCAGTTTTTCTTTATTCTAATTTTTCATTTCAAAACCTATATTTTGGCAAGGCATATATGGGTCTATTATATGCGATATGTGTATGAATTTGGTAATTGGCTCATTTGTATTTTCAATTATTTGGAAACTATTTTTTTCATCAATTACAATTCCTTTATGCTCTAAAAGCAACTTGAGGGTGTTGTAATCAAAAACATTATTTAATAAAGACTGATTAAATCCTTTAAAAATGAACAGTTTTTCAGCAATTGTAATTGTCATAATTTATAGTTTATTAATTGATTTTATTGTCCACTAATGTAATAGAAATTGAAGAATCATTACACTGTTTTGAACTATTTGTATTTAGCATTAGAAGTACCTAAAATTTCATAAAATAATTTATTTCATCTGTTGCTTAAAATTCAAATTGGAGGCTATTAAATGTATTATATACTTCTGCTTCTTTTGAGGCATCAATCAAATCGAAACTTACCATTAACTGATTAAAGTCTTTTACTGGAATGTTTTTTTTCAAATTTGAATCATAAACACTACTATGTCCGACAGAGCCAATAATACATTTCTTCTCATTTCTACATTTGACTGAAATATTATAAATCTTGCAAGGTTTATCAAGTATAATCATTTCTGAAATATTCATTTTAATAAAAACGTCATTTATATTAAAATCATAGGAGTCTGTAAAAGATAACTCCATACGAGCTTTATTATCTGATAAGCCACATGATACTCTTATAGTTTGGTCGTAAATTTCAACTTCATCTGCCGTAAAGAAAATAGAGTTTGTGTTTTCTCTCGGTATATAAATTGAACAGTCTTTAGCCATTTTGTATTTTATATTTGAGTTGATAAATCTTAGCTTCTTTTCTAAGGATTTAGATTGTGCGGCTACAAAGGTAGTTAATGTTAATAACGATAATATTAAAGTTAATTTAAATGAATTCATTTTTGTTTTTTTATAATTGATGTTATATTAAATGATAGTAATAAAATGTAAATTTTATCTAAGATTGAATTCAAAATGGCATGTTCCATTTTTGTCATAAATTAGTTCAATTAGCATTACTCCAGTATTGTTGTACATTTTCCATTTAGTATCGGATATTATTACATATAGTTTGTTATACTCTTCTATTAAATAATTTAATGAACCTTGATTATTAGGACGTACGACGCACATTTGGCATAGTCCCTCTGAAGTAAAATAATATGCAACAGAACCATATGAATACGTTGTGAAAATAAATTTTATGTTCTCTTCAGTATAACCTGTCTCAAATATTCTTCGGGTAGATTCATTACGAATTTCTCTTTCAGAATACCCAAGTCTAGCTTGACCATAAGCAAAGGAGATAAAAACTCCAAAAAGAAATGACAATACTGTTTTTTTTACACTTAACATTTTTTTATTTTTTTGTTGCTTTGAACATTAATATCTGTGGAATTGCAAAAGTAATACTATATCATTAATTAAGAGTATGATTTTTATTGTTTTCAATTACCTCCTTTTGTTTAATCGAAAAACGGGGCTTTTTCTTTTGGTTTTGCTGAACTTCGTCATATATGCGTACTGACGTAACAAGTTACGTACAAATCCAATCTATCCACAAAAATACATTTTTCAAATAAATAAAAAAATATTGTTGTAAAAATTTGATTATTAATTTTTTAGCATTTCGCATAAAATACATTTTAATGTCATTAGCCCTTTTTACCAATCCAAAAGATTCTTTCATCCGAATGGACTCCTTTGGAGGAAGAGGTATTGAGTTACGTGGTTTTTCCTTCGTATAACATACATACGCATACGAATATATTTTATGTAAAATACACTTCTCTTTCTTTATGAAATTTTATACCCCTCAGTAAAAAAGTTTCTGCAACGTGTTTTGCAGAAGCTTTTCGATTTTTAAAGTTAAAGTAAGGGAAACTTTAAAAGTTTCCCTTACTTGGGTATTCAATTCAACTTGTTTTTATGCTTAGTAACGAGTAAATAATAACGTGGTCAAATTGGTGCAGAGCACCATAATATTTGTAGAACCTAAATTAACGACATTTCCGAAGGTGCAGAGCACCGAAATATACTTGATTGCGGTGCTCTGCACCTTCGGAAATGTCGTTAATTTTAATATTCTACAAATATTGGGCAGCTCTGCTGCTGTAAATTCGACCATATTATTATTTACTCGTTACTTACTACAAAAATTGTCAGAAAAATTCAAAAAACAGCTTGAAAATTCAAAAAACAGCTTGAAATTTTAAAAAACAACTTAAAAATTTTAAAAACAGCTTAAAATTTTAAAAAACAGCTTAAAATTTTAAAAAACAGCTTAAAATTTCAAAAAACAACTTGAAATTTCAAAAAACAACTTGAAATTTCAAAAAACAGCTTAAAATTTCAAAAAACAGCTTGAAATTTCAAAAAACAGCTTGAAATTTTAAAAAACAGCTTGAAATTTTAAAAATAAGTAATGATGAAATAATAAATTGGTCAAAAATTCCGAAGGAATTAAACATGAATAGCACTGTTTTTAGGCAAGTTCCCTAACTCCGAAGGAGTTTAATGTGAATAATTAAGTCATTGACATTCAACTCCTTCGGAGTTAGGGAACTCACGTTTTGTTGTTCTATTCGTGTTTAATCCTTTCAGGATTTATAGACAAAATGATTTAACCATGTTATTATTTCATCGTTACTAAGCTTGAAAATTTTAAAAACAGCTTGAAATTTCAAAGATAAGCTTCAATTTGATAACAACATTGAAGATTGCTCATATTGGGGATGATAGATGCCTAAACCACTAAAAAAGTTAGTTCCACACTTGTTGAGATAAGTAACTCGACTTAAATAATCGAGAATTGATTCCTTGCAACTATTTAATAGTCAACGCTTTGCGCCATTCATCATTTATCATTTATCATTCATCATTACTTAGTTTCTTGTTTATTGGCGAAGAAATTTCTACCATTATTTTATCACCGCCAAGAATACACCAAAACCACCATGCGAGAATAACTACCGACCCCCTCAGTAACGCCCTGACTTTTGAGAAAAACATCGTTGATAGAAGATGTATCGAACCAATCGGGATATTGATTGATGCGATTATTGATAGCCATGAGGTCGTTTTTGAAGCCAATCGGCAGTTTTTCTCTAAAAATTGTATACTCTTCTGGAAATTGTCTTTTAAAATTAGAGGCAACATAACGATAATAACTCAAATAGCCAGAGTAGCGCGTGAGCAAATCATCGGACTGAATACACGACAAATAAGCGACAAAATTGGCTGTCGCTTCCTCCGTCCAACCATAGCCATGTGCCAATTCATGCGCCATTGAAAAAGGTTTTTCCAACGGATACAAGGCATTATCAATAGAAGATTCGCCGATATAAGGCATATAAATACCCGCAATACCGAATCGAAAAAGCAAACCATCAGGCTTTATTTGTCGTCCTCGAAGGTTGCCACCTGCTGGAAAATGGTATTTTTGAAGCAATTGAGAGACGTCTTGACGTATTTTAGGTTCAAAATCGGTTTGAATCGAAAAAGTCGTGTTTGTATCATTGGTGCTTGGATTTTGGGAAAGCAATTGTTTTAACAATGTATCTCGAGCATCCATGGCTTCTTTTGCAGAAATAATTAACTCTTGACGTATGGCAGTCGTATCTAATTTTTTAATTGTCAAACCAATTTGTTGAGCAAAAGAAGGACGTGAATAGTTGAATCCCCAAAGCAATAAAAAGCCAAAAAGCATAAACCCCAAAAAATTCACCGTTTTTAGCCCCCCCTCAGTAAATCGCTGCCGCAACGGTCTCTTTTTTGAAAAAAGGAATACAAGAATTTTGACAACAAAATAGACCATAATGCCGTAAAAAATAAGCAACAAAGGCATGGGAAAAAACGCCAAAGTGTAGTCAAACAGCGTTCTAATGCCTGGGAAAATAAAACGGCTGTAAAATGACTCGATATACTGAGGGGGGGTAATGAAGCGTAAAAGCAACATAAAAAGCCCCAACCAAAGCCCCATCAAACGGTAAAAAAGAGATAATTTATTTAGAAAGATATTTTTTATAAAATTCATAATGTAATGAAAATCAGAAACTTAGTTCCTTTTGTTGTTTTAATAATTTTATTTTTGACAAATTCATGCGACCGTTTTGGCAATACGTCAAACACGCATACAGCAAGCCCCTTTGACACCACAAAGTTTGAAACCCAAGCATTGACCGATTCAGACCGTGTGCTTTTAGCAACTGCAAATGGTAAAACGGTGAAACCCGTCAGTATTGATGCCCTTGCGGAACAAATTAACGAAGCGACTGCAAAATTGTACATCTTTTGCTTTTGGAATCTGAAAAATGAAGCAAGTGTTTCGACGGTTAAAGCCTTGAATACCTTATCAGCGAAATTTGACACCACAAAACTAAAAATTGTTTACGTCAATATGCCTGGATATGAAAAAGTAGAAGATGTAAATTTATTTATTCGTGAAAACCAGTTGACCGACGAAACATTGATTCTTGAAAAAGCCGATGTCTCGTTTTTCTCTAAAAAAATTAGAAAAGATATGACAGGCATCACAAGTATGCCCGTTGTTTTGATGGCAAACAAAGCAGAAGAAATCCTATTGTTTTACAATAAAAGTATGGACGCAAAGGAATTATTGGCATTGGTACACCCGCTTGCCTCGAACTGATGCTTTGAAATGCAAAACTTATTTATCTTTGAGCTGAAAAACGACGAACAAACAGGACTTCTTGAATGATGAATGATGAACGATGAACGATAAATCATTGTGAATCAAAGTATTAGGTATTCATTATTCATCATTTCTCATTCATCATTCATCATTAAATCAATGATACAGCTCGACCAAGACCTTTTCTTTTTTATCAACCATTACCTCCATTTTGGCGCATTGAACAAAGTCATGCCTTATTGGAGAAGCATGTATTTTTGGATTCCGCTCTACATCTTTTTTATCAGTTTTTTGTTCTACAATTTCGGCAAAAAGGCATCCATTTACCTTTTAGCCCTTGCATTGACTGTGGGATTAGCGGATATGACAAGTAGTCGCTTGATAAAAGACACCATTAAAAGAGAGCGTCCTTGCAACGATGCAAATGTAAAAATACACGTCAAACTGCTCGTTCCTTGTGGTGGCGGTTACAGCTTTACGTCTTCACATGCGACCAATCATTTTGCCGTTGCTGTCTTCGTCATTTTGACTTTTGTGGGTAAAAGGCGATGGTTGAAATGGTCGTTATTGGCTTGGGCAGCAAGCATTGCTTTTGGGCAAGTTTATGTCGGTGTGCATTATCCGCTTGATGTGATTTGTGGTGGTCTTTTGGGCAGCGGTATAGGTTGGTTTGGTGCTTTTTTGTTTAATAAATTTTTTAAACGCTATTCATTAATGGATAATGGTGCAATTACTGTTTAAATGATTGAATATCAGCACTAACGTCGGCGAGGTTTAAAACCTCGCCGACGTTAAAATTACAAAAAAAAATTATGGAAATTTGGCAATATGTCCTCCTCTATGGTGCGGTATTAGGCGGTGGTAGTTTAGCTTTTTGGTTTAAAAGCCATAATCGAAGATTTTTACAACTCGTTCTGTCGTTTGTTGGGGCCTATTTATTGGGCATATTGGTGTTGCATCTTATACCTGATGCTTATTCGAGTGGCAATGAAAGGATAGGGTTGTGGGTGTTGGCTGGTTTTTTTATTCAATTAACACTTGAACAATTTTCGTTGGGCGTTGAACATGGGCACATCCACGACCACCATCATACAAGCCGACCTTTGTTTGCGTTGCAAGTCGTTTTAAGCCTTTCTATTCATGCTTTTATGGAAGGGCTACCCCTCAGTAATCACGATATTTTACACGCCACTGCGCACGTTCATGAGCATGATGTCAATCAATTATATTATGGTGTTATTCTACACAAAGCACCCGAAGCCTTTGCCTTGGCTCTGCTGTTGTTGATGAGTCATTTTTCAAAAAAGATAGTTGTTATCAGCATTGTGTTGTTTGCCGCTATGTCGCCGCTTGGGGCATTTGTGACGCAATCCATTGATTTTTCAACAGATACGCTTCATAAAATGATTGCAGTTGTGATTGGTTCGTTGCTACATATTTCAACAACGATTCTTTTTGAAGTTGATAATACAGATGAACATCGGATTTCAATTCCAAAGATAATGGCTATTGTGGCGGGTGTTGGGTTGTCTTTATTGGCGACTTTGTGAAACAAAAACGTATCGGATACTTTCAAAGTATCAGATACGTTTGGTGATTAAAGTATTGGTAATCAATGTTTTATGAAACTTTAAAACTTATTTAGTTCTTATTCGGCGCAGGTTTTATCACTTCCTCCTTGATAACAGGCATTTTGTTCAACCGTTCGTCGCGTTCCCGCTTGCGTTTATCAGCTAAAATGTCTTTGACTTGCTTAAAATTAATATCTTTTTTATTCAAAGACCGATGCCAACAAACGACAATTGCCATGGCTTGGTCTTCTGGAAAAGAGATACCCGCTTCGCGCATATAATGCCCGAGCCTTGACCCTTCATAAAGCCCCCAATTCGTCGTAATCCAACGACCGAGGCTGAAATACAGCTTTCTCGCCGCATCATTTTCAGAAAGAGACATAAATTTATTGCGTGAGTCGGCATCTGTGAGCCTGTTCAACTCGGCAAAAGCATCAAAAATATCTTTTGGAATATATTGACCCGACAATTTGGTTTGCTGAATGCGCCATTCATATTTTTCTTTAATATCTGCCGTAGAAGAGGCTGGCGTTGCACCATCTTGACTAAAAGCAAACAATGAGATAGAAGAAAAAAAAGCAATGAGAAGACATGTTTTCCCGTTCATATTTAGATTTTATTTTCTCAAAAAACGTTTAAAGCGTTTATTTCGTATATTCAATAGCGTTCTGTTTGTTTTTTTTAACAAAAGACGCAGCATGTTTGACAATTTTTGACTTATTTTGACAAACTATTTAAACATAAAAGCGGCTTAATTCATTCATCAACCTTAACCTTCTCAATGCACAGTCAACTTAACATGAAAACAAGGTTACTTATTTTTCTTTTTGCTTTAAATATACTCAAGCTCCATGCGCAAAAAAATGATCATGTAAAAGGGCAATTTATTGTGCAATTGACATCTGCCAATAAGCTAACAGATTTTTTAAACGCATTTCCAAATTTTCAATCAAAACAATATACTTCTGAACAATTAACCCTTACTATCCCCATTTTTCGCTTATTTTTTAATGAAAACGAAGATGGAAATGCATTGCTTCAAGCCATCAAAAAGCACCCCTCAGTCATTTCAGCACAATTCAATCATATTCTCGAAGACCGTATCACACCCAATGATACGAGATATACATCGCAATGGTATCACAACAATCCAGGCGGCGGAACGGCTGTTTTAGATGCCGACATGGATACCGACGATGCATGGAACATCACAAAAGGCGGTGCGACAACAGACGGTGATTCAATTGTTGTGGCTATCATTGACAATGGAACGAATCTGACACATCCCGATTTACAACAAAACCTATGGTTCAACCGTCAAGAAATCCCTGATAATGGCATTGATGATGATAGAAATGGCTACGTGGACGACTATCGTGGTTGGAATGCCGCATTTCGGAATGACAATGTTGAAGGCGGTACACATGGCGTTGAAGTAGCAGGTGTCATAGGTGCTGTGGGCAACAATAATAAAGGGGTAGCAGGTGTCAACTGGGCAGTAAAAATAATGAGTATTGTTTATGATGGCAGCGAAGCCTCTGTCATTGCTGCTTATGGTTATGTGATTGTTCAACGAAAGTTGTACAACCTAACGAAAGGGCAACGGGGAGCGTTTATTGTCGCAACAAATTCCTCTTTTGGTGCGCCCAATAAATTTCCAAGAGATGCGCCGATATGGTGCGCGATGTACGATTCGCTCGGTGCGGTCGGTGTCTTGAACATTGGTGCAACAGCAAACAGTAATGTAGATGTTGACCAAGTTGGCGACCTGCCATCGACTTGCCCAAGTGACTACCTCGTTGTCGTGACAGCAACAGACAATCGAGATATTAAAGCCACAGATGCGGCTTTTGGTGTCTCCAATGTTGATGTGGCTGCTCCTGGTGTGGCTATTTGGACAACTGCGGCAAATGGCGATTATACATCTGTGCGCGGTACTTCCTTGGCTTGTCCGATGGTGGCAGGTATTGCGGCTTTGGCATATTCTGCGCCGTGTAGTGATTTTACGAATTTTGCTAAAACATATCCGCCAAGTGCCGCTTTGTTTTTGAAGGACTGGATACTGAGGGGGGCGGAATCGAAGCCCGATTTATTAGATAAAGTCAAAACAGGCGCACGGGTCAATGCCTTAAATACGGTTCAAAAAGTTATGCAATTTTGCGGTTCATGTCCGCAACCTTCAAAAATCCGTATCAGCGCCACAACGACTACTGCAACGGTCACCATGACTTTTATGTCAGCTTCAAATACCATTCAAGCGCGTTACCGCTTATTGGGTTCAAATACGTGGACGACAGTTTCTGCCCAAACTGCCCCCCTCAGTATAAATGGCTTGCAAGCCTGTTCGGACTATGAATTGGAACTGAAAACGACTTGTGCTGGCACAACCAGTTCAGCTTATGTCGTTGCTTTCAAAACAGATGGTTGTTGCAGTTACCCTGAAAATGTCTTGATTTCCAATGTTTTAGCCAATCAAATCAACGTTAAAGTATCAAAAGTGACAGCTTCAACGGGTTATCGGGTTTGCATGAAAGAGACGACAACAGGGACGTGTGCATTTGATAAAATTTTTACCGATACGTCTTTTGTTGTCAATAATCTCAATAAATGCCAAAACTACGTCATGTCTATTCAGTCAGTTTGTGTGAATGGCAACAGTAAAGACACTGTTTTGGAATTTCGGACAAAAGGCTGTGGGGCGTGCTTTGATTCTATTTATTGTCGGTCTTCGGGCAGTATCGCCAGCGAATGGATTGATAGTTTTAGTATCGCCAATTTCAAGATATTTTCAGGTAAAAACGGTGGTTATGGTAAATTTGATACTATTTTGACCACTTTACAAGCAGGTAAAACCTATACAGTTTCCATAAAACCAGGGTTTAGTGGCTCATCTTTTTCAGAAGGGGCAAGGGTTTGGATAGACTTAAATCAAGACGGTGATTTTGAAGATGCAGGAGAACAAGTGATTGAGTTTCCACGATTTACATCAACGGTTAATGGCACTGTTACAATACCCACGACTGCGAAAAATGGCGTAACCCGCCTAAGAGTTAGTATGAAATACGTAGGTTTTTCGGGAACGCCGCCGACACCTTGCGAAAGTTTTTCAGGTGGAGAAGTGGAGGATTATTGCGTTTTGCTTGAAAACCGTATTCCAACGGTGGATATACTGAGGGGGGATGATTTCGATGTTTTTCCTAATCCTTTCTCTCAATATTTGACCATTAGAAACAAAAATAGGAATAATCATATACTTATGGTTGAATTACTAAATCTTGATGGTCGTATTCTATTTACAAAAAAAATAGATGACAATCCTTTTGAGACAGTTTTAACAGATTTGCCCCCCCTCAGTAATGGGCTTTATTTTATAAAAATCAGAACATCTAAGGGTATTTGGGTTACTAAATTGATACATTGAGAAGGTATGAAGACCTATGAATTATGAAAAAAGCGACTTGTCGATTAAGACGACAAGCCGCTTTTTTTATACTTCAAACTTCCTTTTTTAACCTCGATTAATACCCAGGATTCTGTACCAAAGTCGGTTTGCCATCTTTTTGACTGTTTAAGATTTCATCTTGTGGAAGCGGGTAATAGTTGTTTTTTGATGTAAAGGTTTTACCCACCATATAGGAACGCTTATTGAATTTACGCCCAGATGGCTCTGTGCCAGGAACGGACTCTTCAGCAGCATATTTGTTCAATACTTTTTCTGCAATTCCCCAGCGGACTAAATCAAAGAAGCGATGACCTTCCATAGCAAACTCTAAGCGTTGCTCCATACGTGTCGCATTTCTGGCAAAATCAGCGCCTTTTGACGCAAATGTACCAATTGGATAGGTACTGACTTCATATTTCACACTCGCATCTTGAACAGAACCTTTTTTAGCTCTATCGCGAATTTGATTGACCAAATCTTCCGCAACTTGTAAGTTACCCAATTCGATTTCACACTCTGCCAACCACAGTATGACATGAGAGAGTTTGATTAAGCGATAATTGTTGTTAACATTACGACGGCTTGTGGAGTGCGTTGTGCTGTTTTCTTCTGCCAAATAATACATCCATTTTTTTCCTGTAAATGGTCCCGCATAGGCTTGGTCACGAATCCAACTTGAACCAGGCATAGGACCCCAATCTAAGAAGTTGACACCACGACGCCCTATAGTCCAGTCCAAACGAGGGTCAACTGGCACCGTTTTATCAAGGGTGAATGCTGTTGAAGCATTAATACCTTGGTCGTTTGGCAAATCTACTTTATTATAGGTATCGAGCGAACCGTCAGACAAATTGCCAATCATAGGTAAACCATTTTCAGTTTTGAAAGCATTAACCAAATTATGAGAAGCCTGATAAAATCCGCAGCAACCACGACCTGGCGCTGTCGCTGAATAAGGCCAATTGAGGTTATCGCCTGCATTCCCATTATTACCTGTTGTACCGTCATTAATAGAAAATTGCACTTCAAAGATAGATTCAGTGTTGTTATTAGTCACCGTTCTATAATTGTCGTGATAGTTTGCTACTAACTTTTTGCCTGAATTTTTCAAAACATCATCAAGCAAAGTTTTAGCCTGTGCCCATTTCTTTTGAAAAGTATACGCTTTTGCCAAGTAAGATTTAGCAGCCCATTGTGAAGCGCGTCCTTTCTGTGCCTGCACAGCGGGTAAGTTTTTAGCAGCGAAATCAAAGTCTGCTTCGATATTTGACCATACATCCTTATCGTTAGGAATTTTTGTAGAGTTAGGATCGGCTGCCACATAGATTTTTTCGTCTATAAATGGTATTTTATTCCACATTTTTTTGGCTTCAAAATGGAAATGACCTCTTAGAAAACGTGCTTCTGCAATGACTTGGGTTTTTTCCGCTTCAGTCATATCCTTTACATTAGCAACGATTTGTATGACTTCATTACTACGCCCCACACCGTCGTAAGAGTGCCACCACTTTCCTAAGAAATAGGTATTGTCTGACAGCCAATTGTATTGTTCGATAAATGATTGTTCTGGTTGGTCACCAGCATCCGTGCCTTTTACGGCATCATCGCTGCTGATACCCCCAAAAACATAGTTAGAAATAGTAGATTGGCGACCTGTGTTGCCAGCGCCAACGCCGTCCAACAAAGAATAAGCACCTATCAAAAGGGCATTAACGCCATTTTTAGTTGTCAACTGTTCAATTGATGCCCGTCCTTGAGGTTTTAGGTCAAAGAAACTACCTTGGCAAGAGAAGAGTGAACAGACGAAAATCGATAATACGATTAATTTTTTCATATCTATAAAGAGTAAGATTTAAGTTATTGAAAAAAGATTAAAACCCAAAACGGAAACCTACAAGATAATTTTTAGCAACAGGATATGCGCCTTCATCGACACCCATGTGCGTATCTTGGTTGTCAGTGCCTGATGTACGCAAGTTGATATCTGGGTCAAGTCCTGTATATTTCGTCAAAGTGAAAACATTTTGTCCTTGCAAATAAATTTGTGCAGAATTTAAATGTACTCTTTTTAACCATTGTGTGGGAAAAGAGTAAGTAAGTTGAATGTTTTTCATACGCAGATAAGACCCATCTTCTAAGAAATAAGAAGATACTTGTTGGCTTGTCGCATCTCCCGAGTTTAAGCGGGGTAGTTTCGCCACATCGCCCGGTTTTTTCCAAGAGTTGTTGAGCATATCTGTAGAGCGGTTTCCTTGAAAAACGTTGAAATCTGTCCAGTAACGCACATAGTTAAAGATTTGATTGCCTTGTACGCCTTGACCAAACATCGTCAAATCAAAGTTCTTATAGCCCAAATTAATGTTGATACCATAAGAAAAGTCTGGATGTGGATTGCCAATAATTGTTCTATCAGCCGCCGTTATAATACCATCACCATTTACGTCTCTGAAATTAAATACGCCTGCCCTTGTGTATGAACCAAATTTAGGTGCTTTAGCCGCTTCTTCATCGTCTTTGATGATTCCGTCAACGATATAACCAAAATAACTAGCGATGGGTATGCCTGCTCGTGTAGCTGACATAGCTGGTAAACGTGTTGTGAAACCAAAAATAGTGGCTTTAGGGTCGTCATTTAATTTTATGACTTCATTTCTATATTGACTATAATTGATCCCCACTTGATAGCGGAAATCACCAATCTTATCTCTATAATTTAGTCCTATATCAATGCCACGATTTTGTACTGAACCGATATTGGTATAAGGTATTGCGCCTGTACCTGCTGTTCTTGGTATCGCTATTTGAGTAAGCATATCTGTGGTAAGTCTATTATACCAATCAAATACGAGTTCCATTTTATTTTTCAATAAAACGGCATCAAAACCAATATTAGTAGAGGTATTTGTTTCCCATTTACCTTTGGGATTGCCAAATTGCGACAAGTCAAATCCACTCACAATTGATGTGCCCGTACCATTGATGTCATAACCATTGTTTGAAGGGTCAGACGCATACTGTGTATATGCGTTGAAAACATTAGGAATGAGTTGATTACCTGTTTTACCCCATCCTGCACGTACTTTCAAATCATTGACCATAGTTAGGTTTTTCATGAAACCAAGTTCTGTTAAACGTACGCCCACTGAAAATGCAGGGAAAACACCATAGCGATTTTCTGCTGAAAAACGAGAAGACCCATCACGACGTAGGGTAAAGTCAGCCAACAAAAAGTCTTTATAACCGTAATTAACCTTGCCAAATTGAGAAAATAAAGCACTCGGCGTAGCACCACCACCCGCATTGCTCAATCCAGCAGCAGCACCAGCGTCAAGATAACGATAATCTAAATCATCAAATGCAAAACCACTTCTACTTGCTTGAAAACCAACAGCATAGGTCGTAACTGCCTCTGTACCAACCAATATATTAAATGCATGGTCGCCTAAGGTTTTATTGTAGTTTAAAGTATTGAACCATGTAACCGAACGGTCGAAGTTATTAATGACATTCAAACTGTTGGCGTTTCTGGCTTCAGCAGCTTCAATATCACGGTGGAAATATTCAGAGCGATTGAACTGATTGTATTCCAAACCCAAACTCGTTCTGGCACTCAATCCTTTTAAGATGTCCACATTTGCAAAAACATTTCCGAATACGTGTGAGCCTTTAGTAATATTGTTTTTTTCGCGATACAATCTTGCCAAAGGATTGGGCGCATTGCCCAAATTTGAACCCCTACTGCCTGCAAAACCATTATACGGAGACGTGTTAGTGCCACCCAATGCTGCAGGTCCTCCTGTAATATCAAAAACTGGAATAATAGGGTGTACACGAATCGCAAACATAATCGGGTTTGATTCATTATTGTTGGCAATACCTTGTCTTTCGTCGTAAGAAAAAGTAAAGTTCTCGCCAAAAGTGAATCTACCCTTATTGAATTCTGTATTTGCTCGAACTGAGTACCTACTGTAATTGGTATATTTCAAGATACCATCTTGCTTAAAATAATTGCCCGAAATGGCATATTTAGCGGAACTATTCCCGCCAGATGCGCCCAATTGCACATTTGAGATATTGGCAGGGTCAAAAATAGCATCTTGCCAATCAGTGCCTTCTTTGTTGGCTTTGGTAATGTTGAAAGCTGTACTACCCAGTTTAGGGTCAGCAATATCATTTGTATATGTATAATTTGCTGGTAATGACCCATACACATTCGGATATATGTAGTCTGCTATCGTTTGTTCGCCATTCGGACCAAATTTATATTGAGCGGATGGTGAAGATACTGAGGGGTTCTTGCCTGCACCCAAATCTGACAAATATAGATACTGACCCAACTGTTGGGTATTCATCAGATTAAGTTTTTTTCCAGGATTTTGAGCACCTCTATACATATCAAAAGTAATACTTGGCTCACCCGTTTTACCCTTTTTTGTTGTAATGATGATAACGCCATTGGCTGCACGTGCACCATAAATGGAGGCAGCAGAAGCATCTTTCAATACTTGCATAGACTCAATGTCGTTCGGGTTGATTTGGTTCAACGTGCCTTGGGTTGGCACACCATCAATAACATACAAAGGACTATTGTTATTAATTGAGCCAAAACCACGTATCCGAACCATGGTGCCGCCGCCTGGTGAGTTGTCGTTGCCAACTGTAACGCCTGATGCACGACCTTGAAGCATTTGCGTTAAACTAGCAGACGGTAGAGCCGTTAAGTCTTTTGTATTCACGACCGTTACAGCGCCTGTAATGTCTTTTTTGCGCTGTGATGAATAGCCTGTTACAATTAATTCCTGTAAGGTTGCAACGTCTTCTTTCAGATTGACGTCAATGACAGTTTGCGTGCCTACAACAATTTCCTGTGAACCAAAACCTACGGCTGAAATAATGAGTATAGGGTCTGCTTCTTTCACTGATAGTGAAAAATTCCCATTAACGTCGGTTATTGTTCCTGTCGTTGTGCCTTTCACAAGGACATTTACCCCTGGAATGGGACCTGTGGCATCACTTATTTTCCCTGTTATGGTGCGTTGTGCCATCAAAGAGATGCCTGAGCAAAAGAGTAGAAATAAGACTATTCCAATTCTATGGATTAGTGGGTTACTTTTTTTATTCATTTTTCAAATTTGAGTTAGTGAAAAAAATAAATTTAGTTTAGTCGTAAAATAAGAAATCAAAATGGGGAGTTTCTGACGCGTTGCAGACACATTATTATGTATATGTGACTTAATTCTTCTTTGCACTTTATTTAAATGTTTGAATTTTAAAAAAGATATTTTAGTACCCCCTCAGTAAATTGCGTTTACAATCATGGTGTTCGATATCATTGCGGTCTCGTGGCAACAAAACAGACATTTTGTGCACCTTAAACCTTAATAGATAATCATACAACATGATTTATCGCATGTTGTGGTTCAACGATAAAGCATCTATATCGTTAATAAAATAAATTGGGAAATGATAAACACTTTGAGAAATCGAGACTGATTTTTTAGAATGCTAAGATAAAGAATGTTAATTTTTCATACGTGTAAATTGAGTCCATTAATATTAATGCGAATCTAAAAAAAAAAAAATGATAGCATATCTTTTTGAGAATTTAATTTATAGTTTTGTCTAAATTAAGATATTATATTCTTAAATTTAGTATATGTGCTTAATATAATTCTGCATTATGAAGCCACTTCAAAACCGCTTTTTAGCCTTAGATGTATTCCGAGGCTTGACCGTTTGTTTTATGATTATTGTTAACACCGCAGGGGATAAAACCATGCGTTTTGCTCCTTTAATGCATGCCGATTGGCATGGATTCACACCGACTGATTTGGTTTTCCCTTCTTTTCTTTTTGCCGTCGGCAACGCCATGGCGTTTGTCATGCCCAAACTGCACAAGCTAACGCCGCTTGATTTTGTCTTGAAAGTCGGAAAACGAAGTGTTATTATCTTCCTTTTAGGCTTTTTAATGTATTGGTTTCCGTTTATGAAATGGGACGAAACAGGACAACTCGTTGGCAAATCTATTTCTGAAACACGGATATTAGGTGTTTTGCAACGCATAGCTTTGGCGTACTTTGCCGCCTCTTTATTGGTTTATTTTATTCAAAACAAAATACAACAACCGCGCAGGATGTCGGCAATTCTGATGCTTTCAATCGGTATTTTAGGTGTTTATTGGTTGCTGTTAATGCTCTTAGGCGACCCAACCGACCCCCTCAGTATTCAAGGCAATATCGTTGTCCATGCCGATCATTTTCTATTTGGAGATAGGCATTTATACACCATGCAAGGCTTGCCCTTCGACCCCGAAGGTTTGTTGAGTACCTTACCCGTCATCGTCAATGTCTTGGCAGGTTATCTGGCTGGTCAATTTATTATCGAAAAGGGCAAAACGTATGAAGGTTTGGCAAAACTACTCTTAATCGGTTTTGGATTGGTACTGTTGAGCGAGGCATGGAATTGGATTTTACCCATCAATAAAAAACTCTGGACAAGCTCATTTGTCACCTACACCATTGGTTTAGATTGTTTTATCATTGCGGCTATCATCTACATGATTGATTTTAAAAACATAAAGACAGGGACTTCATTCTTTACCGTTTTTGGTAAAAATGCCTTGTTTATTTATCTTTTATCTGAACTTTTGGCAATTTCTTTGAAATTTTCACGTATCACTTACGATAAGACATATTTTCAATGGACATACCAAACTTTTTTTCAACCTATTGGCGGCAAAATGGGTTCTCTTATTTTTGCGATTGTTTTTATGTTGGTTTGTTGGCTCGTTGGTTTTATTATGGATAAAAAAGGAGTGTATATAAAGGTGTAAAAAGGAGCTTTATACTGAGGGGGTACTCTGATTCGTTCTTAAAGAAGTGAATTTAACTTAAAAAGCATAATCAATGATTTACAAACATTATTACTTGTTATTTTCACTCGCATTAATGGTGGCTTGCACCAATGCACCCCAAAACACGCAAAATACTGAGGGGGGCGTTTCGACTGATACAAGCTTAACGTCCTATTCTGTTGTCACACCTATCGAAGACAGAGTGCTGCAAAACTACACCATTGTACCCCAAAAGCAATTTGGCGACATAACACCCGCTACAACCGAAGCAGATTTGAAACGCATTTATGGCGATTCAAACGTCGTCCATATTGATAGAGGTTTGGTGCAAACGGTCATTTTTCCAAAATCAACCAATGAAATAGAAATTGCTTGGAAAAAAGGGCAAAAGTTCAAAAAAATAGAAAGTCTGATTGTTAGAAAAGGCAAATTTCAAACGCCCGAAGGCATTCACATCGGTTCAACCCTTAAAGATTTGGAAGCTGCTAATGGCAAACCCATAAAACTCGTCCCTGTCAGTAATGAAGAAATGCGCCCCATTTGGCAAGGCGGAAAGGTTAATCCGCAATTGGTTTTGAGTTATGACAAAGCCACTGACCGTGTTTTTGCGATTCAGATTAATTTTTGACACATTCCTATTTTTCTGTTTTTGTACAGGTTGAAAGAAAGTGTATTGCCCATAACTCGGGGCAACAAGCGAATTCGTCGCAAATAAGCCGTTTTTGAAAAGGAATTTTTTAGTTTTGGGGCTTTCTTTACCAAATCATAAAAATCCACTTTTCAATGAAAAAACTGTTCTTATTCTTTTTTCTAACGTTTATTTCCTTCATAAACGCACAAAACAATTCCCTTCAATTGATTCCGCAACCTGTGGACATCAAACAATCAACGGGTTCTTATCTTTTATCAAATGCGACAACCATCAGTTTTAACAAACCAGAAAGCCGTACGGTTGCTGATATGTTGACGCAAAGATTGAACACACCAACAGGCTTTTCGCTCAAAGCACAACAAGGGAAAACAGGCGTTATTCAACTCAATATCAATGCCTCGCCGAATGCCGAATTGGGCAAAGAAGGTTATACGCTCGAAGCGACAACCAAAGGCGTTGTTATTTCTGCCAATCAAACCGCAGGTTTGTTTTACGGTATGCAATCGCTGATTCAGTTGTTGCCAAAGGAAATTGAAAGTAAAAAGGCGACAAAAGCTACTTGGAGCATCCCCTCAGTAAATATTAAGGATTATCCGCGTTTTGGGTGGCGGGGCATTATGTTGGATGTCAGTCGCAATTTTTTTACCAAAGAAGAAGTCAAAACCTATATTGACCAAATCGCCAAACTCAAATACAATACCCTGCATTGGCATTTAACAGACGACGAAGGTTGGCGCATAGAAATTAAGTCGTTGCCTAAACTCACGTCCGTCGGTGCTTGGCGCGTACCACGTGCTGGACATTTTGGCGAACGTGAACCGCCTAAAGTGGGTGAACCCGCAACCGTTGGGGGTTTTTACACACAAGAAGACATTAAAGAAGTCATTGCCTACGCACAAGACCGAAATGTCGTCATTTTGCCCGAAATTGATGTGCCCGGTCACAGCATGGCAGCGATTGCCGCTTATCCTGAATTGAGTTGCAAAAAAGACCCGAACACGATGGTCAGCCCGGGTCATAAATTCTCGGAATGGTATGGCAACGGCACATTTAAGATGTTGACTGAAAACGCTTTGAATCCATCGGATGAAAAAGTGTATGACTTCTTGGACAAAGTATTTACAGAAGTCGCCGCTTTGTTTCCACATCCTTATATCCATGTCGGCGGCGATGAATGTTACAAAGGCTTTTGGGCGCAAGACGAAGGTTGTCAAGAGTTGATGCGAAAACTAAACATCCATCACGTCGAAGACTTACAAGGATATTTCATGGGTCGCTTAGAGAAAATACTGCAAGCCAAAGGCAAAAAACTCCTTGGTTGGGATGAAATCTTAGAAGGCGGCATTTCGCCAACGGCAGCTGTCATGAGTTGGCGCGGTGTCAAAGGTGGCATTGAAGCAGCAAAAACAGGGCATGATGTGGTTATGACTCCTACAACTTTTGCTTATTTGGACTATAATCAAGGAGAAAACACCGTTGACCCACCTATCTATGCCAGTTTACGTGTCAGCAAAAGTTACAGCTTTGAGCCTGTGCCTGATGGCGTGGATGCCAAATACATTCTCGGTGGACAAGGCAATCTCTGGTCAGAACAATTGCCGACTTTCCGTTATGCGCAATACATGACCTACCCGCGTGCATGGGCTTTGTCGGAAGTTTATTGGTCGCCAAAAGCAGCCAAAAACTGGGATGATTTCGCAAAACGTATGGAAACACATTTTGACCGTTCGGACATCGCTGAAATCAATTACAGCAAAGCCGTTTATGATCCGATTGTGAAAACAAGCCTCAAAACAGGTAAACTAACATTGACTTTGGAGTCTGAAATCAAAGGTATGGACATCTACTACACCACCGACGATGCGATGCCTGATAACTTCTGCTCCAAATACGCACAACCTGTTGTTTTGCCCGATGGACCGATTACGTTGCGGGTTCAAGCTTATCGGAATGGACAACCGATTGGACATTTGATTACTTTGAAACGGGCGGATTTGGAGAAACGGGCGGAGCGGTAGGGTTTGAATTAGGATGTTAAGGAAATGATAAATGATGAATGATGAATGATGAATGATGAATTTGCAAAACGTTGATTTTCAACGGCTTTGTAAATTCATCATTCATCATTCATCATTCATCATTTCCTTAGCATCCCCAAATAAGTTTCATCTAACGGCGTTGCTATTTCTGCTCTAACAGTTGCGCCGTTAGGTGTAAAACATGGGTAGCCTTTTAGTCAGAATAATATGCCAATCAGGGCGTAGCCCTAAAACCAATCATTTTCCTCTTTTCTATTGGAAAGACCTTTTTATGTGTACGCCAAACTCGCCTCCGACAATATATGCTTTATCATGTCTCGAAATGCAATCGGTTCTAAAACCTCAACATGTGCGCTGTAGGACAATATCAAATTTTGCCACTCATAATTCCACCGCAAATCGAATGAAAAGACAGAATACTGAGGGGTCTCTTCTACAAGTTTTTGAGACGTATGCAACGGACGATTTATCCAATGAGGTGCCAAAACACAACTGACTCGAATGAGATAAGTCGTACAATGATGCTCGTCGAACTTTGTGACACCGACAATATCGTTAAAATAGCCTTGCCCGGTTATCTGCGTATTCGGTTTATAAAATACGTGTGGTAAAACCTCAATACCTTGAATGCGGTCAAGCGCATAGTTTTCAATCTTATTTTTAGTTTGATTTAAGCCAAAGAGATGCCATGACTTTTTGGTTTCTTTCAAAAAATAAGGATGCACCTGAATCTCAAACCCCGTTTCAAGCCATCGTGTGTGGTCATCTGCGTCGAATGGAAAAGGCGCATAACTTAATTTGAGGGCATCGTTTTGCACAATATGGTTGTGCAATGTCCGAAGCCAACGCACGCCATTTGACAAAGGACGATGGTCAAAAAACAAAGTCGGTGCTTGCATTTTAGCTTGTAAACCCATTTGTTGTTCCAATTTCAAGACAACTTCACTTAAATCCTGCATTTGAGGCAGATGCTCAAACTGTTGCAATACATCTAAGGCGGATTTGATTTTTGCGGCATCGTAGCGATTGAGCGCATTATTACTCAAGTTAAACCGCTCCTCATAAAAATAATAGGTTTTTGCACCAAAATCATCTTTTTCGGTTCTGATTTCTATCGGTGCGCCTTGTTCTCGGAGTGCCTTGATGTAGTTGAAAAAAGAACGCTTAGAAAGGGGTTTGTTAAATCGTTCCTCAAAACGTGCAATAATGTCTTCTTGTGTATAAAGTCCACGTGATGACAACAGGGTGTCAAAAAACTCGATTTTCGTTCGTTTGTCTTTCATTGAAAAATTAGGTATTAAATTTTTTTTCAAAGTTATCCTTTTCACTGCAAAGTTTCTGCACTCTGGGCTTCTATTTTTGCAATCGAAACGGTGAAGGGTTTCACCGATAGATATATTTGAAATCCAGTATTCATGTAAAAAAAGACTGATCGATATTTTCAACCCCAAAAAACCGACTTACTCAAATATTATTTTTGTCATTCTGAGCGCAGCGAAAGAATCTGTATTCTACTAACAAATAGCTTATTTAGATTCTTTCACTGTGTTCAGAATGACAAAAAATATACAAAAGTGAATTAAGATAATGTATTAACATTTCATTACCAAAATTTTTTACAGTTTTGTTATCAATAATTTGAATAAATAAAAATGTGAATGTACTTTCGCCACACAAGACATAATGATAACACACTTTAATAAACCAAGCATGAAAAAACTCCGAATCTTACAAGTTTCGTTCGACTCTAACTTACAACCTTATCAATTGCCCGCCTTTCGCGGAGCAGTGGCTCGTAAAGTGGGTATTGAACATGAGTGGTTTCACAACCACGACAATGAAAATGGCGGTACACACAATCGCTATCCATTGATACAATATAAACTCGATACCTACAAGGGGCAAATGCGTCCGATGCTGTTGTGTTTGGAACAAGGCATCGAAGAAGCGCATCATCTGTTCAGTCAACCCGATTGGTCGCTCAATTTGAATGGGGAAGAACACAATTTAAAGATTGCCGACCTCTATGTCAATCAATACACCCTCAATACGTGGGAACGTCCGTTTCGCTACCGCATCCACAAATGGCAAGCGATGAATACGGAGAACTATCAGAAGTATCAATTACTGAGGGGTCTCGTCGAACGCACCCGTTTTTTAGAACAACTGCTCAACAATCAAATCCAGTCCTTTGCCAAAGGCGTGGACTGGGATATAACAAACGATTTCGCTGTCAAAGTCTTGACCGAACCCCGCGAAGAATGGCTGCAATACAAACACCGCCAAAAGACGTTGGTGTTTACTGTTGATTTTGAATGTCCATTGTCTTTGCCTGATTATGTGGGACTGGGGAAGGGTGCGAGTCGAGGTTTAGGCGTCGTACGGCAGATTAGAGAAAGAGTTTTGTCTTATGCTTCAACAAACAAATAAGATACGCCACTATTTTTGTCACTTACAAAATATGATTAGATTTACCTTTTATTTCTAAATCAAAGCTGTTTGTATATGGAATCTATTGTATTCAATTGTGAACTCATCACACCGCTTTTTATGTCAGGTGCTGATGGCAATACGCCTGAATTGCGTCCGCCTTCCATTAAAGGCGCGTTGCGTTATTGGTGGAGGGCAATGAATGGACATTTGAGCCTTGAAGATTTGAAGAAAGAAGAAGGATATATATTTGGTGATACGAGTCAAAGAAGTAAAATCATCATTCAAGGCATCGAAGTTATAGACAATTATAACATTGAGAAAGTGGCTAAAGTGCCACACAAACCTTTTAAAAACGATGCGATAGATAAAGGACTTAAATTTACTATTAGATGTGCATTGAGTCCATCAAAAAACTTTAATAAATCGCAATTAGAAAGTTTGATATTCTTAACTTTTACATTGGGTGGTTTGGGCAATCGTTCTCGCAGAGGTTTTGGGAGTGTGAAAATAGAAGGTTTTAAACAGGATTCAATGGACAATATTTTCAATCATTTACAAAACATAAACCCTAAATTTAAACAAATTACTGAGGGGGGTATGATACGCATTGAATCAGAGTTTAAACGAGCAAATCCTTATCCTTTTATTAAAACAATAGAAATCGGAAGAGCAAAAAGTAATTTGATTCAAAAGATAGCCGATACAACACACGATTTGAAACATAGAGAAGGGCGCATTTATGAGGCTTCGTTGGGTTTTGCAGCAAGAGAACGTTTTGCTTCGCCTATTTATGTTTCGACGGTTTCTGTCATAAATGGTATCGCACCTATCATTACAACTTTGAATACTGTGCCACCGAATGCTTATAACAGAGACGTGAGTATCCCTTTACAGAAAGAATTTAAACGAAATATATTATGAAACAAAGAATCCGTATTGCCCACTTAGACCTCGTTGATTTTAGAGGTTTTGAGCATCTAAGCGTTGACTTTGATGAACAATTGACTGTCTTTATTGGCAACAATGGGTCAGGTAAAACAACTATTTTAGAAGCTGTTGCCGCTTGTTTACAATACGTCAAAGAGCAAGTGCAAGACCATGCTCAAAAAGATATATTTAACGATTCGGATATTCGGATAGCACACGGCGTTGACACATTTGATATAAATCTTTCTTTTTCAGAGCCTCCGGCAAGGCTCAATGCAAGTTATATTCGTCGGGGTCGCCCAAGTTTTAATTTTATGGCTATCAGTAACGATGAACCCGATTATGAAATTGAAGCCACCTTGAAAACTTGGTATAAGGATAATAAATCGTTAGAAATCATTGCTTATTATCCATGTCAAGCTATATCTGTTGAGAATGGGCAAGCTGTCAATTTCAATGTTTTTAATGTTGAAAATGCTTATGATGATGCACTCGATGGTCGTTTCAATTTCAGTATGCTCAATAAATGGTTAATTTGGCAATACAGCCTTCGGCAAGAACGCGGGGCTAATGTTTTCTTTGACCGTATTGTTGAAGTCCTTATTGGTGAGAAAGGTATTCTGAATGATGATACGGAACGTCGCTTCAATGATTTGCGCGTCACTTATGCGTCAAGTCCAGAAGGCGCACTTTTATTCGTTAAAGACGATGCACCTTTATTGGCGCATCAATTGTCATCGGGTGAAAAAATGTTGTTCGCGCTTGTGGCGGATATTGGACGGCGATTAGTTACGGCAAATCCAAACAGTCAAGACCCATTGAAAGAAGGCAGTGGACTGGTTTTGATTGACGAAATTGATTTGCATTTGCATCCACTTTGGCAGCGCAGAGTTGTTTCAAAACTCATGGAGATATTTCCGAAGGTGCAATTTATCGCCACATCGCATAGTCTTGTTGTGATTTCATCATTAAAACCCGAGTATATTCGATTACTCGTTAAAGACGAAACGACGCAGCAAAAAAGCGTTGTCAATGCTCAAGAAGCACACAAACACACCAAAGGTTTAGAGCCTAATAGAATCTTAAAAGAAATTATGGGCACGCCGCTTAGAGATGTGGACACACAAGAAAAAATGACAGCACTCAATAATCTTTTAAAAACAGATTATAGTAACCCTAAAACCCTTGTTTTATTGGCAGAACTGACAGAGGATTTGGGCAAAGAAGACCCTTTTATTATGCGGGTGCAGCAGGAAATATTAATGCTGAAACGGAAAAAACAACCAACTCATGAGATACATTGACAAAAGCAATCCGTCTCTTGAGTTTGAGAAATTTTTAAACGATTTTGGTCAACGTTTACATGGTAATTGGGAAAAAGCAAAAAAGATTACTTACAAAAATAAAGCGGGCGAGCGCATACCGATAGGGCGTAACGTTTTGCTCACACTCTTTAGACATCTTAGAGTAGAGCAAAAAGGTTTGTGTATTTATTGTGAACAATTGATACCTGAAAAGACAGAGGATAATACAACCCTTTATGAATATGCCCATTTTGAGCATGTGAATAAGCAAGAGTTGCATGAAAGATTGATATTCAAACAAGAGAATCTGTGTGTTTCTTGTAATGGTTTTGACAATGACATAGAAGCATTAGACGACAATGCCAAAATTAAAGAATTTTGTGGACATTTCAAAGATGGTCATTACAACCCAACAACTTTCAATCCGCAGTTATTCCTTAATCCTCTTGAAATAACAGATATTGAACAGTATTTTAACTACGAATTTTCAGATGATGATAC
>JAYVFS010000245.1:0-74111 GCA_043772905.1 Saprospiraceae bacterium | reverse complement strand
GATATCTCGAAAGTATTCCAACAAATCACTAACGTATTCTGTTGCCATCTTTTTTTGCGCTAAATTTAAGCTTTTTTTTACTTCTCCGAAGTTACCAGGATTTTCCTTCTTACCAAACGAAGTTTCATAAACTCCAAAATAAGACCCTCTATGTGGGCAAAATACCAACCCTGTATTTGCAGTTTTATCTAATTTACCATAGAAATTGGAGGTATCTAAATTGGAAACATAGGTAGGCAACTCTTTCTTTCCTTCATTTGCTTTGTGCATATCAGTCGGCAAATCATTCAAAAGCCGAATTAGCCTATTTTGACGCTCAGAACCAACTAAATTCCTAATTTCCCACTCAACTTCACTATCATCTGTTGAAGTTATTTTTGACGTATCAATCTCGTCAATTTTTATGATTTCAAATTCTAATTCTGGACGGTCTGCGCTTTTTGAACTTACAATTGCTGCATTATCGTCTAATAGTTTTAATTCTCTTTGAACGTCTGCCAACACATCAAAAGAAGCCGTTGCCGTAAGTCCAAAAAGAGGAATTGTTTTAATTTCACTTTTGACTTTACAGAATTTCATAGCATTTTCTCCTAATCGTAAATAGGGCGTTCTAAAATCATGTCCCCATTCTGAAACACAATGAACTTCATCAATGACGCAATAACTGAAATATACTTTTTTCTTCTCGTACATTTCGTTTAATGCTTCTCTAAACTCCTCCATTTGTAGCCGTTCTGGTGAAACAAAGGTGAAAAGCACTTCACCATTCTGCATTTTGTCTGTATTGGCTACTTTCTCTTTCCTACTTTTAATAGACGAATTAATATAGGTGCAAGCGTCTATTTGGGCTTTTAATAGGTTATCAACTTGGTCTTTCATAAGCGACTTTATAGGGTCAATCACCAATGAAACACCCGCTTGTAACATCACGGCTAATTGATAAGTAAGAGATTTTCCTCCTCCTGTCGGCAAAAGACCAATTACGCTTTTTCCTTGTAAGGCTCGACTAAGTATTTCTAATTGACCTTCCCGAAAATTTTCTTTTCTGAAAATGTTTTTCAAAAAATAAGTCAAATTATCCCGACTGCTTTCATCAATAATGTAGTCATCTGTTTCAAGCCTTTTTGCTACTTCTTGATACTTTATCAATTCTGCGGTATGGAACTTCCGTTTTTCAATCGTATTGTGTGAGGAACGAATGATGGCGTAACTAATAGGCTTAAAATCATTCTTTTCAATCAATCCTACTCTTTCTAAAACTGCAATGTCAATCAATAAATCACATTGAAGTTGATTTGAAATTTCTGCAATCCGTTTCACGGAGTAACCTTTATTCAACTTGGCATTTGCAAATTCATTGGTATTATAAACTTGCAAATTGATTTTAGGTAATTTTGTTTCTTTGCCTTGAAGTTCAAAAATATTTTTTACCAAATGTTGTAAATCCGTAACAGCCAAATATCCACAAGGAACATCACGCTCAACAATGGAAATATTCCACTCTTTTTGTTCTAAATCTAATACTCCCCTCAGTATAAACTCAATTATGGTCTTTTGTACCCTTGCGATTGCGAAAGGACTTAAAGCCAATTGTAAATTATCAATGTCGCTTTCTGTAAAGTGTTTGTTTTGATAATTGATTTTATAGAAATCAATACATTCATTTCCTAAAAAATCCAATATAGTTTCTTTGCCTTGCTGTTCACTTTCAACTCGATAGGTTTTCCAATTTACTTGTTGCAGGGCTTTATCTCTTGCATTTTTATATTCTTCGGGTTTAGGCGGTGTTCCGTCAATCTCTACTACTATTCCACTTATGCCTTCTTGTTGATAGGGCAATTGAAAAGCAAAATCAACTCTTTGGTCAATAAATTTCTTTTCCTTATTCTGAATTATTGTTGTTATGGGTCGTTGTGGCTCTGCTAATTGTATGATGAAATTGTTATCTCCTATGTAATCGAATAAAAAGGATTTTTCAAAATTACTATCTAAGTTTGAAATGCCTTTGTAATTACTGCGATTTAATGAAAGGCGAGGTTCTATAATGTGCATTTTCCCAAAAATATTCTTCAAAAAACCTTCATCACTATTATGTAGGTAAAATGAAATTGAACCAAGTTCATTGTTAAATGCAGTTTTTTTTAAAGCATCAGAAAAGATTTGTTCTAATTCAAATGACATCTTTGTAGGCAATCCTCTACAAATGATATTGTTCGCCACTGCAAAAATAGGATTTACATTACTGGGTACAGGAGTATTATTAAAGTTTGTTTCAACTTCAAAATAGGAAAGGCTCTTGAATATCTCTAATGCTTTTGGGGAGTATTCTTTTAGTCCTTTATATATCGCCTCATAATGTGTAACCTGCTTGAAGTTGCATTTTTTTTTTATTTTTTATGATTTCAGCACTCATTCGTACTTACACAATCTTGCACAAGTTCCGAATCTTTAATGTCTAAATCGTATCCAAATACGAAACAAATTGACACAAAGTAGTATAAAAACACGCAAGTATTTGATATACAGCAGTATCAAAATAAGTAGTATGTTTAAAAAGAAATGTTGTGTTAATTTATAAAAGATAGGCAGAGGTGCTAAAACAGCGATGTAAACATAATCAAACAATTCTAATACAAAAAACAAAAACATCAAAATTTTAAATTATTTTAAAACTTTGAATATACCCTTAAATACTGAGGGGTGCTCGACGGACGCTCGGGCAGTTTCAACGTTCCCAAAACGTGATGTTGCCGTTCAAAATCTTCTAACTGACGTAGCGATTCTTTTCTATGTTTAAAATCGGTTCATAGCCGTTCGGTCAGTGTCTAAAGAGACAACAGACTTGCGTCTTTCTGCTTTTTTGATGTATTTATAAGCGTTTCGAAATCATTTATGAGTGCACATAATCTCTTTATGAGCATGTACAAATCCTTTATGAACGCGTGCAAACCCTTTATGAACGCGTGCAATCCCTTTATGAACGCGTACAAACCCTTTATGAGCGCGTGCAAATCCTTTATGAACGCGTGCAAACCCTTTATGAACGCGTGCAATCCCTTTATGAACGCGTGCAAACTCTTTATGAGCGTGTGCAAACCCTTTATGAACGCGTGCAAACCCTTTATGAGCGAGAATCACCCCCTTATACCCCTCAGTATTTTCTATATTTTAGCTTGTTAATTGCATTAATGGGTTTTGTCGTGCCTTATTTTAGGCAAATATTGTATGTTTGATGGCTGATTTTGGCTAATTTTTAAGATGCCATTGTATTTCATGCCATTTTAAATTCTTTATTCTTTATCAGATAGCAGAATATCTTTCGGCAATTGGTAAAAGGTGGTCGTCGCGACGATTTTTCTATTTATATTTGTCATCATTTCATCATTAAAAATCAAAAAATCATGATTAACAGACGTGACTGGTTGCGCAACAGTGCCGCATTGCTCGGTTCTATGATGTTGCCTATTTCCGAAATGGAGAGTCGGACAGCCGCTTTGCCGTTGTGGACGGGCGATAAAGCACCTATCAAAATTAGTCAAAACGAAAATCCTTATGGTCCTTCGCCAATGGCTATTAAGGCGATGACGGAGCAATTGACAAAGGGTAATCGGTATGCGATTCCGATGATTACGGAATTTAAAGCGGCATTAGCCAAAATGCACAATGTTAAAGACACGCAGATATTGATTGGCAGCGGCTCGTCGGAGATATTGGCGTTGTCCACTTTCTTGGCGGCTGAACGCGGTAAAGGCAATTTGATTGCGGCTGACCCAACGTTTAGAATTTGGTTGAAACCTGCCGAACGGGTGGGTTTGGATGTTAAATGGATTCCGTTGGATAAGACGATGAATCACGACCTGACGCGTATGAGTGAGGCGGTGAATGACAAAACACGGTTTATTTACGTCTGCAATCCCAATAATCCGACAGGCACGGTGTTGAAAGATGCGGATTTACGTGCTTTTATCTCAAAACATGCGCTGACTAATTATATGGTCATTGACGAAGCCTATACGGAATATGCGGATGCCCCCTCAGTAACGGACATGGTGGCGCAGTATCCAAATCTTATTATTGCCAAAACGTTCTCAAAAATATACGGTATGGCTGGTTTGCGTATTGGTTACGCCATTGCGCAAGAAGAAACGATTGCTAATTTGAGCAAATATCAAGCTTGGGCAAATGCGGGTGTCAGTAATGTGTCCATCGCTGCGGCTTTTGCGGCTTTGTCTGACCAATCGCATTGTGAAAAATCTAAATTGGAAACGGCAAAAGTACGTGCTTTTACTGAGGGGGTGCTTTCGGAAAAAGGTTTTGACTATGTGCCTTCGAAAACCAATTTTGTGTTTTTCAATGTCCATCATTTGAGTTTTGATTTTGCTGCGGAAATGGGTAAACATGGCGTTTTGCTGCGCAATTGGGAAGCTGCGGGTAAAAAATACGCGCGTGTCAGTTTGGGTACGATGGAAGAGATGAAGGGGTTTGCAGAAGTGCTGCGGAAAATAGCCTAAATTAATGATGAAGTATGAATGATAAATGATGAATAACTTAATGGGGGATGGGTGAATTATTCACGATTACAATATTCATCATTTATCATTCATACTTTATCATTAAATTAAGCAACGCTTGAAAAAATAGCTTGTCTTGATAATGAGTATGATGTTTTACATCCAAGTATTCACCATTCATATCTCATCATTCATAATTTAATAAAACAAGTTTTAACATGAAAAAGAACTTTACTTTCCTAATGTCTGTGTTTTTATGTTTGACCGTTTTTAGCACTATTTTAACAGCGCAAAATGCTGAAAATGACAAAATAATTGTCGTGAAGATTCGCAGCACCAATTCAGATGGTTCTAAAAACACCACAACCTTGATGAAATCGGGCGAAGATGCCAAGAACTTTGATGTGCAGAAGTATATTGATGAACAAAAAAAGGCACGTCCTGATGCCACTGTTGAAGTCATAGACAAAAAAATGCGTCATTCTGAAGATAAAGAGAATCTTCATGTCAGACTCCGTTCCAATGGAGCGAATAATTACAATAACATGACTTGGACAGGTGTGAAAAGTAACCCTGACCAAGGTTTTTTAGGCGTGAGTGAATTGTCTGCGCGGGAAAAATTGGCAGAAGGTGTGCGTATAAGCGTTACACGCAATGCTGGTGCTGCCAAAGCGGGGCTGAAAGACGACGATGTGATATTGCAACTCAATAAAACGCCGATTAACAGCTTCCGTGATATTTCTGCTTTTATGCGGACAACAAAAGGAGGTGATAAAGTGGAAGTAGTTTATGACCGTGATGGCAAAACGAAAACAACTTCGGCAACACTTGGTAAACAACAAGAGATGTGGTCGCAAGATGTTGAGCAAGAGAAAGAAGCTTGTTTGGGCGTTTACTCATCTTCAACGGTGAAGAACGGGCAACGTGGGGCGGTTGTCAATGATTTTACTAAGGTGAGTGCTGCTAAAGATGCAGATATGCAAATTGGTGATGTCATTACGTCTGTCAACGGTATGCGTGTGAAAACGCATCAAGACGTATGGGATGAAATTGCGAAGTATAAGCCAAAAGAAGTGGTGCGTGTCGCTTTCTTACACGGTGATGAACCTAAACAAATTCGGGCGACGCTCAAAGCGTGTAAACCACGTGACGAAAATGTTATAGTTGTGCCAAAAGTGCTTGAAGATGCGCAAAAAGTGAATACGCCTACCAATGTTGGACGTTTGGAGTTGACCAATTTTGTGGCTTCACCCAATCCTACAAAAGATATGGTGAATGTTAGTTTCAAAGGAGAAGCTGTACCGACCAATGTTTCATTTATTGATGTAACAGGAAAGGTGCTATTTCAACAAACGATTAAAGATTTTGATGGTCAATACAATCAACGATTTGATGTGAGTGAATATGCCAAAGGTGTTGTTGTTGTTAAAGTACAACAAGGTGATAAAGTGTTTTCTAAGCAAATCGTTGTGAATTGAAAAAGGGTTTTGCATTAAAAAAGAGGCTGTCTCAAAAGGGAAAACTCGCTATAACATGTAGAATATTATTAGGTTTTCGAGCGTCTAATCTTAGGATTTTAAATCTTCCTAAGATTGAACAAGTTCATTTATTGATATTCAATATATTGATTTTTTGTTTTTTAGATAAATCCTATTCATTAAAGCATAAAAAAGGCTTTGGTTGATGCAACCAAAGCCCTTTTTCATGCAAAATACTGAGGGGGTGGTATTTAAAAATACCATCTTTTAAACGCCTCAATCGCTTCGTATTCAGGCAAACCTAAAGCATCAAAAGCTTGTGCTGTACCTCGATTCCGTTCTTCAGCCCGTTGCCAAAACTCCCTTGAATCTGACCCAGGGAACAAAGGACGGTCTTTCTGACTTTGGTGTTTGAATATTGCCCGACGTTTGCGCAATAATTCATCTGGACTAATCGGCACCGCCATATCAATGTTTTCCAATTCCCATTCATGCCATGCACCGCGATAGAGCCAAACGGTACATTCTTGCATCCATTGTTCGTGTTTTAACTCTGTTATGGCTTGAAAAATAGCATCTAAACACACCCGATGTGTGCCGTGTGGGTCACTCAAATCTCCTGCCGCATAGACTTGATGCGGTTTGATTTCCGTCAATAAGTTTTTGATGATGTCAATGTCCGCTCTACTGAGGGGTTTCTTTTTTATCGTTCCCGTCTCATAAAAAGGCATATCGAGGAAGTGCGGAACAACATCTTCGCTCACATATCGGCAACCTGCTTTTGCTTCACCTCGACGAATCAAACCTTTGAGTTTTTGGACATCTGGCGAATCAACTTCACCTGCTTTTTTGTCGTGTATTTTTTGTTGAATATTGTCAAACATCGTTTGAGTCACATTCTTTTTATCTAAACCAAACATGGTGTTGAAGTCATTCATAAAATCTGCAAAACGCACTACGTCATCATCAAAAACAGCAATATTGCCCGAAGTTTGATAAGCCACATGCACCTCATGTCCTTGGTCACTGAGGCGAATGAACGTACCACCCATAGAAATCACATCATCATCTGGATGCGGGCTAAAAATAATGACACGTTTAGGATAAACCGAAGATGTTTCAGGACGATTGAGGTTATTATCGCCTTGTTTACCACCAGGCCAGCCTGTAATTGTGTGGCGTAACTGATTGAAAACCTTGACATTAATGTTGTAAGCACTGTCGTATTCCGTCACCAAGTCGCTCATGCCATTTTCGGCATAGTCTCGTGTGGTCAACTTCAAAATCGGTTTGTCTTCTTTTTTACTCAACCAAATCAAAGCGCGTTTGATCAGGCTTTGGTCGCTCCAATCACATTCGCGGACAAGCCAAGGCGTTTTGTAACGGGTCAATTCCGAAGCGGCGGCCGCATCGAGATAAAACGTTGTGTTACTGTGTTTTTGAAGATAGGTGGCTGGTACATGATCACTGATTTCGCCTTCAACAGTCTTGCGAATGATGTGCGATTTGCCTTCACCCCAAGCCATCAATATAATGTGTTTGGCTTCCATAATTGTTCCAACACCCATTGTGATGGCTTTGCGCGGAACGTATTCCTCGCCAAAAAAATCACTGGCAGCGTCTGTAACAGTCAAGTGGTCAAGCGTAATCATACGTGTCCGAGAATTGATACCTGAACCGGGTTCATTGAAACCGATGTGACCTGTCCGACCAATGCCTAAAATTTGAAGGTCAAGTCCACCAGAGGCTTTCATTTTTTCTTCATATTTTTTGCAAAACTCTGCCACATTTGTTTTGTCGAGCGTACCATCTGGAATATTGATGTTTTCAGGTAAAATATCAACGCTGTCAAACAAATGTTCCTTCATAAAGCGCACATAACTTTGCAAAGCATCGGGTTGAATGGGGAAATACTCATCCAAATTGAAAGTGATGACATTCTTAAAACTCAAACCTTCCTCTTGATGCAACCGTACCAATTCCGCATAAACGGAAGTCGGCGTTGAACCTGTGGCGAGCCCTAAAATACACATTTTGTCTTCTGCGGCTTTGCTGCGAATGAGGTCAGCAATTTGTTGCGCGACGACATTTGAGGCTTCTTTTGATGTTTCGTAAACGAGGGAGTTGATTTTCTCCAATTGGTTATCCATTTATTTATTTTTAGTTTGATGAAATATTCATTGTTGGTTTTTTAAATGCCAACTTTGAGCGTGCAAATTATACTTTGCTACCTACTTCTAAAAATAATACGTATAAAAAAACCGAAATGACCTTGTATTTTTGTGTTTGAAAAGTAAATGCTTAGATTAGACACGAATTTCACACATTACACGAATTGTTTTTTTTAAAAATTCATTAATTTAATTCGTGTAATTTGTGAAATTCGTGTTCGACAAAAAATCCGTAAAAAATAAACAAAGATGCGACCTGCCGAAATAGACGATGTGGACAGACAAATTCTGTCAATATTGATGAAAGATGCTAAAATACCTTATACGGATGTTGCCAAAATGATTCATGTGTCGGGCGGAACAGTTCATGTACGCATGAAAAAAATGGAATTGATGGGCATCGTGACAGGTGCCAATTTGACGATTGACTACGTTAAGTTAGGTTACGATATCAGCGCATTTTTGGGCATTTATCTTGATAAAAGTTCTCTTTATGATGAAGTAGCCGACCAGTTAAAACAGATTCCAGAAGTCGTTGCGGCGCATTACACAACAGGTATTTACAGTATTTTTGCTAAAATCGTTTGTCGAGACACTGCCCATTTGAAATCGATTCTGCACGATAAAATCCAAAAAATAGCTGGTATTCAGCGCACAGAGACATTTATTTCGTTGCAAGAGAGTATAAATCGCCCTGTAGATATTGGTTATTGATATATTTTGAATTAGGTATGTTTTTTGAATACAGGTATAAGTGCATCAAATTCAAAAGATTTGGTTTCACTTTATTACAAATATTTCATAAAACCTGTTTTAAATATCAACCCATGTCCAACTCTACTTTTTATAAATATAAGCATTTGAGCTTGTTATTGGCTTTAACAATTTTATTGTCCAACCTTTTATTGGCTCAAATGTTGAAAACCTCTTTGTTTACACCCCTCAGTATTTCGGAATATAAAGTCCCAATAGATACGATTTATCGTCCAACAGAATTTAATGGTTTAGTTGCTGTTGATGTGTTGCCAAAGGCATTGTTCCAAATAGATACGTCTGAAATACCTACAACGCCAAAAGTTTTAAAGTCCAATTCTGGCGCAATGATTGAACCACAATCAGAAGAAATTGAGACACCACAAACCGATGTCCGAATCGCCGAAAATACGGTTGAAACACCTTTTTATCAAGATTCTACATGTATTGACCTCACTTTTGACAGCGTTTCAATCGTTCAAATAACTGAAAAATACGTTGAAATTGAATATTCAATCATCAACAAAGGCAATGCACCTGCGCCTATTTTTGGTGAAAAACGTTCTACTTCGGACAATGTCGCTATTAGTTTTTACTATTCTGGCACACCTCGACTGACGCGTGGAGCGATATTGGCTGATGGTATTTACTTGACAGAAGGATTGAAGGAAACAAAAGGGATGCTCGCGCCTAATGCGGTTTATAAAAACAAATTCAAATTGTCGCTCGAAAAAAAAAATCGGTTTTATGGTGTTATCATCTTGCAACTTGATGTTTTTGATGTCCTCAGACATGAATGTGATGAGACAAATAATATTTTTGCCATCGTTCCAAAATGGTATTGAAATAAAGGCGAAATTGCGCCGCAAATCATAACTTTTTGTACCAACGACGGCGAGGTTTTGAACCTCGCCGTCGTTTAGATTGACAAATATAAGTATAAATCATTAAAAATCAATCACTTAAAATGAAATTCACTTCTATCTGCGTTCAAGAACTTGAAGAAAAACGCACCACTCGCCCGCACACATTACCCATTTACGCCACTTCCAGTTTTGATTTTGAAAGTGTTGACCAAGGCATGGATATTTTTTCGGGCAAAGAAACAGGTCATTTGTACAGCCGTTTCGGCAATCCTACTGTTGATGCGATTGCAGACAAAATTGCCGCGCTTGAAAGTTATGGCACAGGCGTTGAGGCTTCAGCAATAATGACATCTTCAGGCATGGCAGCTATTTCAACTTTGATGTTGGGCATTTTGAAAACGGGCGATAAGATTTTGACCCAAGGCAATCTTTACGGCGGCACAATTGAGTTGTTTTTGAAACTCTTACAACCTCTGGGCATCGAGACTTTAATGGTTGATTTACAAGACATTACAGCCGTTGAAAAAACGATAAAAAACGACCCATCAGTAAAAATGCTCTATTTTGAGTCTTTGGCAAACCCTTCATTGGCTTGTGTGGATATTCAAAAATTGGTGGATATTGCCCATGAAAACGGTATGTTGACGACGATAGACAATACATTCACCACACCGTATATTTTAAAACCTTTTGCTTTCGGCGTAGATTTCATCATTCATTCCACAACGAAATACATCAACGGACACGGCAATTCAACTGCTGGTGTCATTCTCGGTAAAGACAAGGTTTTGATGAAAGAAAAAGTGTTTACTGCCATGAAACTGACAGGAACAAATTGCAGCCCATTTGAAGCGTGGTTGACGTATAATGGTTTGAAAACCATGCCTTTACGTATGCGTCAACATTCTGAAAATGCTTTACATATCGCACAACAACTGGAAGGGCACCCCTCAGTATTGAAGGTCAATTATCCAGGTTTGCCGTCTCATCCTGACAATGAAATGGCTAAAAAACAATTGCAAAATGGATTCAGTGGTATGTTGAGTTTTGAATTAGTCGGCGGTTTGGAAGCTGGTTTGGCTTTTATGAACAAAATAAAATTCTGTTCCCTTGCGCCGACGATGGGTGATGTGGATACTTTGATTTTGCATCCTGCATCTATGTCTCATCTGCGTATTCCTCGCGAAGTTCGTATGGCAAATGGCATTACAGATGGTTTAATTCGTCTAAGTGTAGGTATTGAAGACGTGGAAGATATAATGGCAGATTTGCTTCAAGCGATGAATTGAATGGTTTTGTAAATTGACTTAATAAAATATCTATTTTTGATAGAATTGACTTAATAAAATATTTAATTTTAAAAATTTGACTTAAATGAGTTTATTTTAAAGTCAATATAGTTTTTTGAGTATTAGGTATAGTAGATGGAAATTGAATGGATTTTTGCTTTTTCTTTTGCAAAAAAAAATAAAAAATCCATTCAATTTCCATCTACTATACCTTACAATTCCACAATCGTCACGCCATCGCCCCCTTCTGCATTTTCAGGATGAAATGCCTTCTTGACTTCCTTGTATTCCTTTAATTTTTGACGTACTAATTTTCTCAAAACGCCATTGCCTTTGCCATGCACAATGCTCACAGTATTGGCACTTGACACAACTGCATTGTCCATAAACGCTTCCAAAATGCGATCGGCTTCAATCATGGACAAGCCACGCAAATCTGTTTTTGCATCGAAATTGGCAGAACGCGAGATAGAATCATGTTTCGATGATGACGATGTATTCACAACCAAAGGCTCACCAACGGGTACTAAGTCTTTGATTTTCACAGTCATACGCATAGCCCCCATAACGACTATCGCTTCTTTTTTGTCTATACTTTCGACACGACCAGAAGCAGTTCCCGACCGCATTTTGACCATTGCACCGACTTCAATCGGCTTGTGTAGGGATGGGGTCGAATGATAGACATCTTCATTTAAAAGTGTGACTTCGTTTGCCAATTTTTGTTGTTCTTCACGGACAGAATGAACCAATTTTTGGGTTTGTTCCAAATTTTTGGTTTGCTTCAATTCCTTCATTAAACGTTGCAAATCCTGATTTGAATGAGCTGTTTTTTGCAATTCAAACTCTTTGGCATCAAGTTTCATTTTTTTACGGCGGAACTCTATGTCTTTAATTTGGTCGTCGTATTGCTTGATGAGTTTTTCTAAAAGTGTTTGTTTTTCAGAAATTTCCTTCAATTTATCGTCATATTCCTGCTTTTCGTTCTGCAAATCCACCAAAAGTTCATCAACTGAATGCTCGTTTTCTCCAATCCGTTTTTTAGCATATTTCAAAACTTCAGAATCTAAACCGACACTCGACGCAATTTCAAACGCATAAGAAGACCCTGGTCGCCCAATCGTCATTTTATAAGTCGGCTTCAAATTGTCTTTATCAAAATTCATGCAGCCGTTGACGATGCCTTCAGTTCGGTAAGCAAACATCTTCAAATTGCCGTAGTGTGTCGTGATAACGCCCATCACTTTTTTGTCGTTGACACCCCTCAGTATTGCCTCCGCAATCGCACCGCCAATTTTAGGGTCAGTGCCGGAACCAAATTCGTCAATCAAAATGAGCGTGTGTTCATTGGCTTGTTTCAAAAAAGCCTTCATGTTTTGGAGGTGCGAACTGTACGTCGAAAGGTCATCTTCGAGGCTTTGTGCATCGCCAATATGGGCAAAGATGTGTTCAAAAATGCCCATTTCGCTCATTTCATGTACAGGAACGAGCAAACCCGATTGCAACATCAGTTGTAACAAGCCAATAGATTTCATCAAAACCGACTTGCCGCCTGCATTGGGCCCACTGACTAACAATATGCGGTTGCCTTTAAATAGCTCCAAATTGAACGGTACAGTTTCCTTGCCAGCTGCCTTATTTTTAAGGTATAGAAGAGGATGCCGTCCTTTTTGAATACCAAAATGTGCGGCATTGACCAATTGAGGCATAAAGGCTTTCATCTTGAAAGCCAAACGTGCCTTTGCTAAAACAATATCATAAGCAAGTACAATGTCTTGATAATCAGTCAATTGTGGACAGTAGGGGCGGAGGCGTGCCGACAAATCCCTCAGTATGCGATAGATTTCTTGTTTTTCATCTTGGTCTAAATCAAAAATATCGTTGTTGATTTCAATAGCCGCTTCGGGTTCGATGAAAGCTGTACGACCTGTCGTTGATTCGTCGTGAATGATACCTCTGATTTTGCGCTTATGTTCGACAGGTACAGAAAGGACACGCCGACCATTCCGCAGCGTCTCGTTGTTGTCTGTCAGCCAGCCATTTTGCCGAAATTCGCTTATCAAACGGCGATAAACTGCGTCCATTTCTCGCATTTTTGACTGTCTGGCTTTCCTAATTCTGACCAATTCGGGTGAGGCATCGGAGCGAATATTGCCTTCGTCGTCAATGACGCGGGTAATTTCTTTTGACAAATCGTTGTCGTAATTCGTATGCCGAATGATATCATAAAGATTGGGATAGATTTCACGCCGCAAAGGGGTAAAGAAACGGTGTAAGTCTCTGAAAATCAACAAAATAGCATTGATGCGTTGCAGGCTTTCGATAGACAAAACATAACCTTCAATGGCTAAAAACTTCAAATCATCATCAAGAGAATAATAAGCACCGAAAGGAAATTTATCATTTTTTTCAAGGGCTATTTTGAGTTCTTTTACTTGTTTGAGCTTTGTTTCTATGCTTTTCAGGTCGGTTTCTGGCATCAAATTTTGACAATATTCTTGTCCCATTTCACCTGAACACTCGCGCACAAGCAAAGCCAACACTTTGTCGAATTCTAATTTTTCGTAAATATCTTTCGGTAACAGATTCATTCTAAAAAAGGAATATAAAATATGAAATAATACTGAGGGGGTGCAAAATTAACTGCTTATTAACAGAAAAAAGAACGACAAAGTTCTATTTCTGAAATGATAATGGGTGAATGCTGAATGTTTGTATTTTAAGTTATTGATAATCAATTACTTACGACTTTATTTATTGATGATTCTTTATGTGATTTAATGGCTGAATAAATGATATATCAAATAAAAAACAATTGTTTTTTATTTGATTCAACAGTGAAATTGTTTGACACAAATAATGTCTCAAAAACCTTTTCATGGGTTGAAACCCCCTTTTCATGGGTTGAAATAAGGTGTTCAATCGTTCTGCAATTTTGATAAATTCATTTAACTTACCTTTGTCTCGGTGAAAAATACAGACTGATCAATGTAACAAGCCCTATTGAACAATTTAATTACTTTAACTAAAAAGCCTTAAAAACCAAATCAATGTTTGCTAATTCCTACTAATTCAAAGTTTGAGTTTTAACGTATGACCCTAAAAAATCAATGAAAACATAAAATTACGTTAGCAGACGTCGTTATACCCCAAAATATTTTTTTTATTAAATCAAAAAATCGAAAATCAAATATGGACAATCAATTACTTCCTGACAGTGTCAAAAAATCAATCGCTAATTTTCAATCTAATCAGCTTGAGGAACAACTAAAAAGTGTTTTTTTTACAGAAGGATCGCTCCGAAAAATCCTTAATATGCCAGGTTGTCAAGGCATTCGTTTTCATTTAGGTAGTGATAATGGCAAGTTATGTATCATAGCTGAACCTTCTGACCGCAAAGGTCATCCTGTTACCATGTCTACGGCTTTGCCAACTGAAGCTACTTTAATGACAAGGGATGCGGTTTCAGAAGCGCCTTATTTCAGCCCTGATTTTTCTTGTCCAGATACTTGTCCACCTGAAAATTGAATTATTCGATATAAAAAAATACGGTTCTAAATAACAAATTATAACTTTCATCACATTAAAAGCAACAACAAATTGCGATTCAACTTTTTTTCCTTCGTTAATAATAGGTGAGTGAAAAAGAGTTGTCGTTTAGCGACTCTCTAAATCATACTTAGATTTAGTGAACATTCGATTTTGTATAAACTGATATGCAACAAGCTTGTGTATCAGTTTTTTTTTGTAACATTGCGTTTTTAGACAGTTAAATCGAATGACTTTCACTATACCAAATCTTACAATCTACGGTGCTTTAAGCGTTCGGCTTTTGCGCAAAATACCCCTCAGTATTGGACTACTTTGGTGTATGCTCTTCTTGTTTGAACCTGCCCATGCACAGGTTAAAGAATACTATTTCAAAACTTTGACTCCACAAGACGGATTATTAGGCAATTTGAATGCTTTTATGTACACAGATTCGCGTGGTTTCCTTTGGGCGAGTTCCATGCAAGGCTTAAATCGGTATGATGGGCAGCGTGTACGGACTTACATACACGATGCCCATAATCCACATGCTTTGCTCAATCCGAATATTCAATCTGAATTTTTTGAAGACAAAAACGGGGATATTTGGTTTTGTACTATTGAAGCCATACATGTATATCGTCGCAAACAGGATCATTTTGACCGTTTTCAAATCAAAGACAACAAAGGGCAACTGGTTAAGAATTTGTACTATCTTTTTTATTTAGATAATGAGGGGTATCTGTGGATTCGTATTGGCAATGAAGATAAAGGCATGTTGTATCGTTGGCATACCAATGGAAAGGATACAACTCGATTGATGCACGAAATCGTGGTTGTTAGAGCCAAAGCAGTCGTCAATAAACAAGGACGGGTGACGAATGTTTTGACTTGTATGTGGGGTGGTTTGCCTACGGGTATCATGGACTATGTTTATGACAAAAACTATAACTTAATAGCCTCCAAAAATTATTTACCAAGCATATATATACCATCATCACAAAAGAATATCCCACTCAATGTCAATAAGATTTTTTCAGACAGTAGTTCACCTGATTATTGGTTAGCCACAAAACAAGGACTCGTTAAATGGGACAAAAAGCAGGATAAATATCAACTTTTTGATACAATAGGGAATAAAAAAGTGGGGGTACTTACCGATATAGCCCGTTTTGAGAACAGTTTATGGATAAGTGCCAAAGAGAATAATGGTATCTATAATTTTGATTTAAAGGAAGAGAAAATTTTACAACAATTGACACCCCAAAAAGAAAATATTGAGGGGGGATTGCCTTACGCTTCTTTCAATAATGTACACCTTGATAGGAAGGGTAATTTGTTTTTATCGAGTTGGAATTTAGGTATTGCTTACACAAATTTAAGAAAAAATAAATTTCCACAATTACACTTATCGTCTTTATTAAACAAGTTTGATACATGGAGTATTGTTGAAGATGAAGACCATAATATATGGGTTGCGGGTAGGGGAGGTAACATTGTCGTTTTTAATCAAAAACATCAAATCATTAGACGTTATGATGAATTAATATTTAAAAACAACGTAATTAAGCTATACAAAGACAGAACAAGTCACTTATGGGGCTTTTCAACAAAAGGTGAACTGATTCAGTTTGACAAAAAAACAGACCGCTTCAAAAGTGTTGATTTTACTGAAAAAAAGCCAACGGGCTTTAATATAAAATATTGCCTTCAACTGAATAATGGGCGGTTTCTTCTTGCTACCTCTCATGGTATTTATGAGGTTTTTAAGAACAAACAACATTTTAACATAAAAAAAAGCAATCTATTACCTGATGAATACCGTGACCAAACGTTTGATTACATTCTTGAAAACAATCGTAACGAAGTCTTTTTGAACCAAACTGGCAAAAATCTTGTCGTTTGTCAATTTGAACATCAGCAAGCCAAAGTTTTAACCACCATTCCTTTAAGTGCAGAAATATTTTCGGGTATAGAATGTAATAACGATGATTATTACTTTACTAGTAATAAAGGATTAATGCACATCACTCGACAAAATGATAAGATTTTTTCTGTTGCGGATACAATTTTTTCTGGTGTAACAATAAACAATATTTTAAAAGATAAAAACAGTAATCTTTGGGTGAGTTCAGAGGATGGCATTTTACGCTACAACCTCCTAACACATCAAACAAAATCTTTTACATTGGTTGATGGTTTACAAGGGAAAAATTATGGACAAAATGCACTCGAAGATCAATTTGGCAATTTTTGGATGGGTGGTAGCATTGGGATAAATGTTTTTAAACCTACTGAAATTGAGGATTATCAAACGCTTGCCAGGCCTGAAATAACGGGTATAAAGGTCAATAATGCAGATTTAAAAACAGGTCATTCCGTAACAGAATTAAAGCAATTGACCTTTCCTTATGACAGTAATAGCATCCAAATTGAATTTGTTTCGATTGATTACAGTGATTCGCCGCGTGATTCCATTCGCTATTCTTTTGGATTTGAAAGCGACATCAACCCGCATTGGATCACAGCTTTAAATGATAAACCTGACATTTTTTTGTTCAATTTGAGTGAAGGGACTTATGTTTTTCGATTATATGCCGCTAATTCGGATGGTATTTGGAATCCAGAAGAGAAAAAACTGGTGATAACGATACTGCCGCCCTGGTATCGCACAGTTTGGTTTTACTTATTCTGTGTGCTCTTAATCGCCTTGATTGCATGGCGTTATGTAACTCAACGCATCAAAAAAGTAAAAGAAAAAGCTGCTTTTGAACAAAAAATAGCAGAAACAGAGATGAGTGCGCTGCGTAGCCAAATGGACCCGCATTTTATTTTTAATACCTTGAACTCCATCAATTCTTTTATTCTTAAGAATGTGCCCTTACAAGCCAGTTTGTACTTGACAGATTTTTCGATATTAATGCGTAAAATTCTCGATTTTTCTCGTGAGAACAGGATTTCACTTGAAAAAGAAGAGGAAATACTGAGGGGGTATATGGAGATGGAAGCCCTGCGTTTTAGCTTCGATTTTGATGTTGAAATATCAGACGACCTCGACCCGTGGGATACTCAAATTCCGACGATGATACTGCAACCGTTTGTTGAAAACGCGATTATTCATGGCATTCATAAAAAAACAGACGGACGTGGGCAGATTTTAGTGCGGTTTGAAAAGGAAAACGAATGGCTCATTGGTATAGTTGAAGACAATGGCATAGGTTTGACAAAATCTATTGAAAACAAAAGCACTCAAACTGAAAAGAGTCATGTGTCGAAAGGTATGCAAATCACGCGTGACCGGTTGGCTATCATTCAGCAACAAACGGGTAAGGAAGCGTCTTTCAATGTCGTGGCTCGAAGTGAGACGGAAGGCGGTGGTACGCGCGTCGTGGTTAGAATTCCTTTAACAGAACAATAGGATTTATAAAAAAAAAGCACATAAATTATTGGTTGTCAATAATTTATGTGCTTTTCATGTTCGTGGAACTTTAAATGTTCCCCGAACATCCTGAGCGAAAAATTAGAATGTTTTGTAGCGAAAAATATAGCCTCTTTAAAGGTGTTTGAATGTTCATTGCTGAATTATCTAAACATTTTAAAACAATCAGTCAAATCCTTTTTCTTATTTTTATTAGGATCAAGGTTGAGTGTTAATGAAACCTCATGAGTTCCGCCTGTTCTATTTGCTAAACCACCCACAGGGAAGTCGTAGCTATACCCCACTTTAAAATAGTCTTGTCTGAAACCAATCGTCATAATGGCTGATTCGGGATTGCTCAAAGCATGACGATACCAAACACCCGTAAAAACAGGTCCCAAACCAGCATATAGCCCGCCGACAAATTGTGCAAAATCACCTTGTTTAACAACCAACAATGAAGGCGTTAAGAAACTGGTTGGACGAGAGCGATTGCCTTTTTGCAAAATGATTTCATAACCACCATGCAATGACCACCGCACAGGCAAGCCGATGCGTAAATTGGAGTTCGTACTTTTCAAAAAACTCTCATCAGGCGTTGCCATGTGTTTAGCCGATAAACCCACATGGAAGCCAGAAGCGTATAACAATAAACCTGTTGAAATATCAAAAATAGTCCGATTGGTCTGTTCTGGACGAACCTCTTGCGAAGGGCGAGTTGTGCCATCAGGGTTTACCCAACCTGAAATAGGATCAATTTGGTCAAGGAAAATGAGTTTATTCCAATCTAAATTACTTGAAATCATGCCACCTTCGACACCGATTTTGACCGCCATATCCTCATTGATATTGACTTTGTAAGAATATATGGCACTGGCATACGTTTTTTTCAAAATGCCTTGCCCCGCATCATCGGTCATAACTGAAATACCAATGCTGCTGTTTGAACGGTTCAACGCTTGGTCGTAGCTGGCTGCAAAGGTAGAATACGCCGCACCATTATTGAAACTTGGATATTGCATTCTGTAATTCAAGGCAATAAAAGGCGCTTGGTTGGTGCCTGCAAAAGCCGGATTTGTTTGCAACGGCGAAGCATACCATTGACTGAAAACAGGGTCTTGCCCGTAAGCAACGGAACCCCTCAGTATCAGGCAGCAAAAAATCAGAAGGAAATGTAAACGATGCGGCATTTGTAAAGTGTTTTTGCTTACTTATCAATAAATTTTAAATTCAAACAAAGTGTTTTCGATTTGAAAATGAATTTAAACACCAAATCTATAAAAAGTTGGTCAGAATTCATCAATCGCTATAAAACCTTTGTGTTACTTTGTGTTTTAAGTAGGTGGGAAATAGTTTTCCCGTTTTTCTTCGTATATCTTTTAGAAATGGATTTCGAAGCACATAAATATTATAACGTGAGAATGTTAAAGTTGTTATTTTCTAACAATATCGAAATTCCCTTAACGTTTTCGTAACACTTTCAACTTAATACTCGGCAAAATATGAAATTTACAATTACTTCGCTTTTTTCTACCTTGCTTTTAACTTTTGCTTTCGGGCAAACGACTTTTTCAACGTTCCAAACGCTCGAATGGTCTGAAAAAGAGGTGACATTTAAAGGTGCAGTTTACACTCAAAGCAATGCGGCGAATCTGCCCGTTTTCTCATATCGTTTTCCAATGGACTTCGACGGACGTATCGCCGTTGAATTGGCAGATGCTGAATTTGCCCCACTTAGTATTACGGATTCCAAATTAAAGCTTTTATCTTCAAATATACAACCTTCGGCGTTGGTTTCTCAAAGCCGCGAGAAATATTTTGGCAATATCACCCTTGTTCCATTGCGCATGAAGGATGGTCAAATTGAAAAACTCGTTCGTTTCACCTTAATAATAACGACTTTACCCGAAACGGTAGGGCTTCAAACAGAACTGCGTACCACAAAAGAATCCGTTTTGAAGGACGGCGATATCTACAAATTTGCTCTAAAAGAAACAGGCGTGTATCGTTTGGACTATGCTTTTTTGAAAAATGAATTGAAAATCAGCAACTTAGACCAAATTGACCCGCGCACCATTAAAATCTATGGCAACGGCGGTGGTATGTTACCCGAACCCAATAGGATAGAGCGACCCGATGATTTGACTGAAAACAATATCCTCATTTCAGGCGAAGACGATGGGCGTTTTGATGGCAGCGATTACATTCTTTTTTATGCCGTCGGTGCCGACAAAGGAAAATATGACCCCCTCAGTAAAACATTCAGTAAACCTAAAAATATTTATGACGACAAGGCTTTTTACTTTATAAAAATTAGCTCAGGTAATGGTGCAAGGTTGCCAAACCAAGCATCTGTAACACCTACACAATATACTTCCACTACATTCAACGATTTTCAAAGGGTTGAAGACGACAAAACCAATCTTCTGGCGCAACATCCACTCAATTGTGGTCAAGGCGGCGGCAAGCTGTGGGTAGGCGATTTTTTTAGTGAAGGCGTTAAAGAAAAAAGTTATACTGATAAATTTTCTTTTCCAAATATAGTTGCCACTGAACCTGTTTTGGTGCGTGGGCAATTCGTTGCAGGCAATGATTTTGGTTCAACTTTTACACTGACCGTAGCAGGAGAAGCGATTCCAGTTTACGTCGGCGGCTCCAGTCCAGGAGATTGTGAAGGCAATTATGGCAACCTTAGTTCAGTTGAGCAAAGTCTTCGATTGCCCTCTTCAACAACATCTTTGGACGTTAAAGTGAATTACTCGGCGGGCACAGGTAGTCGGGGTTGGTTGGATTATATCGAAATTGCATGTAAACGGCAAATGACTTTTGCGGGTACGCAAATGGCTTTTAGAGATGTTAATACTTTGACCTATAAATCAAGCAGTTTTAATATGGCTAATGCCAATGCTAATTTGCTTGTTTGGGATATTACAAAGCCACAAAAAATACAGAATCAACAAGTTACACTTTCAGGAAATCAATTAAGTTTTGGTCAAAATACTGAGGGGGTGCTTCGGGACTTTGTTGTTTTTGATAAAACAGCAACTTTGTTGAAACCAACGGCTGTGGTTGGAAAAATAGCAAATCAAAATTTGCACGCCTTTGATAATGTTGACCAAATCATCATTTACCACAAAGATTTTGAAGCGGCTGCTAAAAAACTGGCAGCACATCGCCGCAGTTATTCAAAATTCAATGTTGAAATTGCAGAAATTGGTCAAGTCTATAATGAGTTTTCAAGCGGCGCACTTGACCCAACGGCTATACGTGATTTTGCTCGTATGTTAAACAAAAGAACGCCCCGTTTCAAGTATTTACTTTTGTTGGGTGATGGTTCGTTTGACTACAAACGCATTTATCCTTTGGGCAATTTGCAAGCCTCGGATTTCATTCCACCGTTTGAATCTGTTGAAAGTTTCAGCATCGTTGACGCATTTCCGAGCGATGATTATTACGCGCTGCTGTCTGATACTGAGGGGGGGGATTTGAATGGTGATTTAGACATAGGTGTTGGGCGGATACCTTGTAAAACCTTAGCGGAAGCGAATAATGTGGTGAGTAAAATTATGACTTACGAAAGCCCAACGTCGTTGGGTGATTGGCGCAATCGCTCTGTTTTTATGGCGGATAATGGCGATGGGAACGCGCATCTCGGCAGTGCTGAATACGTGAACAGCAGCGTTTATTCCAATTATCGCAATCTGAATTTAGATAAACTATACATTGATGCTTATAAATTGGACGTTTCGGCGGGTGGTACACGTGTGCCACAACTCAATGATGCCGTGTATCAAAATCAATTTAAAGGCATGTTGACATTGTGTTATTTGGGTCATGGTGGCCCAAAAGGCTTGGCACAGGAACGGATTTTAATGCGTGAAGACCTTGAATCGTGGCGCAACAAAGACCGTTTGCCTTTGATTATTACCGCAACGTGTTCCTTTTCAGGTTATGACAATCCCAAAGAAGTGAGCGCAGGAGAAGCAGCAATTTTAAACCCAAATGGTGGTGCGATTGCGTTGTTTTCAACTGTTCGGGCAGTTTATGCTTTTCAAAATGAAATTTTGACCAAAGCTGTTTTTGATACATTGTTTGGAAAAAAAGATTTTGAAGCTCTACGATTAGGCGATGCTTTTTTGTTGGCAAAAAACAGCAGCCGAACAGGAGTCAATGGCAATAAATTTGCTTTGATTGGCGACCCTGCTGTGCGTTTGGCAATGCCTCGTTATGGCATAGCAACAACAAAAATCAATGGCAAATCGTTGAGTGCTGCCGCAAAAGATACCGTCAAAGCCTTACAACAAGTGAGTATTGAAGGCTCAATTACAGATGATAATGGGGCAGTGATGACCGATTTTAATGGCACAATTTACCCAACTGTTTTTGATAAAGCGCAAGTTTTAAGGACTTTGGGTCAAAGTTCAAGCAATGATGTGAGTTATCCGCAGGATTTTATCGTTCAGCGCAACGTCATTTTTAAAGGTGCAGCGACTGTCAAAAATGGTGCTTGGTCGTTTACGTTTACCATTCCAAAAGACATTGATTATGCTTTTGGCAACGGTAAAATCAGTTACTATGCTCGGGACTCTGTGCGCGATGCCACAGGCAATTTTGAAGGTTTTACAGTCGGCGGCACGACCCCCTCAGTATCGTCGAATGATGCGCCACCAAAAGTTGAAGTTTTTATCAATAATGATACTTGGAAAAGCGGCAGCACGACCAATGCAAACCCCGTTGTTTATGTCAAATTGAGCGACGACAAAGGTTTTAATGTCAGTGGTACAAGCATCGGACATGACTTGACGGCAACCCTCAATGATTCTCGTAATCCTTTCATTCTCAATAGTTTCTACGAAGCGGTGAAGGATAACCCGACAAAAGGCATCGTCAAGTACCCCCTCAGTAATTTGGCTTCAGGAAAATATACGATACGTGTCAAAGCATGGGACATTGCGAACAATGCGGGTGAAGGTTCTACTGATTTTATCGTAGCTGAAAGTGGTTCTGATGGCATCAAAAAGTTGTTGTCATATCCAAATCCATTCTCTGATTTGACCCGTTTTCGTTTTGAACACAATATTAATGCACAAACATTACGTGCCAAATTTACTATTTTTAATGCCATAGGTCAATTGGTCAAAACCATCGAACAAGACGTGGCAACGGACGGTTCTATGGCAGATGGCATCACTTGGAATGGTACGGACGACACTGGGAATAAATTGCCGAGCGGCGTATATATATATCGTGTAACTGTCTCCACAAATGACTCAAAAGGCGTTATAACTGTGAGTGGTGTAGAAAAAGTGGTTTTTATCAATAAGTAATTTTGAGATTGGTTATTAGTTATTAGTTATTAGTTATTAGTTATTAGTTATTAGGGATTGGTAATGCACTAACAACGAGTAACCAATCCCCAATCCATGATAACCAACCCCTAACAGATAGTGTTAAAATTTATTTAAAAAATAACCTTTGTGTTGAAAAAGAAAAAAGCACTTTTCAGCGTTATGGTGCAGAAATTGTTTAACCGATAAGACCGTAAAAGTGAAAAAGAGATAAGAAAACCAATAATTTGCTTGAAAAGCCTATTTTTGCGTGCTTTTTTCAAGAAAACCTTAACCTATTAGAATTATTAGAATTATTAGAATTATTAAAATTAATTTCTGAACTGTAAAAAATTAAAAATTTCTGGATAACAGTTTGACAAAAATCTACTTAACAGATGAAAAAAACACTTATTCTCCTTGTTACAGCGGTTCTCTTTATGGGAACAAATACTTTGGTTTCAGCTCAACAGCAAGGCTGTGACCCGACGACGGGCAAGGACCCCCTTGGACGTGATTGCGGTGGTGCGGTACAAACAGCCGTTCCCTTTCTGATGATTAACCCTGATGCCCGCTCTGGCGCAATGGGCGATGTCGGTATCGCTATCAGCCCTGATGCCAACGCAATTCACTTCAATGCGTCGAAATATGCCATGGCAACACAAAAATTTGGTATGTCATTGACATACACGCCGTGGTTGCGTTCGTTAGGCGTTAATGATATTTACTTGGCTTACGCTGCTGGTTATTATCAATTCGGTACGGATGTGAAACAAGCGATAGGCGTTAGTTTACGCTATTTCTCATTGGGTTCAATTCAGTGGACGGATTTTAATGCGTCTGTTCTGGGCGAAGGTTCTCCACGTGAATTTGAAACAGCTGTTAGTTATTCACGTCAGTTGAGTAAATATTTAGCAGTTGGTGCAACAGCTAAGTTTATTTACTCCAATTTGGCAACAGGTCAAAGTCCTGACGGTGGTTCTGAACGCATTTCATCAGGTCGTGCGGGTGCAGTTGATTTCTCAATGACGTACAAAAAGCCTATCAAAATGGCTGCTGGTGCTTCAAGTTTGACGATTGGTGCAGCTATCAAAAATATTGGTAACAAAATCACTTACCTTCGTTCTTCGGACTTTTTACCTCAAAACTTAGGTATTGGTGCTGCTTGGGATATTCCACTTGACCAATATAACAGCATTGTTATCGCTCTCGACCTCAATAAATTGCTCGTTCCAACGCCTAACCCTTTGGATACTGTTAGAGGTGCAAACGGTTTACCGGCTTGGAAAGACAAAAGCCCCATCTCCGCAGCTTTAGGTTCTTTCAACGATGCACCCGGTGGTGGACAAGAGGAGTTGAAAGAAATCAACTTTTCGGCAGGTGTTGAATATTGGTACGACAAACAATTTGCCGTTCGTGCAGGTTATTTTTACGAACACGCTGAAAAAGGTGGTCGTCGTTATTTCACTGTTGGATTGGGCTTGAAATACAATGTTATGGGCATCAATTTGTCTTATCTTGTACCAACTTCAAGTCAACGTGGTCCTTTGGACAATACACTTCGTTTCTCTTTGTTGTTTGATGCCGCTTCTTTCAAGGACTCGGACGACAATTAACAAGGAATGATGAATGATGAATGATGAAATATGAATGATGAATGAAAAAAGCGACTTCTCTCGATTTACTGAGGGGGTCGCTTTTTTCATTTATCATTCATATTTCATCATTCATCATTATTTATTTTTATCCTTATCCCAAACATTATTATCTCTGTTTACATCTGCCAAACGGCGGCTGTCGTCAATAATAATTTTAGCAATTTTGCTTTTTGCTGTCGGAATTTCAAAATCATAACCTGGATAAGTCCAAGTCCAATCGGGTAGGGTTGTGCGTTTTATTTTAGGAAATTCATTAGGCTTTTCACCACGCATCAAATCAAGAGGAATATAAAACTGCTCCTTTGACCCATCCGTATAAATCACCATAATATCAAGAGGCATAATCATCAGACCTTCTCTTTTGATGGTTACTTTGGTTTTTGAACCTGATTCTGTCACATTATTGATAGCATAATCAATTTGTTTTGTCGTGTAAACGTAGTATTCTTTAAACCAATCGAGTTCCAAATCGCTTATTTTTTCAAAAACACGAATACAGTCATTTGGATTTGGATGACGCATTTTCCATTCATTGAAATACTGCACGATGCCTTTTTGGAAGTTTTCCTCACCAACAATGTATTTTATTTCTTCTAAAAAAACAGCCCCTTTGGTGTATGCGCCAATGCTATAAGCCGTGTTGGACACATAATGATCAGAGTGAATACTGAGGGGTTCTTCACGCCCGCGCAACTGCCATTTGCAGAAACTCGCTACGTCACCAAGCATTGGCTCATCTTCAACGTCGCCTTTCAAAATTTTTAATTTTCTCAAATAATTCATGGTGTAATTTGAAGCATAAGACGTAAAACCTTCGTCCATCCAAGCATAAAGGCTTTCATTTGTTGCCAATGCGCCTTGATACCAAGAGTGAAACAACTCATGAACTGATACGCCAACCAATGAGGACAAAGGACGTTCTCCTGTTATCAGAGTTGCCATGGGGTATTCCATGCCACCATCGCCACCCTGTACAAAAGCATAATCAGACCAAGGATATTTGCCAAAATGGTCACTGTTGAAAGCAAAAACCTTAGCCATGATGTCGGGCAGTTGCTCCCAAGCGGCAGTTTTGTCAGATGGAATATAGAAAAAGTGCATCATAGTGCCATCGTCTGCTTTTTTCGTTACGTGTTTGTAATCGGGGTCAGCTGCCCACATAAAATCATGCACGTTTTTAGCGACAAAATGCCAAGCCAATTTGCCTTTTGCATCGGCTTTAGGTGTGCCTGTGCCATAACCTTTGCCGATGTCAGCGACATTTTGTAAGATGCCCGTTCCGCCAACCATAAATTTTTGATTGATGTGAAGTGTTACATCAAAATCGCCCCAAATGCCATAGAATTCACGTCCAACGTAGGGGTTGGCGTGCCAGCCCTGCTCATCGTATTCACACATTTTCGGATACCATTGTGCCATTGAGTAGTCAACACCTTCACTACTCATGCGTCCATTGCGACGTATTTGAAGCGGTACTTGACCATCAAATTCACATTCAAAGGTGACGGTACTGAGGGGGGCTATTTTTTCAGGCAGATTGACTTCGAGAATGGTTCCTTCAGTTGTGAAAGAACATTTTTTGCCATTCATAGTCAATGATTTGATTTTGAGATAGCCCATGTCGTCTGGTTTCAATTTCGAAATACGGTCAGAAACACGCGGGTCGGGGTCGGCAATGGTACGGCTGCGAATGTCCATAGCACTACCAGGCTGAAAGGCATTCATATAGAGATGGTAGAAGGCTTTTGACAGTTCATCAGTTGAGTTGTTGTGATAAACCAACGTTTGTTTGCCTGAATATTGGTGTTTGTAGTCGTCAAAATCCACATCCATCGTGTATTCGGCACGTTGTTGCCAACGTTCATATTGTACTTTTGGCGTAGTAAAAGTTGTTGTATTTGTGGTCTGTTGCGGTGTTTTACAGTTTCCAAAGAATAAGATAGTAAAAACAAGCACAAAGCACTTTAAGGACAGTTTTTTCATAAAAAACGATTGATGAATGTTTAATTTAAAATAAGGAGTAGTTAGCCTTTAATAGCTGACTACTCAATGATGATTGATTTATAGAGACAAAGTTAAAAACGAAAAGTGCTTTCCATAAAATAAACCTTTTTTATTCAAGGTCTTTTCGCTGAAAGGCAGTTTCGATGCTTAAAAAAAATTAAGGTTTTGATGAACTTGCTCACTTAAAGCGGGTTAAAATAATCAAAATACTGAGGGGTATCATTTTAATGAAACTTTCAATGTTTGGTCGACTTGGATTTAAACTGTTTGATTTTTAGTAATTTAAATATGGTATTTTATTATTCAACAATAAAAATTCAATAAATTTTTTCTTTAATACGCCAAAAAAGTTGATAATATTATACCTTTGTTTACATTAAATCATTTTATATTCTATTTGTATTTTTGTTTTATGAATATATTTAATGTGATAATTGGCAAAGCTAATTTTTTAGAAAAAATGAACGAACTATGATAACCGAATCTAAATACCTCTTACTTTTCCTCGTATTGTTTTCTTCTTATATTTCAGCACAAGAATCACAGAACGAAAAGAAGAAAGTTGATACCATCGCTCTACATAAAATTACGCATACGCCAAAATGGGAAGGTGGGCTAATCTTAGGTTTAACAGCTTATGACGGTGACCTTGAATTTGCTTTTTCCGAAAGCCGACCTATCGTTGGGCTCTTTGTTCGGCGTTCATTTGGCAATTATTTTGGCATGAATATCAGTTTGGCACAAGGCGTTTTGCGGGGTAGTGATAGCCATTCAACGGCTACTCCTTGGCGTGTGGCGCGCAATTTTCAGTTCAAATCGCCTTTGACTGAATTAGCTGTTCGTGGTGAATTTCATTTTTTAGGGATGACGCGCAAAGTTTCGTCCTTGTCGGAGGGTTCATCTGTTCTGGATGAAGTGAACCAACAGACGTTTAGAATGCGTGCGCGACGCATATCACCTTTTGTATATTTGGGTGGTGGTTTAGCCGTTGTGAATGCAAAGACAAATTTTAATGATAAATTATTGCCAAACCCTACAACTGCGAGTTTTCGCATCAATGCAGACAAGTCCGCTTCTCGTGCCCAAGCACATGCTGTTGTTACTTTTGGCGGCGGCTTAAGGATTCCTTTTGCCAACCAACAGACTCTTTTGACGTTGGAAGGTGGCTTTCGCCCTACCTTTTCAGATGAAATTGATGGCGTGAGTGTTGCTGGAAACCCTGATGTCAATGATTGGTATTTTGTAAGCAGTATAGGATTGTCTAAGACTTTGGGCTCTACCAAAGATTCTGATAAAGATGGGATTCCTGACAAATACGACCTTTGTCCCTTCTTAAAAGGCGATGAAAAATTGCAAGGTTGCCCTGATAGAGATAGTGATGGCATAACAGATGATAAAGACGCTTGCCCTAACACATCGGGTTTGGCATTATATGAAGGCTGTCCAGATACAGACGGTGATGGTATTATTGATAAATATGATGTTTGCCCTAACGAAGTAGGCAGTGGGCGATATAGAGGTTGTCCAACTGAACAAAAAATGATAAGTTCTGCTAAGGATTCCACTAAAAACAAGCCATTAACGTCTTTAGATACGGTTAAGATTATTATTGAACCGAATTTAAAGCCCGTTGACATCACTCAATCGACAGGACAAAAGGATAGTTTAACTTTAAATAACAACTTTGAAAAGCCAGTTGTTGCTGAAAATACCCCCCCTCAGTATATTCCAGAAAAACCAACTGCGAAACCAACAGAATTGCCTGTAATGGTTATTGATACGACGATTTCAAAGACAGATAAGCTGATTCAGGTTGTCGAACTGCCACAGGATACCCCTCAGTATATTTCAGAAAAACCATTAAAAAAACCAATAGAAACGACAAAGCCTTTATCTGAAACATCGGTTTTGACACCAGAGAAACCGGTTTCCGTTACACCAGCAGAACCCATAAAAAATTATCTTGAAAATGCTTCGGTTGTGGATACACAGGGGAATGCTTTCAACATAGTTCGAAATCATTATACGATAAAACCTATTTATTTTGAAACAAGTAAAGCAAGCTACGAACCTGAAGGCTTAGCTATTTTAGATGAAATTGCTTACATAATGCTTGAAAATCCATTGTACAGACTCCGTATCATGGGACATACGGATATAACAGGTAAGGCATCGAGTAATCAAACTCTATCCGTAAATCGAGCTAAAATGTGTTATTTGTATTTACAAAAGAAAGGCGTGCCGTCTAAACAAATGAGTTACAAGGGTTTTGGACAGACGCAACCTGCGGCTGACAATGATACAGAAGAAGCGCGACAGCTTAATCGGCGTGTTGAGTTTGAGATAAAAGATTGATTGATGACAAAAGAAACGGGAACCTATAGTAAAGATAGATTCCCGTTTCTTTTGTTTGTATCGCAATATAGTAAGAGTTAACTGCGATGTGATTCTTGTAATATGCGTTTAGCTGCATCAATAATAGTTGAATCGTGAACATTGATGATACCTCCATCGGGTCCTGATTCGTAATGCCAATCATCGGTGCTTCCTTTAAATTTTATAGCTCCGAAGAAATTGCGAACATCATGTTCGTCTTTGTTAAGTTCGTTTGCAATGCGGCTGACGCTACCCGTAGGAAGGCTATGCTTCAGCCTGCGCAACTCTTCAAATGTAATATTCATTGGCGGTGAATTTTGGTTAGAAAAATTTTGTTTGAACCTCTAATATTCTGAAAATATTTAATGTAAAGTTAGCTTTTAGTTTTGTATTTTCCAAATTTTTGTCCATAAAATTTTAAAAATTTAGATTTTTATAGAATTTTATTGACTATTTATTCATTTATACAAATTGTTGTGTAACTTGAACTTCCTTTTGCGATATAATATGCCTTGGTAGGCAATAGAATTGGTCCATTACTGAGGGGTATGATATTAAAAAACGATAAAGGCTACCACACCACTGTGTGATAGCCTTTGTCTTCTCTAATATCGAACTTTGATATATACCTGATGTTACTTTTTCACAAATACACTGAATTTTTTGTCCAATTCAACACAGATATTGTCTGGTAAAGGATATCTATTGTAGTTGAGGTTGTAAGAACCGTCTGCTTCTTTTTGTATTAAAAAAGAAGTATTGACATTGTAAACGCCACTGACGACATCAATTTTTAGATCTTTTTCAGGAATCGTCAAGCCTTTTGGTTGTTTCAAGTCCTTTGAAAATGTTTGCATTTCTGACTGAGTTGAAGAGATTGGAACAGCTAAACCAAAGTCATAAGTTCTACCAACAACAAGACCTTTTGCACAACCTTTGCCGTCAACGATTGTGATGAGTGGTGACCAGCCACCGTTAGGTGCGTTAGAGGGGCTTGCCATATCTCTGTACCATAACATGACGTTTGAAGGTGTAAATACTGTGTTGATTGCACCGCCGCAAACTGCACTTACGCTGACTTTGACAACAACGCTTTTATTAGAAGGAAGTTTAGATTTCAAATCATAAGTCGCATTTTGGCAAAGGTTTTGGCTTGGAGATGTATAAACTGGCGAACCAGTTTGGCTTGTAATGATAAGTTTTGTTGACATTTTTGTATCCGCAAAAACTTCATTTTCCAAAACTTCGCCATTGCCTAAAGTTGTCGTTCCTTTTTTATAAACAATATTCGGATTTTGAGCATTCACTAATTGGTAGTTATAAGTTTCACGAGGTACAGAGCAATTTGCATCTTTTGAAGCTGTGGGCAAATCTGTACTTACTTTGAGCGATTGCTTACATATACTTCTTGTCGTCCTACCAACTACCCATATTGATAAATGTGGTTGTTTGAAAGTTGCTTTTAATTTTCCGTTGACAGATACGACTGTTGCTTGTGTTTCACTTGTCCAAGCCGTTTCTGCTTCGTCACGACTGATAACATCTAAAACATCACCCGCTTGAACTTTACGGTTGAGCGTAGCATCGAAATATTCTGGGTCAATGTCCATCGTTACATCCATTGGTTCAGAGAACTTTGATACTTTAGATGAACCTGCCGTCATTGACAGTGAATAATACCCTGCTGGAACGATATTGACTTGATTGGTCGTTGAACCTTCTTTCAATGTCAAACCCGAAAAGCCATCGGTTAAGCTGCTTAAAGAAGCTTCAGAACGTGTATCAAAGTGAATAAGTTGAGTTTGAACTGAACCCGAAAGGATGCTACCGTCAGCAGCTAAGGGTTTAGTACCTGCTTTGAGCATAGCATTCACTTGCTCTGTTTTGCCATTTGTCAATGGAGAAGTAAATGCTTCGTCTTTTGGTGTACCCGTTGCCGCAGAGCTTGTAAAGGAACTCGATTGAGCAGAGACACCTGGAGGTGGTGCTGTAGGATTGACCATAGAAACTTTATCCGCTTTTAATTCGGCACTTTCAGTCAATACATAGCTTTTTCTGACTGTTGTAAAATTAGGTGCGCTGAGAACGACCGTAAATTCAAGCGATTTAGCAGAAGTAGGCGCATCTGCTGCCTTAACTGCTAAAGATATGATGCCACTGATGGCGCGAATTTTTTTCTCACCGAACATGGTGAATAATTTGTCTTTATCACGTCCTTCGATGGTGACGGTTAACTGGTCAGGAGCAGATTCACTTTTAGCCGCATCTGCAACTTGAATGGAAATTGGGTTTACTAAAAAAGAATTACCGGTATAAAGTGTCAAATCTTTCGTCAAATCTTCAACTGAGCAGGAGACAATAAAGATTGTTGTTAAACAAATAGCAACAACGCCTGCTGCAAGTTTTGTGAAAATATTTTTCATTCTGTAAAGGATTTAATTTTAATTTTAAAAATGGATTGTTTAGATAATTACTGAGGGGGCTCCAAATATGATTTATGATTGTTATTATTGAATTCGATATGCCAAACGAAGATTCATAACGGGCCAAACTTTTTGATACCAATTTTCATTGAAGTTGCGGGCTAAGATGGCTCCGTTTTCTTCATTTTCTTTTAAAATAGCACCTGGATTGACCTTGATATCCACTGTGTAGTCACCTTTATAGTACGCACCCATATCGAAACTGACATTGATACGCTTGCGTGGAAAAGTGCGCCCGAAACCCATACCGAGGAAAGGGGCAACTTTTTGCTTGAAACCAATAGTTACAAAACCATTGCCCAAGTCTTCTGGATTTAAAACGACATCATTGAATTTAATGGTTGAAGCCAATTCACCGCCAGCAGTAATGGTATTGGTTGGAAAAAAGGAAAGACCACCAATCAGCTTGAATCTGCCCTTAGAACCGGGCGTGAATTCTGCATTTAATGCGAGATTGCTTAGTTTAATCCCACCATCAAAGGAAAGCTTTTGAAGGTTTTTTGTGCCATCGGGATTCGTTGAAACAATGTCGTAGGTGTAGCCTTCTTTGGTATATTTGGCATAATTAAATGCCATACGACCTGCCCAATGTTTTGCAAAACGATAAGCAACATCTAAACCAAGCCCATTAGAAACGCCGACGTTTAAACCAACGGCAATTTCATGTTTCTTAAATGGGTATGTGGACGCTTCCGTTGAAACTTGTTTGGAAGATTGAGCCTGAACGGCTGATGCAGTCATAAAAGATAAGCCAACAAGTACTAATCTGATCATTTTACCTTTATCACTAAAGGTTTTCTGAAGTAAAGTCATGATATTAAAGTTTGAAAATGAGTAAAGTAGGTTTTGGAAAAAAATTAAATAGCTATGATAATATTGGTATAAAAAAAGTAAAACAATTTTTTATTGGTTTATAAAGCGAAATTACCATCATCTATAACGTTGCACAACCGACAAAGCGGACACCTGTGACAGGCTTTTTTGTCATTAGTCAACAATTGCAAACCAAATTAACTAATGCCAATGCGGACAATTGGTGTGTTACATAAATGTTTGGTTGCTTCATTAAAATAAATATTGTGAATGTGATGTTATTGATGTAAGTGATTGACAGTCAAATGTTAACAGTAATGATTCTTAGAAAACAGACTTTTTATGAAGGAATACTGAGGGGGGGATTTTGAGCTAACAATAATATACTCAATACAAGGATATTGGTACTGATTAATTTATTAAGTAACGTAGCCAAGTTGTTGTGTTTTGTGCTTACGGAGAGTGATAAATGAAAGGAAATGAACCCTAAACCCTAATTGTAGCTGTGATTTGAGGGGATATAGGTCAATTTAGTGAGGTTAATACTTAATGAAACCATGAATCATCCCAAACTTGACGAGTTACAAACTTGGGATGATTCATGGTTTTAGAATATGTTATAAATTGCACTGTTTCTGTTTTAGAAGTGTGCACTTAAAACCTAATCTATTGGTTTTGTTAGCGAAGGCTTTTTATCTTTTATGACGACATTTAAGCCCATTTGTATTTGCATTCTGTTGGTATTGTCGATGCCAGATAGACCACTGACATTATCAGCCAAAATATGTAGTTGAAAAGGTCCAGGAGAAAATACAATACCAGCACCCAAACTAGGATTTTTCATGTTCAATAAAGTCACGCCGCCTAATAATTGTATCAACTTATTGGGCGTAAATGCATAACTTAATCCAAGAAGATTATTTGATTTTTTATTAATAGATTGTGTGCGAAAAACAGCAGATACTTGATGCTTTTCAGAAAATTTATAACCTGCTTGAAAATAGATTAATGCGGGTAAGGCACTTGAAAATTCTCCTTTGGTTTGGCTGACCTTAAAGGCATCTTTGGCAACTTGTTGGATACTATCTGCCGCATTACTGTCCTCACCGTCATTAATATTGACTTTAATGCCAGTAAAATTAAATTTACCAGAACCAGTAATCGCTAACTTGGTTGCATATTCTTTTTTCCAAGTTATATTGCCAACATTTATAGCAGAGGCGGACAATGTTAGCTTCGGCGTTACTTGATAAGATGCGCCCAGATCAAATCCAGTACCAGTGCCCATGCCCATAAAATTCTTTTTAACCAAATCACTAGAATTTGGACTTAACAGTGTATCTGTAAAGATACCAGCAATACCACCTGCTTGAGCTTGCATACTTCCTGTTACATTAATAGCATAAGCGGGGTTTGAATTAGGGTCAGTTGTCAGCGTAAAATTCAGATTATCTGTTTGGAAATGCGACTGCCCTTTTATGATTTTTAGTTTCGCACCTATTTTAAGCTTATCATCCATCAAAGAACGAGAATAACCAAAGAAGATATCAGAAAAAACAGTGTGATAAACGGACTCTTTATTGAGCGTAATAGTAGAATGATTCGCGTTTCCTTCTGCAACGAGCTTAATTAAATCTTTCGAAAAGCTGCCGTAGTTGCTTGAAAATGTTTGCGCACCTATTGAAAAGAAGTTTTTATCCTTAACCCTCAATCCAACGTTGAATAAATCTACGCCAAAGTTTGTATTAACACTGTTGTTATCTTGTGCTAAGGGTAAAAATTTGTTAAAACTTAAATATGTTTTACCCCCCTCAGTAGATAACCAATCTGTAAGTTTAAAAGAGTTATTTTGTTCAATCATAACAGAGGACATAAAAGGTACTGAAACAACGATACGCGCATTTGTCGTTAAGGCTGGGTTGCTCATTTGTGAAGGAATTGCGGCATTTGAGCCATATCCTAACACACCTGTTTGTGAGAAAGCAGCTTCTGTAACAAAAAAAATACAAATTATTGCTATAATATTTTTCATTAGTTTAAATATTTTAATTGTTTCGTAAAACAGTTTTTTAACAGTTGGTAAATGAACACATAAGTACATAAATGAAAATAAACGGGAAACTAATTTGCTACAACTAATTGATAGTCAAAATCTTGTGCTATTTATCGTTCATCATTTATCATTCATCATTACTTTGTTCTATTATTGTTTAATTTTAAACGTTGCTTGCATACCGATGCCTACGTCAAAAATATAAGTTGGCAACATCACGACGGGCGTATTGCCATCTCCTGCCGTTTGGATGCGAGCAACCACAATTATCTTTTCAGCTTTTAGCAAAGTTTTTAGTTGTGTATTGTTGAGTGAAAGAGTTTGTTTGCCTGTGTTAGGTTGAGAAACACGTCCATCTGCGGCAACACTTGCTGAAGGGATTGAAAAATTTTCGACAATAGTTGAAGCAGTTGAGCCAGTCAAAGCCACTAAATCAAGGCTTGTTTTTAAAGGAAAACCATTTTTGTGTTCGATTAACAACGCTGCTGATTCGTATGAATCTGTCGATTTGGTGGCATCAATAAAGCCTGCTTTAATCGTGTCGCGGAGTATTAAATTTTGAGTCGAAAATTTAAAAGGCAGTATGAAATCAAAACCCATATTGATTCTGCTATTGGGCATAAAGAAGTTGACTTCACTGTTGTTATTTGAGTTTATAGATACATTGCCGTCGTAGTCAATTTTATTAGGTAGGACTGATAAAAACTGTACAATCTTCGAGTTACTTTTTGTTATAGAAAATGAATCTTTAATCATTTGTCCTACTTGTGCCATTTTAGGATAAGATATGCTGATGGCAGGTGCACCTAAAACTTCATTACCAAGCAATCCCGCAGCAGAAACATTCAAGTTTGCAGAAATAGGAATCCCAAATGAATTATCATAACGCAACTTCATAGTAGGATTATCAAAAAATAACTTTTGGCTATTTTTGTTTAAAAATGAAAAGTCATAGCCAAAATCTAAAGATTTTTTAGGAATCACGATGTTAAATGTCCCAAATTGCCCCTTCGCTCCGTCTATGACTATGTTGCCAAAAGTTGTATTTATCGTAATTGCATCTGTAGAATTGATAGCTACATATCCTGTTGACCCTAAAACTGAAACAGAGGCTTGAATGGGCAATTGATTGTAAGGCTGTGCGGCAATACTTGTCAAATCCATGATAGCATTATTAAAAGCAATCGAACCCGTTACAGAATTATTGGTAACATCTATTGTTTTCTTAACAGCAACGCCATTTTCTTTGATTGTTGGAAAAACTAAATCTACTTTGAAATTTGCAGAAATGTTCTTTGTAATAGTATAATAAGCCGTGGCACTTTTGACCGTTATCTCTGTTAATTTTTGAGTTGCATTTCCTGTTGTGACAGCCGCAATGATGTTTTCTGATGGTATAGTTTGAGATGTTATTTTTACATTACCATTTTTTATTTTCATATTAGACGATGATGTCATAACAGACAATGTTGATGACGGTGAAATAGCCGTATTGCCGGCAATACCAGGGCTACTTAACAAGGGGATACGGTAAGCCAATTTGTTAGTGAATGATTTGTTCGATAAATTCGCAGAAGTATTAACAGTCGCCCCACTGGCTAAATTACCAATATTGATGGTTGTTATAAGCGTATTGCTATTGCCTCTGTCAAGCAATTCAACCATTAAATTTGTTAAAGCAAATGGAAAATTGTTTTTGACATCAAGCACAAGCTGTCCACTGGCGAGGGTAATATTTTGAAATTCGGTCACATCATTTAAGTTATTGATGGTACTTATGGCTTGTGAAAAAGCAGGGATTCCCGGCGCTGGCGTTGTTCCGCCGTTTGCAAATAGCGATTTGACTGGTTCAGAAAATGAGGAACTGAATGTGTTTAGCGTAGTCGCATTAGATAAATTGAAAGCCTCAATTGATAAATCGCCCATCGCAACATTTTTGCTTACATTAGCCGTCACTGTTCCTGTGGCTTGAGAAACGATATCTGCGACTGTGTAAGAAGCAATATTATTTTGCGAATAAATCATTTGAATCGAACCGCTATTGTCAATTTTTAGCAGTGTGTCTGACTTGATAAAGTCTTGGAAGGCAAAAGTCGCCCTTACAAGTGGTATCGCGACGGTAGGAGATAGTTCAATGCCGTCAAAGCCAGTTAAATCAGTTTTTAGGCAACCTTGCCATAAAAGGAAAGCAGCTAAAATAGCTGGAATTTTGTTGAATCTTTTAAAGTTGAAAGTCATCATTTTGAATTAAGAATTTAATGAATGTTTGTGTAATGAAAACATTCGATATTTGTAATGATAATTGAAATTGATTTTTGTTTTAAACTGCTGAGGTCTCTAAAGGTTACACCACAGGATGGATTTGACGGCTAATTGCAGTTTGTATTTTTCGTGTAGTCAAAATTAGTCGCATTCAGAATTATTTACTTTTTTTACGGGAGACTAAATCAAAAGTGGTTCGTATTAGTGGTTCGTATTGTTGGCAATTTCAATTGATGCTTAACATAGATAGAAAAGGATTTTTTCTTTCCTTAGTCTTTTAGTTTACTTGAAAAACGTTAGGATATAACATTCTGAAATAGAGCAAAATAAATTAATCAAATAATATAAACACAAATATAGTAATTATTCAGATTGGATAAATACTTGATTTGTAAAAAATAATATTTTTATTCAACTTGATTTCAATACTATATATATTACAAAATTTATCAATGAAACTTTACCTTAAACAAAAAAATTTAATGAAAATTCAATTAATGCTATGTCTTATCCTGAATATTGGCATAATAAGAATGACTGCACAAACTCAAACAAATACAAAAAACGATATGATTCCCATCAATATCGTCCCGCAACCGACAAAATTGACTGCTGTTTCAGGCTCGTTTACCATCACTAATCGAACGCAAATCATCGTGCCAAATGCCAATGAAGGTATTCGACGTGTCGCACAACAACTTGCTGACCACATCAAAATAGATGGTACAAGTGTCTCCGTCATTGATTTAAATAATTCAAAATCAAATATAAACGTCATTTTTTTCTTGAAAACAGACAAAGAAGGCTTAGGTACTGAGGGGTATAAATTAAGTGTAACGCCTACACAAATCAATATCAAAGCGGCAACAGAACAAGGCTTTTTTTATGCCGTACAAACATTGTTGCAATTGCTGCCAACGGAGGTGTTTTCAACAACAACTTTAAGGACAAAAGTGACTTGGCGTGCGCCTTGTGTTGAAATTGAGGACAAACCACGCTATGCCTACAGAGGTTTGCATCTCGATGCGGGGCGGCATTTTCAGCCAGTTAGTTTTGTCAAAAAATATATTGACTTGATGGCGTTGCACAAAATGAATAATTTTCATTGGCATTTAACAGAAGACCAAGGCTGGCGGATTGAGATAAAAAAGTATCCTAAATTGACTGAAATAGGAGCGTGGCGCAAGGAAACCCTCATCGGACATGGCTCGGACTTGCCTAAAAAATTTGACGGGCAGCGTTACGGCGGTTTTTATACCCAAAACCAAATACGTGATATTGTGGCTTATGCCAAGGAGCGTTTTGTCAATATTATTCCTGAAATTGAGATGCCTGGTCATGCGCTCGCAGCTTTAGCCGCTTATCCAGAGTTGTCTTGTGACCCTTCGAAAAATTATGAAGTGGCAACGAGTTGGGGCGTTTTTGAAGATGTTTTTTGCCCTTCTGACAAAACATTTTCGTTTTTACAGGACGTTTTGACTGAAGTGATGGATTTATTCCCTTCAAAATATATTCATATTGGCGGTGATGAATGTCCAAAAGAAGCATGGATAAAAAGCCAATTCTGTCAAGATTTGATGAAAAAAGAAGGTCTTAAAGATGAACATGAGCTACAATCTTATTTCATTCAACGCATCGAAAAGTTTGTCAACTCAAAAGGACGTAGCATCATTGGTTGGGATGAAATCCTTGAAGGCGGCTTGGCTCCCAATGCAACCGTTATGTCGTGGCGTGGTAGTGAGGGGGGCATTTCAGCAGCACAACAAGACCATGATGTGATTATGACACCTGGTAGCTATTGTTATTTTGATTATTATCAAGCAGACCCCGAATCCGAACCTTTAGCGATTGGTGGCTTAGTAACTTTGGGAAATACCTATTCTTATGAACCAACACCAGAAGTACTGAATGCGCAACAAGCCAAATATATTTTAGGCGCACAAGGCAATGTTTGGACAGAGTATATGCGGACGACTGACCAAGTGGAATATATGGTTTTTCCGCGAGCTATTGCCTTAGCTGAGGTGCTGTGGTCTCCAAAAAATCGGCGTAATTATGACAATTTTGTAAGCCGTTTACAAACCCATTTTAATCGCCTCGACCGCATGGATGTCAACTATGCCAAGCGGCTTTATGATGTGGACATTGCCTTCAAATCTGAAAATACGACCCCCTCAGTATATTTGAGTTCTTCGGTCAAAAACACAGAAATTCGTTATACAACAGATGGTTCACAACCAACCATTAAGTCATTTTTATATACGCAACCCTTTGAAATTAAAGATTTTAATGCCATTCGAGCAGCAAATTTTCAGAATGGCAGACCGATTAGTAAAACAGTGTCGCAAACGGTTTACCCACATGCCGCTTTGGGTATGAAATACAGTCTGACCAAACCAGCAAAAAATACCTACGAATCAGGCATTCGTGGCTTAACAAACGGCATACGCGGCAGCGAAAAAAATTATGCACAATGGACGGGTTTTGAAGGCAATGATATGGAGGTAATTTTCGATTTTGAACAACCACGCAAGTTTAGGTCTATTGATTTAGAGTTTTTGAATAAACCAGCCTCTTGGATTTTTCTACCCGATTATGTCATAGCTGCCGTTTCAAACGATGGAAAAGAATGGTTAGACATAGACCGTGCGGACTTTGCTCACAGCCGAAGCCTTGAAAAAACGTACATTAAACAAGCAAAACTCCGCTTTTCAGAATACACCAAACCCAAACGCTATTTAAAAATTTATGCTAAAAACATAGGTGTTTGCCCAAAAGGTCACGCAGGGGAAGGCAAAGCGGCTTGGCTTTTTGCAGATGAACTGATTATTGACTGATTTTTCTTGAATTACTGAGGGGTACTGATTTTGTTTTTGCTTTGTCAATGTTTTAAACATCGGCACTTTCAAATTAACTTTTGGTACTTTTAAACCATTTCTTTTGAAACCCTCTATGATATAGTAGCTTTGTTTCCGAAATATTAAATGTCCTTAAAACAGTACAAACAATTGATGGATGAAAGCTGCTTTTTTAACTAAACCCAAGCAAATAGAGGTAAAACAAGTAGATATGCCTGAACCGAAGGAAGGTGAAGTGCGTGTGAAACTCAAAATGATAGGTGTATGTGGTTCTGATGTTCACCTGTTTTTAGGCCATCGCTTATTGGATCACCCTAACATCATTGGTCATGAAGGTTTAGGCTACATAGATAAAATTGGTGATGGTGTTGCAGATAGAAAAATAGGAGAACGGGTGGTTATCGAGCCCAATATTCCTTGCTGTACTTGTGCATATTGTAGAAGTGGACGTGGAAATATTTGTGTCAATAAACGGGTTGTCGGTGTCAACGAAGCGGGTTGTTTTGCTGAATATATTTGCTTGCCTTCTGAATTCTGTTGGCAAATCCCCGATTCGATTTCTGACAATGACGCCGTCGTCATTGAGCCAACAGCCGTGAGCGTTCATGCGCTTTTAGCCTCAAAAGCGAAGCCTGGCGATACGATAGCCGTTATTGGTTTAGGAGCTATCGGTTTGTTGTTGACTCATTTAGCCTTATCATTAGGCTATAAAGTTTTTGTCACTGAAATTAATGCGTCGAAAGTGAAATTGGCGACTGATTTGGGTGCAAATGCTGTTTATACTGAGGGGGAGACTGTCGAAGAACAATCAGTCAAACTCGGTCAGACTTGGGAACAAAATGACGTGGTTGTTGTATTTGAATGTGCGGGTTCGGCCCACACGGCTTCATTAGTCACCGCATCTGCGCCGCGTGGTTCAGAAATTGTCTTAGTTGGACTTTCAGGCAATTTAGCCACTTTCAAACCCTTGAAAATAGCCCGTGAAGGTATTACCATTGTACCATCTATCATTTACGACCATCCTTTTGATTTTAAAAGAACGATTCAACTCATTGGATCAAAAACCATTCGTCCAAGCTTTATCATCAATCGTTACATGGCATTGAATGAATTGCAATTGGCATTAGAACTAGCTGCTAAAGGTGACAATTCTAAGATTATTATCACTGTTTAATATAGCCCCAAAACTTTTGAATTAGCTAATAAAAGAAACGAAAAATCACTTTAACAAGCAAAAAAACATGACTTACGATAATTTACAAGCCAAACTTAAAGACTTAATTGACAATAGCCCAATGTCATCGTATCAAATTATCATCGTTGCGATATGTTTCATCTTAAATATGAACGATGGCATAGATGTCTTGGTCGTGTCTTTCACTGGGTCAGAAATTGTGAAAGAATGGGCATTGTCTAAAAGCGAGTTGGGGTCAATTTTCAGCGCAGGTTTGGTCGGTATGACGGCAGGCTGTTTCTTTTTAGCCCCATTTGGCGACAAAATTGGCAGGAGAAAAGTGTTTTTAATCTCTTTAACACTGATTTCAACAGGAATGTTGAGCATCTATTTTACGACAGCTTTTTGGCAGATATTGATTTGCCGAGTGGTTACAGGCTTGGGCATAGGGGGTATTTTGCCGACAATGGCAACAGTTGCATCCGAGTTTTCGAATTCAAAAACGCGCGATTTTAATGTCGGTTTGATACAAGGTGGCTGGCCCCTGGGTGCTGTTTTGACAGGTTTTTTTACTGCTTGGGCAGTTCCCGAGTTTGGGTGGCGTTTTACGTATCTCGTAGCAGGTTTTGTGTCTTTGACGATGTTGATAGTTGTTTATATTTTCATGCCTGATTCTTTAGCCTTTTTGGGTAAAAAACAACCCTCCAATGCACATGGTCAAATCAATGATTTGTTGTCCAAAATGGGATACGAAGGCATTGAATCCCTACCCGAAAAACCAGCCGACACCCCCTCAGTACCTTTAAAAATTTTGTTCTTACCAGAATATAAAACCTCGACATTGCGGCTTTGGATAGGTATTTTCTTTGGTTTTCTAACGCTTTATACCTTGATGAGTTGGGTGCCAAACATCGCCAAAGATGCGGGTATGCCTTTTCAAATGGCAACTTATGCCGGTATGTCGCTCAATTTAGGGGCATTTGTGGGTGTTGTCGCCATGGGTTTATTTGCCATACGATTTGGTCCAAAAAAAGTCATATTAAGCTTTATGTTGATTGCTTTTGCGATTATGTTGGCTTATGCAAACCTCAAATTGAATTATACCTTTATGTTCGTCCTCATTTTTTTCATTGGCTTTTTTGTGCAGGGAGGATTCAATACCTATTTTCCAATAGCTACCCGTATTTATCCTTCGGCGATGCGTTCAACGGGTGTGGGTTTAGCATTTGGTGTTGGGCGTTTTGGGGCAATTTTAGGTCCATTGTTATTTGGCATTTTCTCCGATTGGGGGTTTAGCATTACAACTTTATTTACACTATTTTCCCTTCCTCTATTGGTGGCTGGGCTGGCAGCTTACTCAATTCCATCTAAAAACGTGAATTAAAAAAATAGGGTAACAGATTCCCTAAAAACTTTAACGCGGTGATAGACTATAAACTGTTTTAATAAGGTTACATTTTTATGAATTTTGTGAGAAAAAGATAAAAGTATATAATTCTTTATAAGATACTAAAATCAAACTAATATTTTGAAATTTATTTTTTTTGATAAATTTATATCAATAATTATTAAAAACCAAGAAATTTTATTTTCTTTGTCTTAACAAAATATTGACTAACTATGCCAGATGACATTGTAATCCAGATACGTCGAGGGTATGACATTCAACTTGTAGGTGAGGCGGGAAAAAATATAATTGAAGCCCCGCTTTCTAAGTCTGTGGATGTTTTACCTTCCAATTTCAAATACCTAACGCCTAAAGTACTGGTTGAAGCAGGTGAAGGCGTTGAGGCAGGTCAAGTATTATTTGTTGACAAAAACAATCCTGATATTCAGTTCTGCGCGCCTGTTAGTGGCATTGTTTCCGAAGTGGTGCGGGGCGAAAAAAGACGCATCCTCGCAGTCCGTATTTTGACCGATAAAAACGGGATTCAATACCGAGACTTTCCTAAAGAAAATCCGACAAATCTTAGTGCTGAAAATATACGCCAACGTTTGCTTGACGCGGGTTGTTGGGCTTATATCCAACAACGACCTTTTGGCTGTATCGCTGACCCCTCAGTATCCCCAAAAGCTATTTTTATTTCCTGCTTTGATTCTGCGCCGCTTGCACCAGATTTGAACTTTATCATCACGCAAGAGCCTGAAAATTTCAAAACAGGTATTGAAGCCTTAGCGCGTTTGGGTGCTTGCCCAGTTCATTTGGGTTTAAAAAAAGATCAAACCCTAACGAGCATCCCACTTACTGAGGGGGTGAAAATTCACCATTTCGCCGGACCGCATCCTGCGGGCAATGTCGGTATTCAAATTCATCATATTGACCCAATTCGTAGTGGGGAAGTCGTCTGGACTATTCATCCACAAGACGTTATTATTATTGGTCGCTTGTTCAATGAAGGCCGTTACAGGGCAGACCGCATTGTTGCTTTGACAGGCGCACAAGTGAGCAAGCCACAATATTATAGGGTGCATACAGGTCAACACCTCGGCAATATACTCGAGGACGATTTGTTTATAGGAAAAAATCGCATCATTGAAGGCAATGTACTACATGGCCAACAAGTGCCAGAAAATGCCCATCTTTCCTTTTATACCAACCAAATTACAGTCTTGCCAGAAGGCGATGAACCCGAATTTTTAGGGTGGTTATTGCCTGGATTAAAGAAATTAAGCCTTTCACGCACCTTTTTTTCTTGGCTTGCCAAAAACAGAAAGTACGAATTAGATACCAATACACATGGCGAAGAAAGACCTTTTGTTATGACAGGTCAATACGAAAAAGTATTGCCCATGAATATTCTACCTGTCTTTTTGCTCAAAGCAATTTTAGCAAAAGATGTTGAAAAAATGGAACAATTGGGCATTTATGAAGTGGCAGAAGAGGATTTTGCGTTGTGTGAATTTGTTTGCACGTCAAAAATTGATGTTCAAAATATCATTGCCCAAGGTTTAGAATTGATGAGAAATGAAAGTTAAAACTAACATTACACCTAATTAGTTTATGGAATTTCTAAGGAATATATTGGATAACGTCCGTCCGCACTTTTCTAAAGGTGGTCGGTTTGAAAAATTACACTACGGGTTTGATGCCCTCGAAACATTTTTATTTGTGCCTGGTACCACAACGCCAGGTACTGGTGTCCATATACGTGATGCGATGGATTTGAAACGCACCATGATTACTGTCATAATCTCGCTTGTGCCGTGTTTAATCTTTGGTATGTGGAACGTTGGTTTTCAACATTACAAAGCGTTTGGCATGGAAACCAGCCATTTTCAAAACCTCATTTTCGGTTTTTGGAAAGTTTTACCTATGATTATTGTCAGTTATGGGGCAGGTTTGACGGTTGAATTTATATTTTCAATAACTAGAAATCACCCTGTTAGCGAAGGCTATTTGGTAACAGGTATGCTTATTCCACTCACTTTGCCTATTACAACGCCTTTGTGGATGATTGCGATGGGTGCTATTTTTTGCACCTTATTAGGTAAAGAAGTTTTTGGCGGCACGGGTTTTAATTTTATGAATCCTGCATTATTGGCGCGGGCTTTTTTGTTTTTTGCATTCCCCGCTTACCTCTCAGGCGATGTTTGGAATGACCTTTCACCCGAAACTGGGCGCGCTCTTGTAGATGGTTATTCTGGTGCAACAAACCTCGTCATGTTCGATACAAATTTCCATAAATTACCCGATGGCATGACCCTCTTTTGGGGTTTTGAGCAAGGTTCTGTGGGCGAAACAAGCGTTTTGGCTTGCCTTATTGGTGCTTTCATTTTGATAGTTACAGGCGTAGGCAGCGCACGTATTATGATTTCTGTCTTTCTCGGTGCATACTTGGTAGGTGTTTTACTCAATCTCTTAGCACCCGCTAGTGTTATGAATCATTCGATGCACACGCCTCCGCATGTACATTTGTTGATGGGCGGCTTTGCTTTTGGGGCTATTTTTATGGCAACCGACCCTGTGACAGCAGCGCACACAGCTACTGGAAAAATAATATATGGTTTACTCATAGGCGGCGGTTGTGTCGTATTGAGGGTTTTTAACCCTGCTTATCCCGAAGGCATGATGTTGAGTATTTTGTTGATGAATGTCTTTGCACCTTTAATTGATTACATTGTTGTAGAAAGACATATACAAAGGAGAATGAAAAAGCTGTGAAGGGTCTATGTTTTTGAATGTAATGTGTTCAAAACGACCCCCTCAGTAAAAAGCATAAAATCAAGATAAGTATTTGATTACAAACATTTTAAATCAAATTTTTATTTTTTAAATTAACTTTAAAATCTAAAAATCGTGCACACCAATCGTTATACATTCATATACGCCGCTGTGCTGTCAGCATTGACTGCCATCATTTTGGCTTTTACTGCGGAGGCATTAAAACCGTATCAAGAAGCAAATATTGCCCTTGATACCAAAACCAATATCCTTCGTTCTGTGCGCGAAACAGCAACAGATAGAGCGACTATCGAAAAAATATACGCCGCTAATATCACTGAAATGGTTTTAGATGGTCAAGGCAATATTTTAGAAAATATCAAGGCGAATTCAGTGAATTTGAAAGAAGAAATAGCCAAAACGCCTGCTAATCGCAAATTGCCTTTATACATTTTTACGCATACAGATGGTAAAAAATACTACATCATTCCCATGCGAGGTGTGGGTTTGTGGGGACCTATTTGGGGCTATATTTCTTTGGCTGATGATTTTGATACCGTTTATGGAGCGACTTTCGACCATAAAAGTGAGACACCTGGATTGGGTGCAGAAATTTCAGAAAAGCCTTTTCAAGCCCAATTTGAAGGTAAAAAAATCATGTCAGGCGACAATTTCATTTCTGTAAATGTCTTAAAACCCAATCAAAAAACGGATTATGGCAATGAACACCGCGTTGACGGTATTTCGGGTGGAACGATTACGTCTTCAGGAACGGATAAAATGTTGAAAAACTGTATCGAACCTTATTTGATTTATTTTAAAAAATTGGTAAAATGAGTTCTGAAACAACAAATTTAGTAAAAAAAGAGGTGAAAAAAGCCGAACCGCTTTTCTCTAAAAAAAATATGCAAGTGTTGCGCGACCCATTAGATGACTCTAATCCTATCACGGTTCAGATATTGGGGGTTTGTTCAGCCTTAGCCGTTACCGTGCAAATGAAACCTGCTATTATTATGGCTTTGGGTGTGACAATTGTGACGGCATTTTCTAATATGATTACTTCTCTTGTAAAAGATGGTATTCCAAATCGCATACGCATTATTGTGCAATTGATAATCGTTGCCGTTTTGGTGACAATTGTTGACCAATTGCTCAAAGCCTTTGTATTTGATGTCAGTAAAAAACTCTCCGTTTTTGTCGGTCTCATTATCACCAATTGTATAGTCATGGGACGATTGGAAGCCTTTGCGATGTCGCAAAAGCCGTGGCGTTCCTTCCTTGATGGCATCGGCAACGGCTTAGGTTATGGGGCGATATTGATAACAGTTGCTTTTTTCAGAGAATTATTGGGTGCTGGAAAAATATTCGGTTATAAAGTCGTTCCCGATTTTATGTACGAACACGGTTATGTCAATAACGGCTTGATGATGTTACCACCCGCCGCTTTGTTTATGATAGCCATTATTATTTGGGTGCAACGTTCACGAAATAAAAAACTACTTAACGTGAGTTAAATGTTTTGAAGATAAAACTTATCGAATACTTTTAAAATATTCGATACGTAAGTGACCAAAAACCCAAAAATACTGAGGGGTCTCTTTTTGAATCACAACATTGTCAAAGAATAAAATTTACAAATCATGGAAAATCTCGCAAGCATTTTCATAAAATCCATATTTGTCGAGAACGTCATTTTTGCATTTTTTCTCGGTATGTGTTCCTTTTTAGCGGTGTCTAAAAAGTTGAAAACAGCTTTTGGTTTGGGCATTGCTGTCATTTTCGTTTTGGTTTTAACAACGCCACTTAACTGGCTTATTTTATCTAAAATGCTCGCACCAGGCGCATTGGGCTGGATTCATCCTTCCTTAGCTACTGTAGATTTGACGTTTTTAGCATTTATTCTATTCATTTCGACGATAGCAGGAGCCGTTCAATTAGTAGAAATGGTTGTCGAAAAATTCGCACCTGCCTTATACAATGCACTCGGCATTTTTCTACCACTTATTACAGTCAACTGTTCGATACTTGGTTGCGCCCTGTTTATGCAAGAAAGAGAATACAATTTTGCTGAAACAGCCGTCTTTTCATTAGGCAGTGGCATTGGTTTTTTCTTAGCCATCGTCTTGTTGGCTGCTATCCGTGAAAGGTTAAAATATTCTAATATCCCCGAACCGCTTCGTGGTTTAGGCATCGCTATGATAATAACCGCTTTGATGGGTATGGCTTTTTTAAGTTTTTCAGGCATTAAACTTTAAATATTATGATACCAATCCTGACCAGTAGTATTGCTGTCTTTATTGTGGTCGTTCTTCTTTTGGTTGTCTTGATTTTACAAGCAAAAGACAGGCTGCTGCCCCAAACACAAGTCTCTATTGTCATAAATGGCGATAAAGACAATCCTTTAATGGTGCAACAAGGCAGCACTTTGTTGTCAACTTTAGCAGCAAAAAACATCTTTTTGGCATCAGCTTGTGGAGGAGGTGGTACGTGTGCCATGTGCGTTTGTAAAATTTATGAAGGTGGCGGCGATGTCTTACCGACTGAAACCAATCACTTGAATCGTCGGGACGTTGCTGAAAAAAAACGCCTTGCCTGTCAAGTAAAAGTCAAGCAAAACATGGAAATTGGCGTGCCAGACGCTGTTTTTGGCATCAAAAAATGGGAATGTGAAGTTGTTTCAAATGATAATGTATCTACATTTATCAAAGAATTTGTCGTAAAACTACCAGTAGGAGAGACTTTGAAATTCAAATCTGGTGATTATATACAAGTAGATGTGCCAGAATTGTCCTTAGATTTCAGCAAAGACCTCTATAAAATTGATGATAAATTCCGTGACGACTATGATAAGTTTAAAATATGGGATTTAAAACTGAATGTTGAAGAATCTGTTTTCCGCGCTTACTCCATGGCAAATCATCCTGCCGAAGGCAATAAAATTATGCTCAATATCCGTATTGCAACACCGCCATGGGATAGAGCGAAAAATGGTTTTGCTGATGTGCCAGCCGGTTTGTGTTCGTCTTTTACTTTTTCAAGGAAACCAGGCGATAAAGTGACTATTAGCGGTCCTTATGGCGAATTTCACATCAAAAATACGGACGCAGAAATGGTTTATATCGGTGGTGGTGCAGGTATGGCACCTCTGCGTTCTCATATTTTTCACCTTTTTCACACGCTACGGACAGGTCGAAAAGTGTCCTATTGGTATGGTGCAAGGAGTATGAGAGAGATTTTTTATGAAGATGATTTTAGAAAGATTGAAAAAGAATTTCCAAACTTTAAATTTGAAATAGCATTATCTGAACCACTTCCAGAAGATAATTGGACAGGATATACGGGTTTTATACATCAAGTTGTCTTAGACAATTACCTAAACCAACATGAAGCTCCCGAAGATATTGAGTACTATCTCTGCGGACCGCCGATGATGCTGTCGGCAGTTCAAAAAATGCTTGATAACTTAGGCGTTTCAAAAGATAACATTGCATTTGATGATTTTGGAAGTTAAGTCATCTTTAAATAATAACGTATTTTTTTTGTCATTCTGAACGCAGTGAAAGAATCTAAATCATTTATTTTCAATCTTTTATCAAGACTTTTTCACTGCGTTCAGAATGACAAAAAGACCGTATTAGTATTTCACGGGTACTCAAACACTTGAAAATGTCCAATTTTACTGAGGGGGGTATTCAAACAAAACGATGGAGAAATGGCTTACTACTAGCAGCATTTGCTGTTTTCTTTTTTGCTTGCGATACAAATAAACCAGTGAAAATGTATAGTCATTTAGAAGGAAAAGCACAAGGAACGACTTTCAGCATCATCTATTTTGATAGTTTAGAACGCAATTTTGTACAGCAAGCCGATAGCCTTTTTAGAGTTATTGATAAAAGTGTGTCATTATGGGATTCGACTTCAATCATTTCAAATTTTAATAAAAACACGCCCAACACGGTAGCAGATGAGCATTTTACCAATATTTTCAAGCGCAGCATAGAAATGTCAAAACTTACTGAGGGGGCTTTCGATGTCACTGTTTCACCGCTTGTAAAACGTTGGGGTTTTCATTTTAAAAAGAATGAAACGATGCCCGATAGTATTGAAATTAAAAATCTATTAGCCTGTTGTGGTTGGCAAAAAGTGCGATTGGAAAACGGTATTTTAATCAAACAAAACCCTTGTAATCAAGTTGATTTTAATGCTATTGCACAAGGCTATACCGTTGATTTAGTTGCTCAATTCCTTGAAAATAAAGGTGTTAGCAACTACATGATTGAGATTGGTGGCGAAGTCCGCACGTTGGGAAAAAATGAAACAGGTGAGTTTTGGAAAATTGGTATTGACAAACCAATTGAAAATGCAGAAAATACTGAGGGGAGACCCTTGGAACGTATTGTCTCATTGGACGGAAAATCGTTGGCAACTTCGGGAAGTTATCGTAAATTCATCATGCGTGATGGAAAAAAATACAGCCACACGATTGACCCCGCAACGGGATACCCCATTCAACACAATTTACTAAGTGTTTCAGTCATAGCCAATAACTGTACAGATGCCGATGCTTTGGCAACCGCTTTTATGGTTATGGGTCTGGAAAAAGCAAAAGTTAAAGCGGCACAATTGGGTGTATCGGCTTTATTTATTATTCAAAACGAAAAGCAAGCATTTGAAGAAGTTCAAGTCGGCAATTTTTAATTTTTCACTTCTTCGCCACATGATTCGCCACTTTTACGACCACAAACACCGCAAGCAACGCCTTCTTTTTGCATAAAAGGGTTGTTGTTCGCGCAGGTTCCCCTAAACTCACTATTTTTTTTGAAAATGAGGCGCACGCTGAATGAAGCAAAAGCCAACATGACAATTATGATGGATACAATGACAACAGTTATCATACGGTGTATTTTTTATTCATATAAAGTTACAAAAAAATAATGGCAATTCTAATCATTTTCACATTTATCGTCGGCTATTTTATGATAGCCATGGAACATCCCTTCAAATTGGACAAAGCAGCCTCCGCTTTACTGACGGGTGTTTTGTGTTGGGTAATTTTATTGACAGGCTTGCCGCAAATGCCTGCTTTTATCAATGCAACGGCAAGCATGCCCGCCGATGCGCATACCTTCATCGAAGGGAAACTAATTGAACATTTAGGCAATATCGCCAGCATTTTGTTCTTCCTTTTGGGCGCTATGACCATAGTGGAATTGGTAGATGTGCACGACGGCTTTCGTGTTATCACAGACAGGATTAAGACAACAAACCTCGTAAAATTATTATGGGTCATTTCTTTGGTGTCTTTTTTCCTATCATCCATTTTGGATAACATGACAACGGCAATTATCATGTGCGCCTTAGCCCGCAAACTCACCTCCAAAAAAGAAACGCTTTGGCTGTTAGGTGGCTTTATTATCATTGCTGCCAATGCTGGTGGTGCTTGGTCGCCTATCGGTGATGTCACGACGATTATGCTATGGATTGGTGGTCAAGTGACAACTTTTAATATTATGAAGGCTACGTTTTTCTCTTCATTAGTCAGTTTAATAGTACCGCTACTTTTAGCCAGTTATTTCATGAAGGGGCAAATTGAACCTATTGAAAAGCAGACAGAAGAAGAGGGAAATCAAGCGATTACGACACCTTCGGAAAAGTTGATGATGTTCGTCTTAGGCGCATTAGCCTTGTTATCCGTTCCAGTATTCAAATATTACACAGGTTTGCCGCCTTTTATGGGTATCCTATTGTCTGTCGGCGTTTTATGGTACATTACTGAATTGATGCACCGCCGTAAAGAAGACGCTGAATCTGTGCGCCGCGAATACTCCGTAGCAGCTATGTTGCATCGCATTGACACGCCGAGTATTTTGTTTTTTCTCGGTATTTTATTGGCAGTCAGCGCATTAGAGGTGTCTGGACATTTGCACCACATGGCAACATTACTCGACCAAACTTTTGGGAATATTTACGTCATCAATACACTCATTGGTTTATTATCAGCAGTTGTTGACAACGTGCCACTTGTCGCTGCATCGATGGGTATGTACGACATGGCGCATTTTCCGCCCGACCATGATTTCTGGAATTTATTGGCTTACTGTGCTGGCACAGGTGGCTCAATTTTGATTATCGGTTCTGCTGCGGGTGTCGCTTCGATGGGCATTTTACGTATTGATTTTCTTTGGTATCTAAAACGTATTTCTCTTTATGCCCTTGCAGGTTATTTAGCAGGTATTGGAATGTATTATTTGGAACATTCATAAAAAAAAGAGAATTGTACAAAATACTGAGGGGGTACAAAGTTGTGTTAAAAACTTGTACCCCCTCTTTATTTTGTATAATTAGATAATGGTTGCTTGATTTTTTATACAAAATATTGATTTTCAATAAATTGCAAAATAATCCATTATCTAAGTTACATAATTCGTATAAATAAAGCTCTGTAATTCTCCAATTGTTTCTTTCTGTTCATTGACGGTTTCCTGAATAACATCCAAAATGGAAATAATATCAATCAATAAACCATTTTCAAAAACAGGTAGATATCGAACATTGCTCGCCGCCATGAGTTTCATACAAAGCTCAATAGTGTCTTGCGGTTTCACATGAGGAATATCGGTGGACATAATATCGCCTACTGTAGTTTTAGAAGAATGTTTCTCCTTCAATATTACCTTACGGGCATAATCACGTTCAGTCATGATACCGAGATATGTTTCGCCCTCCATAACAAGGACAGAACCCACGTTTTTTTCAGCCATTATTTTAATGGCATCTAACACAGAAGTCGTTGGAGGTACGCTGATGAAGCTGTGCTTCTTTTTTTTCAGAATAGTTGAGACGATTTTCATATCATTATCAGTTTTGATTTGTGGAAAGAGAAGAATTAATTTGTATTTGGTGGCGTTTGGGCATAAAGATATGGTTTTAGGTTTGAAAGTCAAAATTAAATTTCACTTTTTAACTATAATTGAAAATGAATGAGAATCTAAAAAGTGTCAATTAGACATTTTTAGTTGTGTTTTAATCAGTATATCTGCTCATTAAAATGGGAAAAAAAGTGCTTATAGCGATGTTTTTTCTAAAAAAAAATCCCAACCTTAAGGTTAGGATTCAGCAAGGACACTATAAGAAACCATAATTATATTCGGATATCCGAGACCCCATCATGCTTCATCAAACTTATAAAGCTTGAGGTTTTCAATGATTTTGATGAGGTTTTCAGCGTATTGTTTATCCGTTGCGTAGCCCGCTTTTTCAAGACCATTTGCCCAACCCACATAATCTGTTTTGCTCAAATATTGCAATTGCTTGTAGTGGTCACGCATCAAAAGCAAGCTATGGTCACGGAAACTTTCCCAAGCCGAGTCATATTTTTTGAATTTATCAGTTGGTGTATCATCTTTCATGACTACATGTGGCACATTGCGATTGAATGTTTTAACACCAAAATGGTTATTCGCTTTTTGTGTCAAACGGCTCTGTCCTGCGTCACTTTCAAGTAAACCTTGTGCAAGTGTAATGCTGACAGGAATTCCAAACTTCTGACGCTCTGCCTTTGCGACATTAATGAAGCGGCGTACATAATCCCAGCATTTTTCTTGTTTTGATTTAACAACAACTGGATTCGCTTTTTCTGGCGCAATGAATATGGAAACATTGTCGAAAAGGTTAGCTTCAGTTCCTCCTTTCAAATACTCAGAAGGCGTTTCGACAGGTTTTACAGACGTATTAGTAAGTGGCAATAACTCAACGACCCCCTCAGTACCACCGATAACTTGATAGTCATTGGGGTCGTGGGTGGGCTGCATAGCCTCGCCTATGGCAGCAGTAGCTATATTTTTTACATTTTGTTTGATATTGTTTTGTTTGAAAGCCATTTGCTCTGCTTTCCCTTTGTGCAATTCGGTAACATCACCGAGAGAAAAATAAACATTTCGATTTGCAAAAATGTAAAAAACTAAAACCAAAATGACGACATTTATCCAGTTTTTTACGAAAAATGCTTTGATTTTAGTATTATCAATGACAAGTTGCCAATCTTTTTGAATGTCTTTTTGACGCTCGACTTGTCCAATTTGGATGTAGTTAGGTTGAGACATGATTAGATGTATTTTTATTTTATGTTAAACGCTCAATAACTTTGTTTTAAATAATAGTGCAAATTTAACACAAAATGTTTTTATAAAACAAGTTTTTTATGAAAAAAACAACATTTTTTTTCATTGATTGAATCTAGATGAGTCATCAGTCATTAGGAATATTAGAACATGTCGAAAATTTTATCAAAATAATACCTTCGTGTGTGAATTACACACTAACTTTGCTCACTTAAAGAAAACAGAGAGTCATTCATTCTAAATCAAACAACCAATGTTAATTATTGTAGATAGCGGCTCAACAAAAGCCGATTGGCAAGTCATAAATGCAGACGGAAGCCGCGAATTACACACAACGATGGGTTTTAACCCTTTTTTTCACGATGAAGACCGCATCGAAATGGAGTTGAACAAAAGCTTTGTTAAAGATGTCAATGTTGTAGAAGCAAAAAAAGTATATTTCTACGGTGCGGGATGTTCAGATAAAATGCGGTGCGACATTGTCAAACGCGGTTTGGAGCGCATTTTTACAAATGCTGAAACCCTTGAAGTTGAGCATGATTTGTTAGGTAGCGCACGCGCCACTTGTGGTATGGAACCAGGTATTGCTTGCATCATTGGTACTGGCTCAAATACTTGTTTATATGATGGCAAAGATGTGATTGACAATGTATCTAATTTAGGTTATTTGTTAGGAGATGAAGGGAGTGGTTCTCATTTGGGTAAATTGTTGATACGTGCTTATTTTTATCGGGAATTGCCCGATGATATGATAGAATTTTTTCATGAAGAATTTGGCAATAACAAAAGAGTTATTCTCAACAAAATATACGGTGAAGCACCTAATGTGTATTTGGCTTCGTTTGCGCGGTTTTTCTCAAAGCATAAAAGTCATTTTTACATTCAAAAATTGGCAAATGAAGCATTTGCTGAATTGACACGTCGTCACATTTTAAAATACGATGGCTGTCACAATGTGCCCATTCATTTTGTTGGGTCAGTGGCTTATCATTTTCAAGATATTTTGAAAACAACACTTGAAGAACACAATTTGAGTTTAGGTGTTGTGATTCAAAAACCCATTGATGCGCTTGTGGATTTCCACTTGAAAAACATCAATGTGACTGTAAATTAGTCAACCAATTAATTTGACAATAGACCCCTCAGTAATTTTTAAGTTTTAAAAACGGGGATCTATTCACAACTTATGTATATGACAAAGACAATTAAACGTATCGCTGTTTTTACTTCGGGTGGTGATGCCCCAGGCATGAATGCAGCGATTCGTGCCGTCGTTCGGACGGCAATTTATAACGACCTACACGTTTTTGGTGTAGAACGTGGCTATCAAGGCATGATAGAAGGTAAAATCCGTCGTCTTGAAACCGGAGATGTTGGCAATATCATCCAAAGAGGTGGTACGATACTGAAAACCGCTCGCTCAATGGAGTTTATGACGCCTGAAGGACGTGCTAAAGCTTACGATTCTCTCTTGGCATTTGATATAGATGCGTGTGTGGCAATCGGTGGAAATGGTACATTTACAGGTGCTAAACTCTTTTCCGAGGAACATGATATACCTTTTATTGGTGTACCTGGAACGATTGATAATGACCTTTATGGTACAGATTTGACCATCGGATTCGACACAGCTATCAATACAGCCATGGAGGCAGCGGACAAAATACGCGATACCGCTTATTCTCACAATCGCTTGTTTTTTGTTGAAGTGATGGGTCGTCATGCGGGTTTCATTGCCCTTCATTCTGCCATCGGTTCAGGTGCAGGTGGTGTGATGATACCAGAAAATAAATACGATATTGATGATCTCATTTTGCATCTTAAAAAATCGGCGAAACGCAATAAGCCGTTCGGTATCATCATCGTTGCGGAAGGCAGCAAGGAAGGCGGTGCAGCGGAAGTCGCCAGATTAGTAGGAGAACGTATTGACAACTATGATACAAAAGTTACTGTCATCGGGCATTTACAGCGTGGTGGTTCGCCTACTTGTATTGACCGAGTTTTAGCAAGTCGCTTAGGTTATGAAGCAGTTAATGCACTGTTGGCAGGTCGTTCTAACGAAATGGTCGGTATTTTGAACAATGATTTGTCTTTCACCTCATTTCAAGATGCAATCACAAAAGAAAAAACGGTCAATGATTCATTGATGAAAATGGCGCAGATATTGGCGTTGTAATCTCAACCATTGATAATTTTATCATTGAAAATTAAGGCTAATTTGCTGATTTTATCAGTAAATTAGCCTTTTTACTGAGGGGTGCTTTCTTTTGTTTCGCCATTTGCTATAAAACATTAATTTTGTGGGTAAAAAAAAAATGATGTTATACGGTTCTATTTTATACACCAGCATACATAATTCACTATGATTTATTGTCCAAAGTGCCATACACAACTTGTAGAAGACGCTAAATTTTGCCACAATTGTGGTACACACATCGATATTGCCTTAGCTGATTGCCCTTCTTGCGCCAAAAAAAATCCAGCTGATGCACGATTTTGCTATGGTTGTGGCTCACCCATGAAGCCCATTGTTTTGTCTAAATATGAAGTTCAAAACTCAAAATATGATTTTCAGAACCTAGATGTCTTAGAAGAACAAGTAAAATCGCTGTTTTTTGAAGAGGTTAAGCGTTTAGCCGCTTGGATTGCGCCCGACAAAGTGGAGGAGTATCTCAAAACCGTCATTACGACCAACTTCTATCAAACTGTTGACCGTCGTTCAAAACAAATTGCAGAAGAATTTTCAGAGTTAAATTTCAGCAATATGACCCCCTCAGTATTCCACCTCGAAAAGCAGTTGGAAAATGCTGTATCGAGTCTTGCTTTGTATCATATTGTTTATAATTGCAAAGAAATAAGTCCAACAGTTTTGTCTGAAAAAATAATGAAATATGAACGGGCAGTTCGGGGCAATGTGGACATAAAACAATTGATTTTCGATTACCTCGATTTGGCTTTTGAAAAAGAAAGAGTTTATACCGATTTTGTCAAAATGCCTTTCAATACGCTTCAAAATGCTGCTAAAAGCTTCGTTTTTGCCGCAAAAGATGAATTTATTTTTCTCATCAGCGACTCCACTTTTCTCGGAAGCGGTAAAGAAGGTTTTGCCATAACAGAGTTTGGCTTGTATTGGAAAGCGCCTTTAGAAAAACCGCAAAAAATATATTTTCACCACATCGCACGACTTGAAAAACATAAAACATGGCTCAAAGTCAACAATCGTTTTTTCAATGTCAACCCTTCGTTAAACATCAAAATGCTTTTCCTTTTGGAAAAACTGAAAAATATTTATTCGGATTCTTAGGAACGCTAAAGTAATCACCGACAATGCTAAAAAAACACACTTCGTCTTACGTTACTACTTGCCTTTTGCCCCTTGCCCTTTGCCTTTTACCCTTTTTACTGAGGGGACAAAATGTCAATGATGTTCGGCGTGCGTTTTATCCATTTCAAAAAAACACAACAGGTAATCCAGCTTACGAAAATCCACATGTAGGCGGTTTCAACTGTCCAGAATTTAGTGAAGTTGACTTAAACAACGATGGAAAACTCGACCTTTTTGTTTTTGACCGCATCGGCAATGCGTGCGTGACATATCTAAACGTAAACAATAAATATGTTTTTAGTCCTGAATATTTAGAAAACTTCCCAAAACTCAACGATTGGGCATTGTTGAGAGACTTTAATGGAGATGGCATCGCTGACATTTTTACATACAACGATGGGGCAATAGGCGGCATTCGGGTTTTCAAGGGCAAAATGGTGAATAACAAAATCGCTTTTGATAGAATGAATTTTGCTTTCCAAGGTAATATCCTCAACTATCCCTTAAATGGTTCGCCAACAAATATTTATGTCAATACTGTTGATATTCCCAATTTCGATGATATTGATGGCGATGGCGACCTCGATATTTTAAGTTTTGAAGTCGGTGGTGGTCATGTCTATATGTATAAAAATTTCAGCGTTGAGCGTAATTTCAAGCGTGATAGTCTTGTTTTTGACCTTTATGACGATTGTTGGGGCAAATTTTTAGACAATGGTTTTTCAAAAGTTGTCAATTTAGGCAATGCCTCAACTTGTGCGATGGGTATTATACAACGACATCCAGGCGCATCTATCACGACTTTTGATGCCGATAATGATGGCGATAAAGAAGCTTTGCTGGGCAGCATTTCGTTTGAAAACTTAAACTTTTTGACAAATGGTGGCACTCGGACTGCGGCTTTAATGACAGCCCAAAACAATAATTATCCACCAAATACTGAGGGGGTCAATTTACCCGTTTTTCCTGCATCATATTTGTTGGATTTAGATTTTGATGGTAAAAAAGACCTCGTTGTTTCACCCGCCTCTACGAATTATATTGAGAATTATGCCGTCAATTGGTTCTATAAAAACGTAGGAACAAATGCCGTTCCGACCTTTCAACTGCAACAAAAAGACTTCCTCGTTAAAGATATGATTGACTTAGGCACAGGTGCAAATCCTGCGCTCATTGATGTCAATGCTGATGGTTTGTTGGACTTAGTTGTAGGCAATGGTTCGTTGTATGTACCGCAGAGCGGACGTGATTCGAGGTTGTTTTTATTTCAAAATGTGGGTACGGCTTTAACACCTGCTTTTAGATTAGTCAATGATAATTGGTTGAATTTTAAGGCTTTATCAAGTATTGATAATTATAATTTTAGTCCAACTTTTGGTGATTTAGACGGCGATGGTGACTTGGATTTAATTGTTGGAGAAGAAAGCGGTACACTCTTTTTTGTAGAGAACAAAGCAGGTGCAAACCAACCCCTCAGTATGGCAACTCCTATTCCTGTTTGGAAAAATTTAGATGGTGGCGGTTCGCCAAAACCTCAAATCATTGACCTCGACAGAGACGGTTTACCAGACATCGTAACAGGTAATCGCAATGGCTTTATTCGTTTTTTTAAGAATATTGGCACAGCATCAACACCTAATTTTTCAACAACAGCTACTAAAACCAAATTAGGTTTTGTGGATGCCGCACAATTTGGGTTTCCAACAGGTTTTGCTGCACCTGTTTTTATGAATTTAGGCAATAAATATGTTTTGTTTTGTGGCACAGAATCAGGTAGAATTAAGGTTTATGACAATATTGATGGTCGTCTAAACGATACATTTAGGCTTATCAACAGCGACTATGGATTGTTGAAAGACGGTGGCACTTTGACTTTAGCGATTGGTAATGTGGCGAAAAATGACAATAAATTAGAAATGTTTGTAGGCAATCAACGGGGTGGACTTTCCGCCTATCAAATGTCGTACAATGTTGATGGGACTACACCTACACAAGATATTGGAAATCAAAGGTTTGCAACTGTTTTTCCAAATCCAACGATAGGGCAATTCACAATTCAATGTGATTTGGAAATGTCAGGTATGACTAAACAGATTCACCTTTTCAATACGATAGGGCAGTGCCTAAAAACAGCTTATTTTACGACCCCTCAGTATCAAGTTGATTTGTCGGGTTTACCGAATGGCATTTATTTTTTGAAAATTCAAGGGGATTCTAAGCAGCAACTTCTAAAAGTAATTAAAAAGTAAGGGCAAAAAGAAAGCCGAATGTCTAACGACACTCGGCTTCTTTTATATGGTGTAAAATTTTTTACAAATAAGAACGCATTTCTTGTGAATTATAAGATTTGCGGAGGCGACGAATAGCCCGTTCTTTAATCTGACGAACCCGTTCACGTGTCAAACCAAAAGCTTCTCCGATTTCTTCGAGCGTCAAAGCTTTGAACTCATTTAAGCCATAATAGGCAGAAATCACCTCTTTTTCACGTTCAGAAAGTATCGCCAAACCTTGTTGAACTTCCTCGCGCAACGATTCATCGAGCAATGTTGTATCAGGCATACGCTCGTCATTTGTGATAAATACATCGAGCATCGTCGCGTCGCTGTCTTCACCGCCTAATGGTGAATCCATAGAAATGTGGCGCGTATTAGAGCGCAACATATTAGCGACTTCTTTTGGCGTCATTTCCAGCACCTCGCCCAATTCCTCATTGCTTGGTTCGCGCTCAAATTCTTGAACAAATGAAATATATGCTTCATTCACACGATTGTAAGACCCAACTTTGTTCAAGGGCAAACGAACGATGCGGCTGTGTTCGACAATAGATTGTAGGATAGATTGACGAATCCACCAAACGGCATAGGAAATGAACTTAAACCCTTTGGTTTCGTCAAAACGACGAGCAGCTTTCATCAAGCCGACATTACCTTCGTTGATAAGGTCACTCAATGTCAATCCTTGATTTTGATATTGTTTGGCCACTGATACAACGAAACGAAGATTGGCTTCAGTGAGACGCTCAAGGGCTTTTTCATCGCCAGCACGAATACGGCGAGCCAATTCAGCTTCCTCTTCACCTGAAACCATCGTGATTTTGCCGATGTCGTTCAGGTATTTGTCGAGCGCAAGACTTTCTCGACTGGTAATTTTGTTAGTAATTTTTAACTGACGCATGGTGTTAAAACGTTTTAAAAGCTTTGGATGTGATTGAAAGATTTATTTTTAGACGATTATTAGTAGAAAAAGTTGCATGAAAATGTTAAAACTATTGACATTCTAATAAAAAAGATTTAAATGCAACCCTTATCTAATTATACAAATTAACTGCCAAATTAGTTCACGCCCTTTTTTATATTTTTGATATTATTTTTTTGAAAATGACGTGTTCTTCTAGATATTGTATCTTTTTGATAATATTGAAATATAGGTTATTTATAAAGGCTTATCAAACAGTTTTTTATCTCGGTTTTTAGATATTGTTATAATTTACTATGCAAAAAAAGGAAGAATGTTGAGCTGGCAAAAATAAATTTTATTTTTTTACTAACATACTAAGGGGGCATAAACGCAAAAAGTGTGAACGTTATTTGCCGTTCACACTTTTTAATCATTTGAAGAAATATGTTGTTTGGATGGAGCTATTTTGTTGTACAATTTTATAAGTTACTGATTTTCAATAATTTATAAAATCATCCACTATCCATCTATCAGAACTTTAAAAATTCATCAATTTGTTTTTCAATGTTTTTCAATGTTACTTCATCAACGATATTGTTTTCATCGTCCACCATTCTATTAAAAGCAGAAATGGGGAGTAAGTTTGGTAAAACCGTTACATTCATAAACATCATGACACTTGTAAAATGCTCCAAACCACGAATATTACCTGCTCGACCAGTGGCAACGCCAACCAAAGCCGCTTTTTTATTTTTAAAAACCGACATTTTGGAACGTATCGAACAAGCGTCTATAAAAAGTTTTAAAATACCTGGGAAAGAGCCATTGTATTCAGGAATAACAAAAATCAATTTATCTGCAGGAATCAAGTAGTTGTCTTCAATGGTCTGAAATGAAGGTGTTAAGGTCTCTTTATGATACATAGCAGAGCCAAAAACATCGGACGGTAAGTCTTCAAGGGAAAATAACAGCACTTTTTCAGACGTTTTTGACTGTATCATTTGGTAATAATGATTGGCTAATATGTGCGTCAAACCGTCCTTTCTATCTGTACCTGATATAATTGTAATCATAAATAAAAATCATTGAATGTAAAAATGTTGGTGAAAGTAGTAAAACATCTACTTTTTTACAATTGTTTATAGTTTGAAACTAATTTTTTATTTAAAAGTGACTAAATGTTTTACTTTTGCTGTTACACTTGAAACAATAATTTTGAAAATCAGATATGAAAAATATTGAACTATCTCGCCTTTTTTATAACGAGATTCTGAAAATTCATCAGTCAGAAGCCCTCGATAACAAGCCCAAAATTCAGGCTTTGCAGCAGCTTTTGCACACCATTTTTTTTAATGTGACGATGGCTGAACGTGTGCCGTTCAATACGTTTTTTGCCCGTATGGCTTATTCTTTTCAAAAATTTGAAGTCCCCATTCGTCGTCAAATGACGATTCATCATTTTAGAAAAGCCTTGCAAAAGATTGACTTTCAAGAAGATACATTAAAAGTCTATGAATTAGGTTTACGTGCTTGCGCGGATGCTATAAAAATTTTTTATGAGGAGGACCCCTCAGTAAATGTGCTAAATATTCTGCCTCCGAAGGAACATTTTACCTTTTCACCCAACGAAGTATTTTCTAAAAAAGCGCAAATGCGTGTCGTCGTTCTGCGCGATGATGCGGCAAATGAACAGTTTGTTGGCATTGACGAAGAGACGAATCAAGAGGTGCGCATTCAATATTTTATCGCTGAACGCAATGAGAATTTTAGGAAAAGTGTGGCTGTTATTCGACACATTTTTGGTTATCCAACAACACTACATTTGCTCAATGTGGAGGTCAATAAAGAAGGGGTTTTGCGCCCGCGCGCCTTTGTTATTGAGCCAGATCATTTGGTGGATGTGACGGCAGTTGCTGAATCTTTTCGACATCACAGTGCCGAACCTTTGGTGTATATGATGACAAAATTTCTACCGTATCAAGCTTCTGCGAGCATTATGAAGGGTAATATTGCCAATTATTTTCTCGATGAATTGATTGCCAATCCAGAGGTTGGTTTTACGGAAACATTTCGTAAAACATTCAAAATCAATCCCATAGCGTTTTGTACTTTTGATGAAAGAGAAGTCAGACAGATTTTTGAAGATTGCAAAGGTCATTTTATTCATCTTAAACGGGTTGTTACTGAGGGGTTCGATAAAATCAGTATTAATCGTGAAAATTGCTATCTCGAACCTTCGTTTTATGCACCAAAATATGGTTTGCAAGGTCGGCTCGATTTGTTTTATCAAAATCCAGAAACAGGTAAATCCGCTATTGTTGAATTGAAAAGCGGTAAACCCTATCAGCCTAATATTTACGGTATTTCAAACAATCATTTTACTCAAACTTTGCTTTACGATTTGCTTGTTGAAGCAGCTTTTGGCGATAAAGTAAAGCCTGTGTGCTATATTTTGTATTCGGTTTTGGAATTGGATAATTTGAAATATGCACCTAATTTAACTTCTCAACAATTTGAAGCTTTAAACATTCGCAATCAGATTTTATCGCTCGAACAAGCGTTGATAAACTTGAATAAGAAAGAAGGAGTCATTTCGCGGAACGAAGCAAATGGTGAAGGTGATTTTTTCAAACGCATCATCAGTAAGTTGTTACAAACAGCTGCGGGTTTTGAAAAACGAGATGTTGAGTTGTTTTCAAAGACTTATAATGGTTTATCAGATTTAGAAAAAAAATATTTCACGTCGTTCAGCAGCTTCATTGCAAGGGAGCATCAAATTTCAAAAATTGGGCAGGACAACATAGAAACGTCAAACGGTGTTGCTTCTTTGTGGCTTGACAAGGCTGACGATAAGGAGCAAAATTTCTCTATTTTCAGTCATTTGAAAATTATTGAAAACCACAGTCTTGATGATAATCCGTTAATTGTTTTTCAAAAGACATTGAAAACCAATGCTTTAGCGAATTTTAGAATTGGTGACATTGTTGTTTTATACCCCAATTCTGTTGAGGAGGGAAATGCGGATTCTAAAGGAAAGGCAGCGATTTTGTCAAACCAAATTTTCAAATGTTCATTGGTGGCTATGACAAAAGAGACGGTGACTTTGCGGCTGCGTTCTCGACAACTCAATCAATTTATATTTCAAAAATATGATTTATGGAATGTTGAACATGATTTGTTGGACAGCAGTTATAATGGCATGTTTCGCGGTTTGTTTGAGTTTGCGAAGTCGCCGCAACGCAAACGTGATTTGTTGTTGACCGTTCAACCGCCTGAGCAACCAAAGCCCCAAAACGTCGCACATGTCCCTGAAATGACGGACGAACAGAATCTTATTTTGCAAAAGATACTGGCTTCACAAGACTATTTTTTACTGTGGGGACCGCCAGGGACAGGGAAAACAAGTGTGATGTTGAAACATTTGGTCGGACATTTATTGAAAAATACGGATGAAAATATTTTGCTTTTAGCTTATACGAATAGGGCAGTAGATGAAATTTGTGAAGCCATTGAAAGTCTTGGCGATTGGGTTAAAGACGACTATGTGCGCATCGGTTCGCGTTATGGCACGTCGCCACATTATCAAAACCAATTATTAGATAAAAAAATAGAGAATGTAACGACACGGAAAGAATTGATAGCTGTTATCAAAAAACACCGCATTTTTGTTGCAACAGTGGCTTCCATGACAGGCAAGTTGGAATTGATGAAACTGACTGATTTTCAACGAGTTATCATTGATGAAGCATCTCAAATATTAGAACCACAGCTTGTTGGCTTGTTGCCTTTGTTCAATCATTTTACGCTGATTGGCGACCATAAACAGTTGCCTGCCGTGGTGCAACAGCCGGAAGATGAGTCGGCAACGGATAGCCCAGTCTTGCATTCGGTGGGTTTGAAAAATCTGCGTCATTCATTTTTTGAAAGGCTTTACAAGCGGTCAATTACTGAGGGGTGGTCTTGGGCTTACGATGTTTTGAGTCATCAAGGGCGTATGCATACGGATATTATGCAGTTTCCGAGCCAGCATTTTTATGAACAAAAACTGAAGGTTTTGCCCGAAGGTATGAACGGTTTTCAGTTGCAAAGCATTGATTTTCAATCAGATAGCTTTGCAACGAATTTTGAAAAATTGATTGCTGAACGGCGCGTTTTGTTCATCAATACCGAAGCCGATTTGTCGAATAGTTTTAACAAAACCAATGTGCATGAAGCGCAAATGATTGGTCAGTTGGTCAAGGTTTTTGAAAAAATATATAAATCAAAAAACCAATCTTTAACGCCAAATACTCTGGGCGTTATTACACCTTATCGTGCACAAATTGCCCAAATACAAGCAACGCTTCGTGATTTGGATTTTGACACCGATAACATTACGATTGATACCGTTGAACGTTATCAAGGTGGCGCGCGAGAGGTCATTTTGATTTCGTTGTGTACGAATCAAGTGTCTCAACTGGCTTCGTTGGTGTCGCTTTCAGAGGAAGGTGTGGATAGAAAATTGAATGTGGCTTTGACACGAGCGCGTAAACATTTGGTGGTCATTGGAAACAAGGAAATACTGTGGGGGTCTGCTATTTATAGTCGTTTTATAGAAACATACAGTATTTAGTCTCTTCTCCAAAAGGTTTTATCCTTTTATGGAAAAGAGATTTTTAGAATGAATCAAGTAATAATTTTAAGAAAATAGAAAGACGTTAAGGCTGTGTGTTCAGCCCTAACGTCTTTTTTTTCAAGATATTAGCAATTAAAAAAATTACTTTTTCTTATTTGTTGCAGTTTCATACATCGTAAAAACACGCGACACATTGAAACCAAAACGTACCGCATTTTTACCCCAATTCTTCTCCGTTTGCGTGATATAACTGTATTCCGACATAGAAGTAGAGTTCGTAAAATGCAGTTGGAAAACGTGCCCACCTGTTTCAATATCAACGCCAATAGACAGCGAATTTTTATATCCATCGCCCAATTGATTAGGCAAAACATAAATGTATTCTGCATTAAAAGTCGTCCGACGATTGAGGCGTATTCTGCCACCTATACCCATTGCCAAAACTGTATTTTTTTCTCCTTTTGTTGCAACTAAATTACGATGAACGACTGTAGGAGCGAGTTCTAAGGTGAAAATATCATTGAATTTTCGACCAATAAGTATCTGATTGGTGTAAAAAAGACGTGAAGAAAAGTAATTGTCACGGGTATTATCCGCCCATTTTTGCGTTTCAACAGCCATACTCGTAATCAAAGAAAGAGTTATGGGCATATTGACTTTGCCCTTACTTTGGCGCAAAAGACGGTATTTGACAAAACCATCTAAAGCTTTTTTAACGCTGTTGCGATTAAATCCAACAGTCAAATCATTTGTTATACCGTAGTCAAAACCAATGCGTTGTGTGGCTTGATCCATTCCAAAAAGGTCGTAAATACCCTCATCAATGACCCCAAAACGGTGAGAAATTTTCATATCTAAAACGCCTTCTGCTGTGTTTTCAAGAGAATGCATATTGATAATGCGGTTGGTCTTGAAGCTGTATTTGGCATATTCGGTCGTCTTTTCGTCACTACCAAGTTCGTCGAGCAAACTGCTTTGTGCGAAGCTGATTTGAGCAAAAATACTGAGGGGTATTGCTAATTGTAGAAGTCTAATTTTCATTCGCGCGTTTGATTTATGAATTTAAAGTATTTTTTTTAAATGATAAAACTTGCGCCAAGGTGTTAAGTTCAGCGCAAGTTTTATTGATTAAAGCAGTGATAATCAATTACTTATTTAAAGATTGTAAAGCGCAATTGATGTCAATTTTTGCTTCTTTAGCAATTTTATCTCTTACAGCAGAAGGTATTGCGATGTTAAAATCAGCCATTGAAACCTTAAAAGCAGCTTTGGCATTTGAGATAACACCGCCTTTAACAGTCAAATTACCTTTCGCTTCGACGGGTTTTGTAACGCCGTGCATGGTCAGATTGCCTGTGACAGTCACTGGATAATTGCCATCTTTTTTCAAATTGACTGTATTGAAGTTTGCAATAGAACCTATAAAAACGGCTTTTGGAAACTTGCCCGACTCCATATAGTTTTCGTTAAAGTGTTCTTCCATCAAGGCTTTTTCAAAATGGAATCCTTTGACTAATACAGCCGCATCTAACTTGCCAGATGAAGCATCTATGATCAAAGTCCCTTTATTCGTTTTGCCTTCAATTTTTTCGAGCGGACTGTTGGCATCAAAAGAAACATCTGCGTCTTTTGTATAAAATTTTTGAGCGGAAACACTCATTGTCATCATAAGGGCGATTAAACCCAACATTACTTTTTTCATTGTGAATTACTTTTAATTTGATTGTTTTTAAAAAATGTGAAACTTACTGGACACGAATTGCACAAATTACACGAATTAGTATTGTATGATAAAACATTGTTTATCAATATCTTACTTCTTTAAGACGACGGTTTCTCATGTCGAAACGCCCCCCTCAGTAACTTTCACTTAACTTTAACGGAATGCGCTCTTTTATTCAACCGCAACACAACGGTCAAAAACGACATCGCTTAATTTACCCGTACAAAGTCCTTTCAATTTTATTGCGTCACCGACTTTAAAATCAGTATGTGGGTGTTCTGTAAAACGGTCAAGGACGCAACTGACACCATTTATAGGGTCGCCTGTTTCGAGTGCTATAGTAATGCCCGATGTGTCATTTTTTACATCAGTTATTTTACCAGAAACTTGAACGACGATGGTTTTGCCGTCTCTGCCTACGTACTTTTTCATGGCTTCACTTTCGTCGGTGTCAAATTCTGCGGCAATTTCGGTTGCAGTGGTGATATAATCAGGTTTGCCAATGGTTTCATGTGGTTTGTTCCACATATAATAGCCGATACCACCGCCAATAACAGCAGCGATTAGACCAAATTGAAGAATTCTTTTTAGCATTGTTCGTTGATTTTTATTATTCCATATTTCAATGTTTGGTAACATGGAATTTTGAAATTAATTATTTAGCATTCCAGCATTTATCCATGATTCTATTTTAGATATATCACAAATCCCTAATTTATTGCTGCCTTTTGGCATGGCAGAAAAACCAGAAGTGTGTTTGATAGAACCAATAAAAAAGTCTTTATTGTTTGTTATATAGGATTTGATAGTCGCATAGCTACTCAAATTCGCACCAGCCGAAGCCGTAGCGGTATTGTGGCAACCAGATGTGGCGCATTGAGCAGCCATTATCGTTGACACATTTGTCGCAAACTTACCAGCTGTTGAGTCGCACGAGGCTGTTGATGCAGTACCATATAACACTTCTTCATTATCATAATAGCAACTTTGAATACTTGTTGATAAGAGAATACCGCACAGAATTATAATCGTGACAAAAAAAGTTTTTTTCATAAAACAGAGAATTGCAGTTATTGAAATTTATAAATTATTGATTGTGAGTTAGTTATTCAACGCACCTCGTTTTATCCAAGAATCAATTTTCGCCAATTCGCAAGCGGACAATTTAGAACCTTTAGGCATAGCTGAAAAACTGCCTGATTGTATGATACTGCCCCAAAATGCGCCCGAAGCCACAGATGATTTGATTTCAGTATAATTTGTCAGCTTGATTCCGCCGCCTGTGCCACTGCCCGTGTGACAGCCTTGACATTGATTTTGAACAATAGGTTGCACAAAAGTAGCAAACTTTGCGCCACCTATCGTATCGCATTTGCCAAAATTAGGATTGCAGCTTAGGTTTTTTGCGCCTTGGTTTATCCATTTTGCAATAATATCTCTTTGTGCTTGTGTTACTGTAATACCATAACCAGAAGGCGGCATACTACCATTTATGATGACCGTGTAAAGTTTACTACTGCTTGCTTTTCCAGCCGAAATTCCTTTTTTCATCACATTGGCGTAGTCCGTCAATTGATAACCGTCTTCGCGGGTAATCGCATCGTGGCAACCACTGCGCGCACAAGCAGAAACGAAAATGGGTAAAACATCATATTGGAAATAGACGGAATCTGCACTGCATTTCCAACCAGTGGAGTCGCCTTTATCAATAATTGTTGTGATTGTTGTTGTGTCCTTGACAATCGGGGTAGGAGTGACAGAAGGTTCATGTTTACAACCTATTGTGGTGATTATTATCGTTGATATTAAAGTTAGAGCTACAAAAATGAGTCGTTTCATAAGTAAGTAAGGTGAAATTAAAAATTATGAGTAAGATTTTGAACAAGCAAATTTTAAGTAGAAGTGTCGTTGTTAAACACGTCTAAAATTAAATTAGGGTTGCCTTTCTATTTTTTTTTAAGGAAATATTAACGATTATTCATGTATTTATGAATCCATTGTTTTTTTAATTTCGAGTATAAGTTTTTGATTTCAAATACTTTATAAAAAAGAGTATTTTGTTTTCTTACTTTTAGCCCCCCTCAGTATATTTGTCCAAAATTGAGATTTTATCTCATTATTGAAATATCCAAGCAATCATTTTAAACAATCTAATCTTATGGAAAAAGATAAATTTATGCAGTTCGCCATTGACCAAGCTCGCAAAAGTCGGAGCGAAGGCGGTATTCCTATTGGGTCGGTTTTGGTAAAAGATGGCGACATGGTTGCCGCAGGACATAATAAACGTGTGCAAGAAAAGAACCCTATTTTGCATGGCGAAATGGACTGTTTGAACAATGCAGGGCGCATCGGTTCGTACCGTGACACGACGATTTACTCCACTTTGATGCCTTGTTATATGTGTGCAGGGACGATTGTGCAGTTCAAAATCAAAAAAGTCATTGTCGGTGAATCACGGACTTTTGACGGCGCAAGAGCATTTATGGAATCTCATGGTGTTGAAGTCATTGACCTCGATTTAGACGAATGTGTGGACATGATGAATGAGTTTATTGAAGAAAACCCAGAACTGTGGAATGAGGATATTGGAGAATTATGAATGATAAACTATGAATGATGAAAATCACTACGATTGTTTTATTTTTTTCAAAAATATCGTTTCCAAGATAGGTGTTAGGATTTCATGTTTACCTTCAAAAAGCGTATAATCCATCTCGATGTTTTGGCTTTTTGCAAATTCCAAATGCCAATCAATGTGTTTTTGATTGATAAATTCATCGTTATCGCCAACTACAAAATGCAGTTTTTTGTCTGAAAAATAGGCTTCAAAAGATTGATAATCAAGGTCTTCGGGCAATAAGCCGCCCCATAATATCAAATTGTCAAACTTAGGTAGACCCCTCAGTAACCAACGCAATTGTGTGGCGCAACCTTGCGAAAAACCGAACAAAATGATTTTGACATCTGATGATAAATGCGCTGTAAAATGTTGATATAAATGCGTCAAATAGTTGGCATAGTCTTCAATTTCATCCAAACGGCCATCTTTTGTCATCCAACTCGCACCGACTTTATTGGTTTGAAATTGCCAATAAAAACGATTCAATGCTTCAGGTGCAACGATAAAATGCTCAGGATTGTCAAAAATCTCAAATTTTCGGATGATATGACTTGCTAATTGTCCATAACCATGCGTTACAAACCAAAAGTATTTGACCCCCTCAGTAGGTTGACCAATAGTGTAATAATGGGCTGTTTTTGAGACTTTTAGCTTGTGGTGTTGCATGTTTTAATCCTTTCGTACAGCGCAATGACGTAGTTGTTTTATAAATTGATAAAGCAGTTTTATGGAGCAAACAAAAAATAGAATAATCAAAATTCTGAAAGAATTGAACATGAATAACCGTAGATAAAATCTACGGCTACGTCGAAAGTTTGTCTCCCAACTCCGAAGGAGTTGAATATACAGTCACTATAATTAATTGATATTCAACTCTTTCAGAGTTGGGAGACTGCCTACTGTGGACCCGTAGATTTCATCTACGGTTATTCGTATTCAATTCTTTCAGAATTTTAAGTGTGTTGCTTTTGCATCACGCTTTACTTAAAACCAATCTTATGACCACGTCGTCCGAACCATAAAATATAGGTGTAGCAAATAAGCATGATGAATAAAAATGCCGAACGGAAATCAAGCCCCAAGCCTGAACTTTCATACAACCAACCATAAAAAGGAGGTATCAAAGCACCGCCGACGATGCCCATGACCAACAAAGCTGAACCTGTATTCGTAAAACGTCCGATGTCACGGATGCCGAGTGGGAAAATGGCAGGCCACATCACTGCATTTGCGAAGCCTAATGATGCTAAACAAGCCACAGCGACCGAATCGCTTGCAAAATAAGTACCAACCGTCAGTACCATACCGAGTATCGCAGAAATGGCTAACCAGCGTTCTTGTTTCACATATTTTGGTATCAAAAAGATACTTAAAGCATAGCCGATAAGTAAGCCAACAAGACCGAAGGTGGTGAAAAACTTGTATTGATCGGTCTTAAAACCTAAGTTTTTACCATAAACTGTAATCAAATCACCTGCCATGACTTCTGCACCGACGTACATAAATATCGCCAAAGCGCCGAGCCAAACGTGCGGAAATTGAAAAATACTTGTTTTTGTCCTTGAAAACTCTGTGTCCCCGTCTTTCGAAACTTGTTCTGAAATGTCGGGTAATGATGAACGTTTAATGACAAAGGCAATGATTAATAAAAACACCGTCATAACGGTATAAGGCATGACAACGCGATTTGATAATTCGTTGAGTAAACCCGTTTTTACAGCCACATCAGTCGTCGTATCTATTTGATTTTGAATGGCATCCACATTTTTTAGAAGCACTGCACCAAACATGAGGTTGGCAGCAATACCTGCTAATTTGTTACAAATACCTACAATACTAATACGTGTTGCGGCAGATTCAATGGGTCCAATGACGCTTAAATATGGGTTTGAAGCGGTTTGTAACAAGGCAAGACCCATACCTTGAATAAACAAACCTGTTAAAAACATCGGATAACTGCGGGCTTCTGCGGCTGGGATAAAGACTAAGCAACCAACTGACATGATGGTTAAACCGATAGCCATGCCGTTTTTTGTGCCTAATTTTTGTAGAATCCACGAAGAGGGTAGGGCTAAGAAAAAGTAAGCCGCAAAGAATGCTGTGGCAACGAAAAAAGATTGTTGGTCAGTCAACTCACAAGACTTTTTGAGGAACGGAATGAGGATGCCATTCAGCCAAGTGATGAAGCCAAAAACGGCAAACAACATGCCGATGATGCCTAATTGATAATAATAGTTTGATGTTGATTTGGTCGTCATTTTGTTTTGATTTTCAATAAGTTAGAGAATGATTGGAATGATGTTATAAAATTAATTTTTCGTCATAACTAAAATAATATTCGTCACCGAGGCTGACGTGGATGAAACCTGCTTTGTTCCTTGCACAAGCCTCTTGAATCAATTCGGAGGCTATTTTTACATTTTCTGTATCTAAATGGCTGAATGGTTCATCGAGCAAAATCATATCGAAAGGTTGTGCTAGACCCCTCAGTATAGCGACCCTTTGGCGTTGTCCATAGCTCAATGTTTCGCATTTTTTTTCTAAAAAATCATAAATACCTAACCGTTTGGCGGCATTTTCGTAATCAAAATGCCCCCCCTCAGTATCAAGCCCTTTTGTTAAACCTTGTTTTAGCTCAATATTTTCCCTTGCGGTCAAATTTAGGAAAAGTCGGAGGTCTTGAAAGACAATCGCCAATTTTTTTTGCCGAAGCGTTGCCCAATCGTCCACATTATAGGTTTTGATATTTTTTTTATCTAAAAAAATATCGCCATCGTAATCATTGCGCAAGCCATAAACCAAGTGAATGAGCGTTGATTTGCCTTTTCCAGAAGGTGCGGTCACAAGGTAGTTTTTATCAAAAAAAAATGACCCTTCCCGATTGTTTCGGGATGTGCCATTAATATTGAATACTTGTGAAGTCGGATTTAGCCCGTTTTCGATAAGCGGTAAAGGCTTGACATTTTTTAGTTCAATCATAAACAAGGAAAAATTTTGACAAACATAAGAAAGGAATTTAGGATTATACGAACAAAGACGTTAGGATTTCTAAAATTCCTGCGTTTGTCTGGATATTGCATAGCCAGACGCGCCAAAGTATCTGCCGAGCGGCTCACTCCTCTAACCCATTCAAATGTTTCGCTAATACGGACCCCATACTAAAGCAGCCCTGTAATAAATAGCCGCCCGTAGGCGCAGACCAGTCTAACATTTCTCCAATAACATAAGAATTTGGTATTTTTTTAAGCTGAAAATGCGCATCTATTTCTTCCAAAGCAATTCCACCTAAAGTTGAAATCGCTTTATCCAATTCATCGGCAGAATGGATAATAAGCGGGACGGATTTAATCGTTTCTGCAAGTAGATGAGGATTCAAAAAGGTGTTTTTATCAGAGCATTGTTTTAACAGTCCAATCGAAATGCCGTCAAGATTCAAATCCTTTTTTAAAATATCCGTCACCTTAGCGTATTGAGATTTTTTGTATTTGGTCTTTATTTGCTCAACGGTCATTGTCGGCTTTAAGTCCAAATAGAGGAGAACATTTTTTTCGGTAAGCAGTGATTCTTGTATCATTTGACTTAGGGCATAAATAGCATTACCTTCAAGACCGAATTTGGAAATGACCAGCTCTCCTTTAGCAATATGATTATTGTACCTCAATGCTATATTCTTTAAAGGTTTCCCTTCATATATCGTTATAAAGTGCTTATCCCAATTTACACCAAAAGCACAATTAGCTGCTCTAAAAGGTCGTACGCTCACCCCTCGTTCTTTAAAGGTTTCACGCCATGCACCATCTGAACCCGTCACCTTCCAACTCGCGCCACCCAAAGCAAACACAACAATATCAGACACCACATCCTCGGATTCTTCAAAACACAAATGTCCTTCGGCGTTCCAACCGACCCATTTTGTATCTAATTTGAATTTTATTCCTTTTGATGATATATACGCGACAATCTTATTGAGTACCTCAATCGGCTTTAAATCCAAATCGGGAAATACCCGATTACTTGACCCAATGAATGTCGCAACCCCAAGCGCATTAAGCCAACGCATCAAGTCTTCATTCGCAAACTGACGAATGATAGGTGACATAAATTCACTTGGAAAATAATGCGATATGAGTGCTTCTGAGGAAGCGTTGTAAGTCAGATTCAATCCACCTTCACCCGCTACCAAAAATTTCCGACCCACGGTCTTCTTCTTTTCATAGAGTGTCACTTGATACTTCTCCGTGTCTAACTGTGCTGCGAGCATAAGTGCGGCAGGTCCTCCGCCTATAATTGTTACGTTCTTCATCTAAAGGGTGAGCGATTTTGTTGCAAATCTATACCAAAAAGCCTTGTAAATCGAACTTTAAATAACCTATAAACTTATCATTTCATTCAAAATTGTCAGTCGATAGTATTATTTCATTTTGGGAAAAATAGTATTACTGTGAATTATTTGCTTATCTTACGATTAAGCATTGAATATATGCTGTCATATCAGGGTAATTCTTCCTGATTTTTACAAAACAGCATCAATGGCCATACTGCAAGGATAATTTTGTCCAAATTAACAAAAAGCAATTATTATGAAAATTACAAAAGACAATATTGACATCAAAATGGAGATTCCTGGTGCTATTATCCGTCAGAAAACGGGATTTGGAGACGCTACTGGATTAGGTAAAATGAGCTGTGAGTATTTTAGTCTCTCTGCTGGTGTAGATACAACACCTTTGTTTATTGGATTAGAAGGAAACTTGTGTCAGTGCCCTCATTGGGGATTTCTTGTGAGCGGCCAACTTACGACAACTGACGCTAAAGGAGTCGAGGAAATTGTAAACGGGAATGATCTATTTTACTGGCCTCCAGGGCACAATGTAAAAGTCAATGCTGATGCGGAGATTATTATGTTTAGTCCTCAGCACGAGCACACCAAAGTCATCAATCATATGATTGAGATGACTAAAAGCTAAAACTGAAACTTTAAATGTGCTGATAGGAGACATTCTAATTGAGTAGCAACTTAATGGTCAAAATGATTCCCGCTTGATAGTAGGCTTCGGTTAAGAAACCGAAGCCTACTATGTTAAGGGGTATGCACCCATATCGTTGCGTTTTGCTTTATGTATAAAAAAGGTGAGCGATTTTGTTGCAAAGCTATACCAAAAAGCCTTGTAAAACAAACGTTTACAAGGCTTTTGAGGGTTTATACTGAGGGGGTGTGTTTGGCTTTTATTTCGCGGGTCAAGTTTACTAACTCAAGTTACGCAACTTGAATTTTTGAGTTTAAAAAACGAAGTTCTTTGAAAGCTGCTTTAAGCGCGACATGATAAAGTTTAGATTTCAAAGCGAA
>JAYVFS010000244.1:0-3115 GCA_043772905.1 Saprospiraceae bacterium | reverse complement strand
GCATGTTGGGCTTCATCGTTGCAAAGAGTTTTTACAACTCAAAAGGTGATGTTTGGCGTGAAGAAAGGTCTGATAGTGGTCCAACAGGTCAACACGGACGACATGCTATGTGTGTCGTTGGGTATGACAACAATAAATATGGAGGTGCTTTTAGGGTCTTAAATTCATGGGGAACAACGTGGCGAGACAATGGTTATGTGTGGATTCCCTACAAAGATTTTGCAAAATATTCTCTTTTAGCAATTCAAGCATACGCACCGCCCAAAGCAACCCCCTCAGTAATTACGCCTAAACCGAACAATAATAAGCCCGAGCCTGTGAAACCAGAGCCTGTTAAACCGACACCAGAGCCTGTTAAACCGACACCAGAGCCCGTTAAACCGACACCAGAGCCTATTAAACCTGTTTTGAAGGTAAACCTATCTGGAGAAGTGGCTTTTGTACAAAACACAGGTGAAAAAATGTCTGCCAACAGAGTTTTGACCCGAAATCTCATCGTCGCTGATGACAATGAAAAAGTGTACACAGAAGACCTTGTCGCATATCGCATGGACAACGCCTACGCGAGCGGTACAAAGTTCCGTTTTTTCATTACAACCAATTCAGAATCATACATTTACGCTTTTGCAACTGACTTAACAGGACAAGTCAATAAAATCATGCCTTTTGACGATAATATGTCGCCACGTATCGGTTCAAACAGTCAAGTCGCATTCCCTTCTGAAAAGAAAGTGGTCAAAATGGATAACAATCCTGGCACTGACTATATGCTCATACTGTATTCACAAGAACCTTTGGATGCCGCTAAAATGCTTGAAAAAATGAACGCTGCTAAAGGTGGTTTGTCTCAAAAAATCAAAGCGGCTTTGGGCGACAAATTGATTTTACCTTCAAACGTAACGTATAACACAAAAGCCATTGGTTTTGAAGTAACGAAGAGCCAACATGCGGGTACTGTTGTGCCTTTGATGGTGGAGTTGAGCCATAAATAGTTTTGGTATTCTTGAAATATACCCCCAGTATTTAGGGAAGTATTGGATTGGAAATGATTTTCAAATTGGCTATGTGAAGAATTAGTGTTTAAATCACTTCTCGAAGTGGCATAATAGGTTCAATATCAGCATCTAATTTAGCTTTAAGGTAAACAACAGTATCTTCTAAATCTTCTATACGTTCTAAAAGAGACTTGTATTCATCTATTGTCAAAAAGATACCCATTGGATTGCCTTTACTATCATTCAGAATTTGTTCTTTAACTTTCAATGTATTCATTTTACCCTATTTTTAAAACAAATTTAGGGTATTTAATCAGAAAAAGAAACTAAAATTAGAATTATAAAATCCTTTAAATAATTTCAAAAGAGGGAATCCAATCTTATAAAATATAAATTCTCGTACCATTTATTTTACCTCCCTCAGTATCAATCACATTCATTTAAACCAAACCTGATATGACAACCAATCAGTTTTCTTTCCTCTTATTCATTTTCTGTACGTTTTTTCAAGCAAAAACGTCTCTTTTTGCACAAGAACTTATCATTCCGCAGACACATGGAGACCGTATATTTTCCATTGCTCATTCTGCCGATGAAAAATACGTGGCAACATCTTCAACTGGTGTTGTAAAGGTTTGGGATGCCAAAAGTGGTAAAGAACTGAAAACCTTTGAGGCTTTTAAACAAAATAACAGGGTACTTGTCACGCTCCCAAATAGAAAAGGTATTGGTGAAATGACGGCTGATGGACTGTTTAATATTATCGAACTACCGTCTTTGAAAGAAACCAATTTTACCCTTGTTGGCGCTGCCTTTTTCAAATGCCAATCTATGGTAGCGACCAAAGACGGACGATTTGTATATGCGAGTGGCCGGAATTGGGATGTTAGTACTAAAACAGATTTTGGCGTTATTGTAAAAATTGATTTGAATACAAAACACGTTACCGAACTATATAAACAAGAACTGAAAGGCGACAACGCTAAAGTTCCCACTTCGTTCAATAATCTTAAACTTTCTCCTGACAATAAATATTTGTTTGCTTCTTTTTTGTGTGGTAAATCTGTACCTATTGATGATTCCTATATTTTTGATACCCAAACCGCTAAAGTTGTAAAACAATGGAAATCAAATACAGATACGTACTATTTTTTAGGTAATAATCAACTTTTGCACACTGATTTACGTCAAAACGTAGCTGGTAAACCCCTCATTGTTGCTTTTGACTTGTTGCAAATACCTTCATTGGTTATTCAAAAATCGTTTGAACTACCCTATTATACGGCAAGTCCCATAGGAAATATTACCTATCATTTTGATGCTGCAACCAACCTTTTTTCCTTCATTTCAGGGAACGAATTAGTGCAATTGAATATAACTTCAGAGAAAATCGTTAAAAAATATACGGTTGTTTCGCCCGTTACGGACAAAAAATGGTCAACTATCAGCGCGACGGATGTGATGCTTCAAAGTGGTAAAATGATTATTGGTTATGGTAAAGATTTGGCGTTGGCGAATGTGGATATTATTGATTTAAAGACTTATGAAAAAGCAAAACAATTGGGCGAAAATACCGCTTTTAGAGCTGTAACGATTCGTAGTCACCCTACCAAAAACACCTTATCTATAACAGATAATGGTTCACAGATACGTTTTTTAGAGCTTATTCAAGGCGATGTAAAGATAAAGAACGCCAATTTTGGCAGCCAAACTTCCGTCAATTGGTCGCCCGATGGCAAGAAAGCGGCTTTTTTTGATGGCTTGAACAAAACGCTGGGCGTGTTTGATGCCGACAACCTTTCGGTTGCCCCTCGCACCGTCACATGGAATGAAAATACAGATAGTAAAAACCTGATTTGGTCAGCCGATAGCAAGTCGTTTGCTGTTGGTACAGGTACTCAAATAAGCATTTTTAATGCAGCAAATTTGACAATAACCCAACGTTTTACGGGCAATGAGAAGTTTGCAAGCCCCAATGATGAACAGCACATGAATTTTTCGAAAAATGGCAAATACCTGATTGCCTCTATCCAACGCCCCATTCCCGATGTCCCAAGTTCTCCTCGAACTTTTATTGTATGTTATGATATTATGAGTGGTCAAAAGATTTGGGAAGCAAG
>JAYVFS010000243.1:0-76715 GCA_043772905.1 Saprospiraceae bacterium | reverse complement strand
AAGTCTTGTCTTTTGCATAAAAAGCATATAAATGCGCTTGCCGATAACGTGGCGCAAAAACCCTTGCTGAACCATTGAACAAGCTGGCTTGATATTCAATCGAGCCTTTGTCTGTTTTGTCGTTCAGTTTTTTGTTGTAGACATCACCATTCCACTGGTCATTGCCGCGCTTGTTGGTATAAGTCGTTGGATGCAAGAAGAAAACATCAACCTCAGCAGTTGCTTGTTCGTCCTTCAAATTTGTACCCGCTGGTACTAAATCCGCACGATCTTTTTTGTCTGGATGTGCTGCCCAATTTTTAAGGTCCGCATGCTGAGGGGTAGCTGGAATTTTGTTTTTATCAAAAGCCATCGTTGGTTTGCGCGAAGCGCAACTTTGCAAAAGGCATATTGACAAAACGAAAAAAGCGAAATTATTTTTTTTAAATAAAAACATGATTATCAATGGTTTGTGATAAAAATAAAAATACGAACTAAACGAAATTTTGGATTTTTATCAACACTGCTTTATTACGATTAAGACAAAATATCCACCATTTCCAACCACGAAGGATTGATGGTTTGATGGTGTTTGATAGATTCTTCAAACGGTGTATATGAAATTTCATTGGCAATTTGACCAATCGCAACACCGACTTTACCATCACGCAAAGCCCGAACCGCTTCCAATCCTAAGCGACTTGCCAACACACGGTCGCATACCGTCGGACTTCCGCCACGTTGAACATGACCCAAAACTGTAATGCGAATGTCTTTTGATAACAATTTACCTTTGATTTGTTTCACAACTTCAAACGCATCGCCCGCTTCGTCGCCTTCGGCAACAATGACAATACTTGCTCTTTTTTTGTTTGCATAGTTTGTATTCAATGTGTTAACCAATGCATTCAGGTCTGTAAACGACTCTGGCACAAGTACCGCTTCTGCACCGACAGCAATGGCTGAACGCAAAGCAATGAAACCCGCATCGCGCCCCATGACTTCTACGAAAAAGACGCGACCATGAGAATTTGCGGTATCTTTTATCTTATCAATGGCGTGCATTGCCGTATTAACAGCCGTATCGTAGCCGATTGTGTAATCCGTGCCGTACAGATCGTTGTCAATCGTACCTGGTGTACCTACAATTCTGATGTCAGGATGTTCGCCCATAAACACCAAAGCACCTGTAAATGTGCCATTGCCACCACAAGCAACGATACCTTCAATGCCAAATTTTTGCAAATTGGCGTAGGCATGGTCGCGCCCTTCGAGGGTCATAAATCGGGCAGAACGAGCTGTGCCAAGTATCGTACCCCCGAGTTGGAGAATGTTAGATACGTCTTTTGAAGTCATTTCAAACATATCGCCATCAATCATGCCTTCGTATCCATTGCGTATGCCCACAACGCTCATACCATAATATGAAGCGGTGCGTACAACTGCGCGAATATTGGCGTTCATGCCTGGCGCATCGCCACCTGATGTAAAAACAGCTATTTTTTTCATAAGAATTTGATTTTCAGTTAATTATAGACCCCTCAGTAATTTTACCTATTCATAATCGAAAGAGTATTTCACCACAAAGAAACAACGCAAATCATTGACTTCCCCGTTTTTAAGAAAAAAAAACGAGTAACAAAAGTGTCACTCGTTTTTTGTCTATTAAAATTCAGCGCTACCAGGATAACGTGGAAACGGTATCACATCTCTAATATTGCCCATGCCACTTAGGAATTGAATCAAACGTTCGAAACCTAAACCGTAACCCGCATGAGGGCAGGTGCCATAACGTCTTGTGTCCAAAAACCAATACATTTCCGCTTCTGGAATGTGCATTTCTGCCATACGTGTGGTCAACTTCTCTAAACGTTCTTCACGTTGCGAGCCGCCGATGATTTCACCGATGCCAGGGAAAAGAATATCCATTGCTGCAACCGTTTTGCCATCATCGTTTTGACGCATATAAAACGCCTTGATCTCTTTCGGATAATTAATGAGAATAACAGGCTTTTTGAAGTGTTTTTCTACCAAATAACGCTCATGTTCCGACTGCAAATCCGTTCCCCAAGCAATAGGGAATTTGAATTTACCTTTTTTGTTGTGGCTTGAATTTACCAAAATATCAACGGCATCGGTATAGTTCAAACGCTCAAAAGGCTGTGCTAAAACAAATTCCAACTTCTCAATCAAACCCATTTCAGAGCGTTCTGCTTGTGGCTTCTGCTTTTCCTCATCAAACAGACGGGTTGCAAGGAAATCAAGGTCTTCACGGCAGTTTTCCAAAGCATATTGAATACAATACTTCAACATCGCTTCGCCTAAGTCCATATTGTCCTCCAAATCTGCGAAAGCAACTTCTGGTTCAATCATCCAAAATTCCGCTAAATGGCGCGACGTATTCGAGTTTTCAGCTCTAAAAGTTGGTCCAAACGTATAAATTTTAGACAAAGCCATAGCTGCCAATTCGCCTTCAAGCTGCCCTGAAACCGTCAAATTAGCTGCTTTACCAAAGAAGTCTTTTGAATAATCAACTTCCCCCCCCTCAGTAAGCGGCGGGTTTTTAGGGTCTAAAGTCGTTACACGGAACATCTCACCTGCACCTTCTGCATCGCTTGCAGTGATGATGGGCGAGTGCATATAGAAAAAGCCTTTGTCGTTAAAAAACTTGTGAATCGCAAAAGCAGTATGATGACGCAAACGCAAAACAGCACTAAACGTATTGGTACGCGGGCGCAAATGAGCGATTTCACGTAGGAATTCAAGGCTGTGTTTCTTAGGTTGCAGCGGATATACTGAGGGGTCGCAATCGCCAAAGATTTCGACGCTTTTCGCAATCACTTCCACCGTTTGACCTTTTCCTTGCGACACAACTATTTGACCTTCAATGCAAACGGATGCACCGACAGTTATGCGTTTTAAAGTTTCGGCATCTGTAATATCTTGATTGACAACAATTTGCAAAGGATTGAGCGATGAGCCATCATTAAGCGCAATAAATTGCGTATTGCGGAATGAGCGTACCCAACCCATGACGGTCACGGGTGTATCGAGGGCAACTTGACCCCTCAGAATCGAACCGATTTCTGTTCTTTTTTTCATAAATCACTGATTTATATGGATTCTATTGATGTAGTACAAATCTTAGGAAGATTTTAAATCTTCCTAAGATTGAGCAGATTTTACGTTAAAAAGATGCCCTTTGTTTTTGAAGGCGCAAAATTAGGGTTTCATCATCGAAAAAACAGATTTTTTTGAAAAACAATGCGCAAAATCATCTAATTGCCTTTGTGGTTTGTTTTAGTTTTGCACCGTTTTTAAAATAAAATCCATCAAATATGAAAATCGCAGACCTTCGCCAAGATTACAGCCATAAATCACTCGACATCACAGATGTAGCGAATGACCCAATTGAACAATTCAAAAAATGGTTTCACGAAGCTGTTAATTCTGAAATCCTCGAACCCAATGCCATGACTTTGGCAACGGCAACGCCTGATGGCAAACCTTCGGCGCGCATAGTGCTTTTAAAAGGCATTGGAAATCAAGGTTTTGTGTTTTATACCAATTACAATTCTAAGAAAGGAGAAGAAATGGCAGCCAATCCTCATGCGGCCCTTTGTTTTTGTTGGTTGGAATTGCAGCGTCAAATTCGCATTGAAGGCACGATTGAAAAGGTTGACGCCGCGACTTCTGATGCTTATTTTCAAAGCCGTCCTGTCGGGAGTCGGATTGGCGCTTGGGTTTCACCACAAAGCCAAGTCATTGAAAATCGTTCTGTTATAGTAGAGAATGAAAAATTATATAAAAAGCAGTTTGATACTGAGGGGGGGCTTGAAGTTGAGATTCCACGTCCTGCACATTGGGGCGGCTATGTTTTAAAGCCAACAATGATAGAGTTTTGGCAAGGACGTTCAAGCCGTTTGCACGACCGTATTTGTTATGTTTTTGAGAATAATGCTTGGAAAATTGAGCGATTGGCACCGTGATTTTGTTATTGATGGACTTAGTTATTCGTATTATCTCTGACTAGAAAATGCTTTATCCAATTGTCCCAAATCGTTGGTAATAATATGAATAACTAAGTAAATCATGACTAAGCTAATTGTAATGCCCAAAACGACATAAATAATACTCCCAATACCACCTAAATATCTTTCTAAATCTAAACGTTTATAAGCCTTTTTGAATGTTTTCCACCTATAAATTGTACCGAACACCATCCATACGCATGAGGGTATAACTCCGAGAAGAAAGACAATAAGCCCAGTTTTAATAACGATGATACTTTTGATATCAAAAAGGCGAATCATACCAAGCGTTATCACTGATATAAAAATCCCAATCCGCATGGAAACATGGATTACATCCTCCCATGATTGCTTTTTTTTGAGATTCATTCCTAAATGTATATTTTTTTGCTACAAATTTAATTATTGGTTGATTCGTTACTTCCGAATAACGAATCAACCAATAACGAATAACCAACCATACTAATGCGCCTCCAACCAATTATCGCCAACACCCATCCCCACCTCAATCGGCACAGTCAAATTCGGCATAGCCGTTTTCATACAGCGTTCAATAATCGGTTTCACCGTTTCGAGTTCTGATTTAGGTACATCAAAAACCAATTCATCATGCACTTGCAAAATCATTTTGGTTTCTAATTTTTTGACTATCAATTCTTTATGAATATTAACCATCGCTATTTTTATCAAATCGGCTGCCGAACCTTGTATCGGTGTATTGACGGCAACCCGTTCAGAATTGGAACGCGCCAATGAATTTCGGCTGTTAATATCGCGCAAATAACGTTTGCGACCCATCAGTGTGGTCACGTATCCCGTTTTTTGAGCGTCTTCGACAACCGTTTCCATGTACTTTTTCAGACCATGATATTGTGTAAAATACGACTCAATAATCGTCTTCGCTTCTGAACGTGGAATGCCCAATTGATTCGACAAATTCGTCGCACCCGCACCGTAGAGAATTGAGAAATTGACGGTTTTAGCCGCACGCCTTTGTTCGCTCGTCACTTCATCAATAGGTACGTTATAGACCTTCGCAGCCGTTGCAGTATGAATGTCTAAACCTTGTTGAAAGGCTTCAAGCATCGCTGTTTCGTTGGCAATTTCAGCAATCAAACGCAATTCAATTTGACTATAATCGGCAGATAACAAAACGTGGTCGCTATCTCTTGGTATAAAAGCCATGCGCACACGCCGTCCATCTTCTGTTTTTATAGGAATATTTTGTAAATTTGGATTGTTAGAAGCCAAACGCCCTGTCGCTGCCAATGCTTGATTGAACGACGAATGAATACGTCCTGTCTTTGGATTTATCATTTTTGGCAACGCATCAACATAAGTGGATTTCAGTTTTGCCAAGCCCCGATAGTCCAAAATCGTTTGACAAATCGGATAGTTAAAAGCCAATTCAGAAAGCGTATCTTCGTCAGTTACATACTGCCCTGACTTACTCGATTTTTTCCACCGATAAGGAATTTTCAAGACATCAAAAAGGATATTACCTACTTGTTTAGGCGAGCCAATATTAAAACGTGCACCCGCAAGTTCATATACTTTATTTTCTAAGTCATTGATTTTCAATTCCAATTCAACAGAAAATTTATTTAAATAGTCGGCATCAACCCGCACGCCGTTGTATTCCAAGGTTGTTAAAACGTCAACAAGCGGCATTTCGATGGTTTCAAACAATGTTTGCACCCCCTCAGTATTTGACAGATTTTCTTTCAATTTTTCATATAATTGGAAGGTAATATCTGCATCTTCGGAAGCATATTCTTTCACTTTTTCGACCTTAATATCCCGCATAGACAATTGGTTTTTACCTTTGCCAATCAGCGTTTCAATCGAAACAGGTTCGTATTTCAAAATCGTTGCAGACATATAATTCATATTGTGCCGCAAATCGGGTTCTATGAGGTAATGCGCGAGCATTGTATCAAAATAGACACCCGCCACTTCGACATTATACCATTTCAAAACAATCAAATCATATTTTAAATTTTGTCCAACCTTATTCACACTTGCGCTTTCAAAAAACGGTCTGAATTCCTCAACCATCGCCTGTGCCGCCTTTTGGTCGGCTGGAAAAGGCACATAATATGCCTCATGTGCCTTGACCGCAAACGACATGCCGACCAATTCAGCTTCATTCGCATCAATACTTGTCGTTTCAGAATCGTAGGCAACAACCGTCGCATTCATCAGTTTCTGAAGCAATTCTGCCCGTTTTTCAAGCGTATCAATCAAATGATAGGTGTGTTCAGTGTTGCCAATATGGCTTTCCGCAAAGCTCACATCTTGTAATGTCAAGGTGTTTTCGGCAGGTTGGTCACCGCCTGTTATTGCACCAAATAGGTCAGATTGCACACCAATTTTACTTGCCGCAGACGTAATTATCTTTTTTTCTTCAACGATAGAATGGTCTTCTGCGCCTAAAATTTCACGAGCGATGGTTTTGAATTCTAACTCTTTAAACACTTCACCTAATTCCTCTTTGTTGTAATCCGTTAACTTATAATCACTTGCATTAAAAGTAATCGGCACGTTTAAATCAATGGCAGCCAATTTTTTAGACAAAAGCCCTTGTTCTGCAAAGTTTTTAATAGTGTCTTGTTGCTTACCTTTTAATTCGTCTACATGAGCAATGACTTCTTCTAACGAGCCGTATTTTGCCAATAAAATCGCTGCCGTTTTTGGTCCAATACCGGGCAATCCAGGAATGTTATCCACGGCATCGCCTTGCATACCGAGTATGTCAATGACTTGTTCAGGGCGTTCAATACCCCAATTTTCGCACACTTCTTTGACACCCCACACTTCGGCTTCATTGCCGTTTTTGGCAGGTTTATACATAAATATATTTTCAGATACTAACTGCCCGTAGTCCTTGTCGGGAGTCATCATATAGACTTTATAGCCTTCACGTTCAGCCTGTTTTGACAATGTGCCAATCACATCATCGGCTTCAAAACCTTCGGCAGTGACAATCGGGATATTCATACCCCTCAGTATTTTCATAATCCACGGCAGCCCAAAGGAAATATCTTCGGGTTGTTTATCTCTATTCGCTTTATAATTTTCAAACATTTCGTGCCGAAAAGTCGGACCTGACAAATCAAACGAAACTGCCAAGTGTGTCGGCTGTTCGCGCTTCATTACATCCAACAAAACGCGTGTAAAACCTGAAATACAAGACACATTCCACCCTTTTGAGTTCATCAAAGGACGTGTGATAAAAGCATAATGCGCCCGATATACAAGGGCATGACCGTCGAGAAGAAACAATTTTTTCATATTTTAAAACAATTTTTGACAAATGTAAAACAAAAAAAATAGACCCCTCAGTATTTTAGATAAAAAATCAACGTGAAACATAGACCTTTGCCGCAAAAAAACAATCCATGCTCTCCTTTTTAAGAAAAACCTATTACGCACTACCCCCTCAGTATCGCTTCCTCGCAAGGCGTTTGGCTTACTTCCCTATTGACTTTTGGGAATCCTTAATGGGCAAACGGCTACCTATGACACCGCCACGCGGTTTGATATACACAGGTTCGGGGAACTTCGTAAAAGCGGGGAATTGGTGGCGACAATTTTTTGTTGAACAAGCAGATTTACAGCCAACACATCGGGTTTTGGACGTTGGAAGTGGTATCGGACGTATCGCTCGTGGATTGACTTTTTTTGTAAAAAATACTGAGGGGGGTACTTATAATGGTTTTGATGCTATAAAATTAGGTGTGGATTGGTGTACTAAAAACATAACGTCGCAGCACCCCAATTTTCAATTTCAATACGTTCCCTTAGAAAATGATTTGTACAGAAATGATGGTCAAAACGCTGCACAATTTACCTTTCCATATCCAGACAATTCCTTCGATTTTGTTATTTTAACATCTGTTTTTACACACATGTTGCCTGAAGAAGTAGAACGGTATTTGTTTGAAATTCAACGTGTTATGGTTAAAGGCGGTACGTGTGTAGCAACTTTTTTTATTTTAGATAAAACGACAAGAGCTATTTTGAAAACAAAAATGGACTTTCATTTCCCCTACGATTACGGTCATTATGCCTTGATGGATGATAAAGTAAAAGCGGCAAATGTGGCATTTGACGCTGATTTTTTAGAAGGCATCATTGCCGATAGCGGTTTGACGATTGCGAAAAAAATAGACGGTTTTTGGCGTTTGGGCAAGCGGGAAAGTGATGTTCAGGATTTTCAAGATGTGCTTATTTTGCAGTAACGCCAACTTGCAGTTGGTGCGGATAATGCAATTTTTTATAAAACAATTTATTTATTTTTATAAAATAAATGTTTTAAAAACAAGTAAAAAGGCTTGTAAAGTTAAAACCTGCTCCTTACTTTTGGTTCCTTAAAATGCGGAAGAGACCTAATAGTATGTAAACATTGCTTTTATCGTTTATAAAAAACAAAATGACGATGACAGAACTTATCCTTTCCGAGGACTATTTAGCAACAACTATTTATAAGATTAGAAATGAAAAGGTCATATTAGACCGCGATATTGCACGTCTTTATGGCATACCTACCAAAGTTTTAAAACAAGCGGTTCGACGAAACATTGACCGATTCCCATTGGACTTCATGTTTGAACTTTCAGAAGAGGAGTTTAACAATTGGAGGTCACAGATTGTGACCTCCAATGCAGACAAAATGGGTTTGCGCTATGCACCGATGGTTTTTACAGAACAAGGTGTAGCAATGCTTTCAAGTGTTATCAACAACGCAAAAGCGATAAATGTCAATATTGCTATTATGCGGATATTTGTCAAAATGCGCCAATGGATTTCGAATAGCAAAGAGTTGGCAGACAAACTACAGTCTTTTGAAGCAAAATTAGAAGAACATGGAACAGCTATTGAAACCTTGTTTGAAGCCTTTAACCAACTGTCGGCTGAAAAAGAAGAGAGACCTCGTGTCCGCATTGGGTTTAAGTAACGCTAACTTCCAGTTGGCGCACACAACGCAACAATTTCCTGACCAACTGTAAGTTGGCGTTACAAATTTTATACCTTTGCGCCTGCAAAAAGCACCCCCCTTAATACGACCGCCCTTTTTTTTAGACAAAAAATTGATAATCAAACATTTATAAAATCATACACTTTTCTGATTCATGTATAAAAAGAAAATTAAGTCCGCGCTGATTTCCGTTTTTTATAAAGATGGTCTCGATGAAATCATCAAAGAACTTGCCCGTTTGAAGGTTAAAATTTACTCAACAGGCGGCACACAGGCGTTTATCGAAAGTCTTGGTGTGGCTTGCGAAGCTGTTGAAGACTTGACGACATATCCGTCAATCCTTGATGGACGGGTTAAAACGTTGCACCCAAAAGTATTTGGTGGCATTTTGGCACGTCGTGAAGCGAATCATGCGGCACAGCTTGAAAAATTTGATATTCCAGAAATTGACCTCGTTATTGTTGACCTTTATCCGTTTGAAGAAACGCTTCAAAAAACGACAAATGCGGAGGATATTATTGAAAAAGTTGACATTGGTGGCATTTCGTTAATTCGTGCGGCAGCCAAAAATTTCCAAGATGTGGTCGTCATTCCAAGCAAAGATGACTATGCTTTTTTCCTACAATTGTTGCAAGAAAAAAATGGTTTTACAAAACTTGATGAACGTCGTCATTTTGCAATGAAAGCGTTTAATGTGTCAAGTCACTACGATACGGCTATTTTCAAGTGGTTTTTAGAACAACAAAATGCTGCGGAAAGTATGCCTGATTTCATCAGCGAAGGCTCTTTGAAACCTGAATCTTTGACTTCAAACAGCCTTTTCAAACACTCAATTCAACACAACTCGCCTTTGCGTTATGGTGAAAACCCGCATCAATCGGCTGTTTTCTTTGGCAATTTGACAGATTTATTTGAAACATTGAATGGTAAAGCATTGAGTTACAATAACTTAGTGGACGTAGATGCGGCGGTTCGTTTGATGCGTGAATTTAAGGATGACAAACCGACTTTTGCCATTTTGAAACATACAAACGCTTGCGGTGTTGCGACTAAAAACACGATACTTGAAGCATGGACGGCGGCTTTGGCTTCTGACCCGATTTCAGCATTTGGCGGCATTTTGATTTGTAATTCGACGGTTGATGCAGCGACGGCGAATGAAATCAATAAATTATTCTACGAAGTGTTGATTGCACCCGATTTTGCGCCCGATGCGCTCGCTATACTGAGGGGTAAGAAACAACGTATTTTGTTGAAAATCAAGGACTTCTATCAAGGCGAAAAGGTTTTCAAAAGCCTTTTGAACGGCGTTATTCAACAAGATGCTGATTTGAGAACAGAGACAGCGAAAGACTTGACATTTGTTACGTCAAAACGTCCAACAGAACAGGAAATTGAAGACTTATTGTACGCCAATATCTGCGTTAAACATTTGAAATCCAATGGTATAGCAATTGTTAAAAATCGTCAATTAATCACAATGGGTTGTGGACAAACGAGCCGTGTAGATGCCTTGCAACATGCCTTAGCAAAAGCCGAACATTTGGGTTTTGATGTCCAAGGTGCGGCGATGGCTTCGGAAGCGTTTTTCCCTTTCCCCGATTGCGTTGAGATTGCGGAAAAAGCGGGTATCACGGCAGTCATTCAGCCAGGTGGTTCAGTGAAAGACCAAGACTCGATTGACTATTGCAATGCCAATGGTGTGGCGATGGTTATGACGGGTGTACGCCACTTTTTGCATTAATTTGCTTGACATTTAAGCGTTTTAGATACAAAGGCGATAAGAATCCTCACAGAATCTTATCGCCTTTTTGTTTTCAAAAAATAAACACTTACTTTTGTTATTCGATATAAAATGTCATTTATGACCATCGAAATACTTTTTAAAATCTGTTATTTATTAACAAAAAACATTGAAAATGAATACCTTAGAATTAAAAGGCAGCCTTCACGACCTCATTGCGCAAGTCAATGACCAAAGATTATTGGCTCGAATGATTGAGGCTTATAAAAAGATTATTACCGAAAATAATTTCGATGATGAAAACGATTGGTGGGATGACTTGCCTATTGAGCAACAAGTGCGATTGACCAAATCAATCGAGGAAAGTTATAATCCAGAAAACTTAATTGACCATGAGATTATGAAACAAAAACATGCCAAATGGTTAAGAAAATAAAATGGAATGACGCTGCAAATAAAAGATTTGACGAAGTAACAGATTATTTGCAAGAGAAATTTTCTTCACGAGCCGCTGAAAACTTTGCTAATCTCGTTTATGACCGTATTGAAATGATTGTAAAAGGATTGACCGTAGGTCGTAAATCTGCAAAAGCTAAAACGGTTATGATTTTGAAAATTGACAAACACCGCCAAATGTATTACCGTATGCACGGAACAACTTTGATAATTATTGATTTTTGGGACACGAGACAAGACCCTCGTAAACGTCCGTATTAGATTGAAATTCAATGAATTGTAGTGACAACTCTTTTAAATAATGACAGATACACCAGACTTTTCATCCAATCAATTGGAGCAAATTATTCAAAAACTCAATGTTTATCATCAAGAAAAACTCATTCCCCAACCATAAAAGTTTTCCTCAAAACAATACCCTTTCCTGTCTCTGAATATAAATTCAAAAAATAAAGACCTGTTGTCCAATCGTTTGTTTCTATCCTTAAAGAAACCGCTTTTTCTGCATTTTTTATGTTTTGATTAAAAACAATACGTCCTAAATTGTCCACAATGGTTAAAAGATAGTTGCCTTCATTCAAGCCTTCAAAACAGGCATTTATAGCATTTTTTGTAGGGTTTGGATACAAAACAGCCGTCGTTTTACTGAGGGGGTCAATTGTTGATGTATTGATAGGCAACCATTTATAGGTGGCAGACGTGGCTGTTGAATCATTGTTGGAACGAATCGTCAGAAGCGGTTCTTTGTACAAATCTGACCAAAAATGAAAGACGAGGGTCGTGTCCTTTGTCCTAAAATTGCCTGTGGGAATCAACGTTGTGATATCAATCCATATCGGAAAACTATTGCTTTTAGCATCAATATGCGTTTCTGTGATTTCGTAACGGCGTTCACGAAGGCAGTCCAAATCTGCAGAACCTGGGATGCGGATTTTTCCAAAAGCATCTACTTTGTCTTGTCGGTTGGTCACAAAACGAATGCGCAAGGAATCGGGACGAACAGGAAGTAACGACAAAATTGTATCAGGAATAATGTTAGTCGGAACCACGATATTAAAACCTGTTTTATTATTATTTGTTGAGTTAAATGTCAAAGGTGCACGTCTTTCAAGCGATGGCGGGTCGAATTTTGGACGTATGCCAATGGGTAAAATGCCTAAATTGGCATTAAAAAAGCCCAATAAATCGAATCGAGTTGCGGAACGGCGATAAACAGCGATTTGACCTGTGGTATCAGAGATAACAGTCGTTGCTGAAGGAAATTCTTTTAAAATCGTTGAATCTGCAACTGGATTTAAGGCACGGAAGCGGTCAACGTTGCGGGTTGTAGGTGTTATGGCTCTTAAAAAGCTGTAATCCCAACTTTGGGCAGTCGTAGTCGCCTTTGATATAACAATATTGCGAATTGTTTGACCTGTTGCGTTAGCTGTTACAAGCGAGTCTCCTGCATTAGGGAAATAGTTGTTGGAAATGGTTATTTGCCCAAAACAATGTGTTAAGAAAAAGACTAAGAGCATAAATGATGTTATTCTTTTCATTTCTTCTTTAATTTGCAGCGAATTTACGAAAAAAATGCGTTTTATACTGAGGGGTGCTAAATGGAGTTTGTTTTGAAAATAAGGTTTTTATCTGCCTTTTTGTCATACATTTGAAGGTGGTACAATAGTTGACCAAAGGAAACGTACCTCTTGTAAAAACGTTTACTGTCATTTTGACATAGCTTTATGGTTAAATGGTTGTATTGTTTAAATTGTTGTGAGAATACAGCCATTTAACAATATAACCTAAAAGCAATTAACAATACAACAACACATTAAATATGTTTGAAAATATATCGAGACTTACGCCGATTGAAGACGATGATGCTGATTTCATGCCGATAATGGCTATTGACGAATCAGAAGACCCTCAAAAAGGAGAGTTTTTTCCTGAATTATTGCCGATTTTACCCTTGAAAAATACGGTTTTGTTTCCCGGAGTTGTCATTCCGATTACGATTGGACGTGAAAAATCTATTCGAGCGGTTCAGAAAGCACATGAAACGCACAAAATGATTGCGGTTTTGTCACAACGCGATGAGGAATCGGACAGCATTTCTACGGATAATCTCTACAAAATTGGTACGGTTGCCCGCATTTTGCGCTTGTTGAAGATGCCTGATGGTTCTACAACAGCGATTTTGCAAGGTCGGAAACGGATTGAACTTATCGAAATGATTAACGATGAACCGTTTTTACAAGGCGATACACGAACGATTGATTATGTTGAACCACGTGATGAACGTGAGTTTGAAGCCCTCACTGAAACGATTCGGGACAAGTCAGGTCAAATCATTGACCTCTCGCCAAACATTCCAAACGAAGCACAAGTGATGTTGAAAAACATTACAAACGATGTGTTTTTGCTCAATTTCATTGCTTCAAATATGAATTTGAAGCCTTCTATCAAGCAAAGTATCCTTGAAATCAATAGCCTTTCGCTGAAAGCGGAAACGATTTTGCTGCACATGGACAGCGAATTGCAGCTATTGGAATTGAAAGGAGAAATTGAGTCGAAGGTGAGAGTGGAGTTGGATAAACAACAACGTGACTATTTTTTGAGCCAACAACTGAAAACGATTCAAGATGAATTGGGCGGCAATCCGCAGGAAGAAGACTTGATGAAATTGGCAGACCGCGCGCGCAAAAAAGACTGGTCAATCGAAGTTCAAAAGCATTTTGAAAAGGAATGGGCAAAGGTGAAACGGATGCCGCATCAAGCACCAGAATACTCGATTTTGTTGAATTATCTTGAAACAATGCTCGATTTGCCTTGGAATGAGTTCACAAAAGACAATTTTGACCTCAAAAAGGTTAAAAAGAAATTGGACGCTGACCATTATGGGCTTGAAGATGTGAAAGAACGCATACTCGAACACTTAGCCGTTTTGAAGCTTAAAGGCGATATGAAAGCTCCGATTTTGTTGTTGACAGGTCCTCCGGGCGTTGGTAAAACTTCGTTGGGCAAGTCGGTGGCTGATGCTGTTGGGCGTAAGTATATACGTATGTCGTTGGGTGGTTTGCACGATGAATCTGAAATTCGTGGACACCGCAAAACCTACATTGGTGCGATGCCCGGGCGTATTCTTCAAAGCATGAAAAAGGCGGGTTCGAGCAATCCATTGTTTATTCTCGATGAGATTGATAAAGTCGGAGCCAGTTTCAGAGGCGACCCTTCAAGTGCGCTTTTGGAAGTGCTTGACCCCGAACAAAACACGACTTTTTATGACAATTACCTTGAATTAGAGTATGATTTGTCAAAAGTCATGTTCATTGCCACCTCTAATTCTTTGGAAAACATACAGCCTGCCTTGCTCGACCGTATGGAAATTATCCGCATCAGCGGTTATTCGATTGAGGAAAAAGTTGAAATTGCAAAGCAACACCTTATTCCAGAACAACGCAAAGAACATGGTTTAAAGGTTAAAGATGTAAAACTGTCAGCGGAAGTCATTGAGCGTATTATTCAAGATTATACCCGCGAATCAGGTGTGCGCTCACTTGACCGTCAAATGGCTGCCTTGATGCGCAGCTTGGCTAAAAAGGTGGCGATGTCTGAAAATTATAACCCCTCAGTAACTGTCGAAGATTTGAAGGATATATTGGGTGCGCCACGTTTTTCTAATGATTTTTATGAAAAAGATCAAATTCCAGGCGTAGCTATTGGTTTGGCTTGGACATCGGTGGGCGGCGATATTTTGTTTATTGAAGTCTCGCTTTCCAAAGGAAAAGGCAACATGATTTTGACGGGCAATTTGGGCGATGTGATGAAAGAATCGGTTTCAACCGCTTTGAGTTTCCTAAAAAGTCATGCCGAAGAGTTGGGTTTAGACCCCTCAGTATTTGAAGAAAATGACATCCATGTGCACGTTCCAGAAGGCGGCATTCCGAAAGATGGTCCTTCGGCGGGTGTGACGATGATGACAGCTTTGGCTTCTGCGTTTAAAAAACAACCGATTAAAGCACATTTGGCGATGACGGGGGAAATTACATTGCGTGGCAAAGTGTTACCTGTGGGCGGCATCAAAGAAAAAATATTGGCAGCAAAACGGGCGGGTTGCAAAGAGATAATTCTGTGTAAAGACAACCGAAAAGACATTGAAGAAATCAATCAAACCTACCTCGAAGGTCTGACATTTCACTATGTTGACCGCATGACGCAGGTGTTGGATATTGCCTTTAATAGTTAAATTGTTGATTGTTATAGCGTTGTATTGTTCTTTTTTTTGCAGCAATTGAACAATTTGACCATACAGCTATACTAAAATAAAATATTGTCTTATTTTGTGGGCAAAAAGTAAATAATGGATTTTAAGACAGTTTTTAATGGTTCTTTTGGTTTGATGTTTTGGTTTCACCTGTTCATCACCGTTTTGTCATGGTTCGCACCTTTTATGTTCTCTTGGTATTATCTTTTACCAGTCTATTGGGCAGTGATGTTGCAGTTTTTAGTGTTTAATCGCTGTTTAGTCAACAAAGGACATTCGCTTGGGGAAGACGATAATATGACATTTTATGCTCAAATTTTTGAGTTGGTAGGGTTTAATTTCCAACGCAAAAACGTGAAATTTTTTTGTCGGAAATTTTTATACCCTTTCTTAACAGCAGTCACACTCTTATGGCAAGTTGTTTTGGGTAATGTACCGACGATGTTTTAAGGCTTGTTTGATTGTAGTATTAAAATGAATCATCCCGAACTTACCTTGTTTGTAAGTTCGGGATGATTCATTTTAACGAGTTTAAACGAAGTTATTTACCAATAGATTCGCCCTTAAATCTCATAAACTAAAAGCCCATTTTTCATGCGCGGTTCGAAGAATGTAGATTTTGGCGGCATCGTGCCTTCTCTATCCACAATGGCTTTTAAGTCGTCTAACTCAACAGGGAAAAGACAGAAACCGACCCCCTCAGTACTCACGGCATTTGTCAATTTTTCAAACTCTTGTTGACCATCAATATACTTCAAACGAGGGTCTGTTTTGATGTTTGTAATGCCTAAAACAGGTTTTATTATTTTTTCATTGAGCAAATCAACATCGAGTAGCACAAAACCTTCGGGTGATTCTTCTGCGTAATGTTTCAAAATTTCTTTTCTCCAATACAATTGAAACCATTTATCCTCTAAAAACATGGTTATTTCAAACTTGGAATAGGGCAAAGTCGCGGCTCTAAGTACCCGTATTTTAAACTCCGTCCTTAGTTTTTCCAAAAAATCATCGGCTGTCAAGCCATTCAAGTCTTTCACAACGCGGTGAAAAGAACCAATTTTCAAGGTATTCTCAGGAAAGTAAGCGGTCAACATTTTGCTTGTTTTGTCATTTGGCGACTTTTTATGTCGTGCCGCAAAACTGGCGGATCGATGATGCCCATCAGCAATATAAGCATGAGGTATTTTTTCTGCAAAAATGTGTTGAATTTGGTCAATTACCCCCCCCTCAGTAATTTTCCAAAAACGATGCTTTTCCGTATCTAATTCAATGACATAGAACTTTTTATGTGTTTCTATATAATTGCTTATCAATTTGTTGAGTTCAGAAATGGGTGGATAAGTTAGTAAAACGGGTTTTATCGCTGCCCCGCGTGTTTGCAACAATTCTGATTGAAGTACTTCATTTGTCTCGATGGTTTTTTCATGCTGCTTCATCGTTCCTTTAAAGTATTCTTCAATGTCTGTCGCTACGACTAAGCCATTTCTTTTTTGACCATCAGGGCTCTTGATTTGATAAATATACATGGCTTCGTCTTCGGTCGGCAGGAATAAGCCTTCGGCAGCATATTCGTGATAACGATATTTGACGGTGTCAAAAAAATCGTTGGAGTGTGGTACTTTGTCTAAGTTTGGCGCAACAGCGCGGAAAGGCATTATTTTCATAAACTTGTTTTTGAGTTGATATGAGTCCTACATTTTGGGTAAAAATACAAATTAAGTACAAAGACAAAGGATTTTAAGGTAAAAGACTTTTGCAAATTAATGATAGTCAAATAAGTTGCAATAGCTTTTTATCTTAAAATCCTTTGTCTTTATACGCCCTTTCCTCGATTTATTTATCTAAAAACTCAATGCTACTTAAAGCAAAAAGCGGCTTGCCATCGTTTTTAGGATTTTTACAAACGATAAACAATGTTGTCGGCATCGGTGCTTTCGGCGGTTTATTCAACACAATTTTCAAAGGTGCGAAGTTATCGGCGGGCACGTCACCACTGCCCAAAAGGTCACCAGTCGGGCTTCCAATATGTATTTCAATTTTACCCCCCACAGTATTCGCTTTTTGCGAAAATGCACCGATTGTCATGGACTGAATGCCTGTAAGGTCAATCTCTTTAAAGGCAATATACGCATTGTCAGCCGATGCGATAGCCACCTCGCCGCCCAGTTGTTCAACCGTGAATTTGCTGAAAGCATTGGCATCGTCATAAGAAACGGCTTTGATTTTGGGGCTGCGCAACACGAGTAAATCAGTTGTTGTCAAAGAACCCATTTCTTTATAACCTTTGTCGCTGTAAGTCGCTTGAATGATATACGCACCGTCTTTTTTACCGTTATGTGCTGTGGCTTCATAACTGTTTTGTAGCGGTAATGATGCTTTTTTCGCATCTTTCAAGGACAAAATGTATTCTGCAATCGTTTTGGCATCGCCATCTGAAATTTGCGGATGCGCTGCCATCGCTTGTTCACCCCAAACGCCGCCGCCGCCTTGAATGATTTTTTCTGCTAATTTTCTGATATTACCGCTATTCGTCGGGTACTTTTTAGCAATATCCATATACGAAGGCCCGATGTTTTTCTTATCCGCAAAATGACATGACTTACAATCCGACAAATCAATCAAACGTTTGCCTAAGGCTAAGCCGACATTCGATTTATGCCCTTGTTCCAACATCGTTTTGTCATAACCTTCAAGGTAATTGATGTTAACAACCACGTCTTCAGGCATTATGCCTTTGCCAATTTTACCGTCCTCTTTGTCTTTTACTGCGACAGAATAATTGATTTTATTGTCAAAAAAGAAGGATTTATTGCCATTAATGGCAATTTTCACTTCGGGTTCGGCATTACCTACTTTGATGATTGTACTTGATGTACTTTTGTTGCCCGCGACATCTGTAACAGTCAAAACAGCATTGTATTCCCCTGCTTTTCTAAATTTTATCTTCGGATTCGGCAAATTACTGAGGGGTATGCCTTCGCCAAAATTCCATGAATAAGTGAGTGCATCGCCGTCATAATCCATCGTTCCTTCAGATGAAAATTGAACTTTTAGTGGTTTTGCTCCTGCTTTTTTATCGGCTTTCATTTTTACCAAAGGCTTGCGATTGCCCGCGTTGAAGGTAATACGCGACAAAGTCGCCTCTTCATTTTGTGCAAACCACTGCATACCATAATCCAAGACGAACAACGTTCCGTCGCTTGCCATAGCCATATCCATCGGGTGATAGAACTTCGTGTTGGGCATAAAAGGTTCTGCGCCCAAGTAATTGCCTTGTTTATCCATCGAAACCAAGTAAATCCAGTCGCGCATCCATTCGTAAGCGAAAAATTTGCCGTCTAAATATTTAGGCAATTTGTCCTTGTTATCAGGATAATCATCTGAATAATAAACAGGACCACCCATTGGATTTGCGCCTCCTGTGGCAACCCAAGGGAATTCTTTCGATGCGCCATAGCCATAATAAATCCAAGCGGGCGTAGCGGGCGGTAGTTCTTTTAGACCTGTATTGTTTGGCGAATCATTAATCGGCTTCTTAGCATCATACTTTTCACCCGATTTTTGGGCTACAAAATCATAGTGATTGTAGGCGAAATTATTGCCCGTAAAAATAGGCCAACCATAAAAACCAGGCTTGCGGGCTTGGTTGAACTCTACAATGCCGTCTGGACCTCTCTCCTTATTGGCTTTACCTGCATCAGGACCCACATCACCCCAATAAAGGTAGCTTGTTCGTTTGTCAACGGCGATGCGGTAGGGATTGCGGCAGCCCATGACATAGATTTCTGGGCGTGCATTTGGCATGCCTTCTGGGAAAAGATTGCCTTTGGGAATAGTATAAGAACCATTGTCTATGGGCTTGATTTTCAATATCTTACCTCTTAAATCATTGGTATTGCCCGATGAACGCAAGGCATCCCAGCCTTCCCGATTCGGTTGAAAATCAATTGGTGCATAACCGTCAGAAGCAAAAGGGTTGGTGTCATCACCGCTTGAAAGATACAAATTGCCGTCTTTGTCAAAATCAATCGAGCCGCCTGTATGACAACATTCAACCCGTTTGACAGGGATGCGCAACATGACTTTTTCAGTATTCATCAATACCGTATCTCGTTCATTATCGTAGGTAAAACGCGACAAAAACTGGTCTTTTGTGTCTTCCCGCGTCTCATTAGGCGTATAATAGAAGTAAACCCAATTGTTTTTCAAAAAATTTGGGTCAACACCGACACCCATCAAACCGTATTCAAATTTGGTATAAACGGGCATTTGTCCAGCTTCTTTAACAGTGCCTGTTACTGGATTATAAACTTTTATTTTTCCTTTTCTTTCAATAAAAATAACCTTACCGTTTGGTATCGTCGCCAATTCCGTCGGTTCGTCCAGATTATTGATTAAAGTTGTTCTTTCAAAACGATTCTCTTCGGGCGGAGCAAGGGAATGTGCTTTTGAATAGTCCAATTTTTCAGCCATCGCATATTTCAACCCCTCAGTAATGTGCGTCATAATGGCAGGTTCGGAAGTAAATGTTTCGGGTGTGTGCCCAAAATTTGTATAAAATGCTTTGCCTCCGTCGTATTTATGATACCAAGACATAGGGTGAAAATCGCCCATTTTACCCTCTGTATAGGTTTTTTCATCAACAGTAATGAGAAAATGAAGTATGTCCTTTCTCAAAGATTTAAAGCTGTAAAACTCATCTTTTTTGTCAAATGTCTCTGGCAAATGCGCCGTCGAAGGATGTGTTTTGTCAACAACAGTCATTTTACCTGTTTGAACATTTGGTTTACCTGGATGTCCATCGAAAAAACCACCCATCAAACCATTATACCACGGCCAGTCATATTCAGTATCTGACGCTGCATGAATACCCACATACCCACCACCCGCTTGGATATAACGTTCAAAATATATCTGTTGAGATGGATTGAGGACATCACCAGTTGTGTTTAAAAAAACGACCGCATTGTACTGCTTTAAATTGTCATCTGTGAAATTATTGGCATTCGTCGTTGTATCCATAGCGACATTTTCCTTCTTACCCCAGTCCATTAGGAATTGAGTTCCTTCCTTGATTGAAGCATGGTGAAAACCTGCTGTTTTTGAAAACACTAAAACCCGTTTTGTTTGAGCATAGTTAAGTGTAAAATTTACAATTAATAAAAAACTTACAAAAATTCCTCTTTTCATACTTAGTTGTTTATATTATTTTAATAAATTGATTTCTAACAAAATTTTCGGAAAGTTAACACCCCCCTCAGTATTTTTATGTAAAATTTGACAAAAATCAAAAAATCCTTCCCGAAACAGTTTCAAGAAGGATTTTTTATGCTGGTTATTGGTTATTAGGGATTGGTTATTAGGGATTGGTTATTGGTTTCCGAATAACCAATCCCCAATAACCAATCCCTAATAACTATTGCTCATGTTCAGGCGCAACTTGGTTCACAAGTTTTTGAATATCATTGGTCAGGCTTTCCATTTGTTTAGCCATATCACCATACTTTTTGACCTTATCGGCAGTCTTTTGGTAACCTGTATCCGTAGGTGGTGCAGCATCTACTTCATGTTGTAGTTTTGCTTTACGACGTTCAAGGTCGGCAATTTGACGATTGAGTTGACTGTCATTTTTGTCATCTGCATGATTTTTCAAGCGTTCTATGACATTTTGCATTTTACTTAACGCCACATCGTACTTGCCTGCATCGAATTTATCTTTTTCGGAACTCGCCAAAGAACGTACTTCTGTGAATACACTGCCAACGCCCTTGAATATGCGTTTCGATTGTTCCTGTTCAGTATCTGAACCGAAAAATCGGTTGTACACAACTATACAAATAATGGCAATAAAGGCTAATTTTAACAGACTTCTAATCATTGTGATCGGTGATTTTGTAGTGATATGATGAGATATTTTTTACAAAATTAGACTTTTTGATTAAACTACTGTCTTTAAATAAAAAGAATAATTTTTTCTTTTAATAATTGTGACTTAAGGAATTGTGAAATAACGAAGGACTTAATGACCAACGACAAAGTCTGTTTTTTATCCTATTTAACTCATTTTCCAAACCTGTCCGTCGGTCACGCCGACTTGATTTCGTTGCTACCTTATGTAGAAGATGACCGACTAAATGCACGACCTCCGAAACCACCTCTTGAAATCGTTGATTTTACGGCATTTGACCCTACATTTGAGCTTTTGCTCAAGCCTCGCGAGTAAAAACCTGTGCGGTTGTAGCCACCTCCGTAGCCTGACGAACCATAAGGTCGGAAAGCATAATACCACAATAAGGCAGTGCCTATGCCGTGGTGATGTGTGCGTGTATAATGTGCAGTTGTGTCGGAACGCATATAGACTTTTTTGTCTGTTTTGGCATCCCAATCACCGCTCGCACCTTGCGGGCTTTCTGTTTTGTTACATGAAGCTAAGGCGGCTGTGATGAGGACGAGACTGACTAATTTCGATTTTTTCATGGTGCCTTAGATTTATTTAACTGTGATATAAAATTCATAATCTTTTTGACCCGTCGCCGTCGTTGCATTGCCTTGTGCATCGGCAGCTTGGATATTGGCAGTGCCGAGAGCCGGAATCGTATCAGCGTGGCGTACTTCACTGACTACGACACCGTTGTTCCAAACTTTATGCGTTGTCACCAATACATCGCGGTTGTCGGGCAGGTGTTCGGTTGTCAATTGGCTTTCAATTGAGCCATTGTGCGAAATGTCTTTTGTTTCCACTTTGTCGTCATTTTCGTTACCATCGCCGCAACTAACAAACAATGTTGTAGAAAAAACAAGAAGAATGGATAGGAAACGTATCATTTTTATGTGTTTTTAGATGAAAATTTAAATCATAAAACCATTCCGCAACTTTCAAACTTGCGGAATGGCGTGAATGTGTCTGAATAAGGAAATACTAAATTGTCAAACTGAATTTTGCAAATTCATCATTCATCAATTATAATTCATCATTTCCTTGACCAACCTTATTTTTATTTTCTAAATATTTAAAAACGAAATAGACTAAACCGCCGACAATGAGTAACCATAAAAGCGGTCCTAAGATGCGGAGGACAAAAAGTACTAAAATAACAGCGCCAACGATGAGAAAAATATTTCCGTTTTTACCTCGTAATACTTGAATAATATTATCTAAAAAGTCCTTTATCATTGTTTTATAATTTAAAAATTTGATTAATATTTTTATGTTAAATAATTTTTCATATTTGTAACGTCCTGTTCAATCTGTCCTACAAGTGACTGATAGGTTGCGCCAAAATCTTTTTGTGTTTGTTCCACTTTGACCGTTGATTGTGCAATGTCTTCTTTCAATTTTGTTACATCTTGACGATGTTGTGCGATTTCATCGGTCAGTTTTTTAATCTGTTCTGCTTTTTGTTGCATCACCGCTTCAAGGTTTTCGACTTGTCCTTGTTTATTACCTACTTGTGCAACACGTTGATTTTCAGCTGCTTGTAAAAATTTCGTGTTCTCGGTTTTTAAAATTTCGAGATAATGCAAAGCTGAATTTACCAATTTGTTCGGCGTTGCGCCCATCGTCGAAGCCATGGCGAAAGCCGATTTATAACGAGTCGCTTCGTCCATCGGCATATTTGCCAAATTTTGAAGTGATTGTTTGAACTCAAAATAATCTAATCCGTCTAAGTTCGCAGCTTCCATCGCTCCAAACAAGGCTTGCATAAATTTTTCGTTGACGGTTCCATCGCCCACAGGAGCCGAAAAGGTCGGTTTTACTGAGGGGGTATCCCGATTGTTTGAAGGCGCAGCTGTCGCTTTAACATCGTCCTTTGAAGTTGTTGGCGGTGCTTTTTGTGCTGTTTTTACAGGTTGATTGACCGCAGCGTTTGGATCTGGTTGAATAAAAACGCCTTTAAATTTTGACCATAAATCATTCATAATTTTTCGTTACGTTTCGATTAGATAATAGAATAAGATAAAAAATAGGGTCAGAAGTTCAGTGGATTGGGAAATTACCGATAAATCTAAGGTTATATTCGGCAAAGTTGCATTTTTTTTGGAAAATATGGTGAGCTAAACAAGGGCTGTTTAGGGAGAAAAGTATTTTGAGATTAACAATATTTTGGGTGTGGTCTTTAATTTCTAACTCATTTGGCTCTTTATTTATAGCAATTTTGAAAACTCTTTACTGCGAGCAGTCCATGAGTTTTGCGAAGCGAAATGTTTGAGCCGTGCTGAATCGGTGTTTGAATAGTCTCCTTGAGCTAATTGCAAAAAGGCATTATCATCATCGGCAATGTGAACGACGGATTCAAAATCGCTTAAATCTGCAAAACGAGTTGCTACAACAGGTTTTCCAGCTGCTAAATATTCATTGATTTTTAATGGATAAATGCCTTTTGTCAACTCATTTTTGACAAAAGGAATCAAACAGACATCGAATTTTTGCACCCATGCGGGTAACGTCGCAGGCGGCTGTGAGCCGACAATATTCACATTTGGAAAGACAGACAACCGTTTTTCGTAAGCCGATTGAGTCACTCGCCCGACAAAAACATAGTTATACTGAGGGGTTATAGCAATGAGTTTTTCGAGCAAATCGTAGTTCATCCTTTCGTCAACAGACCCGAGATAACCGATGATTTTTTTGCTTACTTCGAGTTCAACAACAGGCAGAACATGTGGTTTTTGACTGAAAAGGGCGTAGTTAACGCCATTTTTAATTAAAAAACAATTTGGATTCTCCTTGGATTTTTTTTCTAATAAACCCTGTGAAGTGACAATGACCGTATCTACTTTTTTCAAAAATTCATCTTCCAATCGCTTGCCATGCCGACTTGCCCACCTTGCGGATCCAATATCGTCGTAGCAATAATAAATAAGTTTTGAGCTATTTAATTTGCCTGCCAACGAATTTCCGAAGCAAGGATTGAAAGCATTAACGACCGTCGGTGATGTCATACCGGTGGTTTTCATGGCTTTTAGAATGGTTCTTTTTATGAAAAAAACATTTATACGATTAACTGCATCGTAAACTTTAGGGTTTTTCAAAAAATTAATCGGGAGGATGGGGGGTAAAGTCAAAAGGTGGATTTCTGCCCCATTTTCAAGGGGCATTACACTCAATCGGGGTTTTACGCCCGACAAACGTTTCCACGATATATAGCCTTTACCAAACCAACTTAGGATAAAATCCTTCCAAGTAAAGGCGTAATTTACATACAAGATACGATGACCGAGCAGCGCGAGCTCGGTCATCAGTTGTACCGTTGACTTCAAATAATTGCCTCGCCAAGCAGGAAAAGCAACGCAGACAATGTCTTTTTTTTGTTCTATCATATTTTTTCAAGGATGAGAATTTCTTTAGAAATCAAAAAACTTAAAGGAAAAATACGTGTATTGAGACCCCTCAGTATTGGCAGTCTTTTGAGCAAACTGTGGCTCAAACGGGTGTTGATTTTAAAACCTGTTCTTTCCAAAATGGGTGAAAAATTGCTGTGTGTCAAGCGATTTAAGCCGTTATAGGCTTCGATTAAGTCACTTTCATGCTCACCGCTTATTTTTTCATTCTTTTTTTCAATCCATTTCAACAACATTTTTTGCGGTAAAAACTGACACCACGGCAGCCCTGTGACACGGACAACGTGCGACGCATAAGGACTTTGCCAAGGCGGATAGCTGACGAAAATGCGTCCTTTTGGGCTTAAAAGGCGATGGAATTCTGCAAAAATGTTTTCTAAAATAGGAAAAGGAATGTGCTCAGCGACATCATTCATAAAAATAGCGTCAAAAGAGCCTTCATACTGAGGGGGTAGTTTGTCGGTCGTAATGTCGCGTTTTTCGAATGTGACATTGGTGACACCATGCTTTTGTTTGAGGTGATTTGCTACGTTGACATGAAAACCATCAATGTCAACCCCTTTGACCGAACATTTCCAGTTTTTGGCATACCAAAGACTCATACCGCCCATACCTGAACCGAAGTCAAGGACTCGTTTTCCATCTAAATTGAAGTGTTGACGGATGAAGTCTTTGTCCACTTGCAAATGGCGAGCAGAGTCGTTTAGGAAATTGTTTTCGGCATAAGACAAACTATTGTCCATTAGTTCTACTGATAAAGTCATTTTGTTAAAGTTTTTGATATTTAAATATTTGTTAACTATAATTAATTGTTATTCTTTGGAAATCTTTAGCTTCCTGACCAGTTTCGCTTCATAAGCCGTTTGAGTTTACGTCGAATCGGGCTACGTTGACGTGGAATTTCGCCAATACTGTCTTCGAGTAAATCAATACGCACCGCATTCAAAACAAGGCGGCAAGGGCGTTTTAGGAACTTATTGATGGTCTCAATTGCTCGTTTATCGGCTGGCAACCATGAACGATTAGCACGACAAACCAGCAATGCCACATCTATTTGGCTAAACAACCTTGCAGGATAATTGCCGTCAATGAGTGACGGTATTTCCGTGATGATATAGTTGTAGTGATGCCAAACAATGTCTTCTCCTTCAAGTAAATCGGCTTCATCTTCCTTGTCTATGAGTGAAAAATCAACTTTATAAAACTTATTGTCTTCGTGGCTTTGTTCGTCTTCATGTGGATTATCATCTGGGCGAATGTATAACACCCTGTGACCATAAGTGCGCAACATTGCAACAGCCTGTTTACCAACAGAGGTTTTCCCATCTCCGTCATTGGTACTCAAAATAGCAATGCGTGCGAGGACAGTACGGGTATGCAATTGTAAATCAATTTTCAAGTGTTGTAAAAGTTGTTCAATGCCCCTTGCAACGACCATATCAAACCTAATAATAGGGTGTTTTGCCCAGTTTTTAGGTAGTTTTGGGAGGGCTGTGAACATCTGCATACCCGTTATCGCCCCTGCATTTTCAGGTGTTCGCAAGGTCGCATCGAGCATTTCGAGGGCAATCAACAAAGCCAATGGCAAAACGAGACCGACGACAACAGACAAAATAAGGAGCGTCGAGCGTTTAGAGGGATTGGGCTTGTCAGAATAATGCGGTGGGTCAACGATACGCACTTTGCCAGACATCATCGTATTCAGCTTGTGCATACGTACGACGTTGGTACTGTGCAAGTTTTCGAGGTAGGCTTTTTCTGCCACATCAATTTCACGCTCTAAACGTTTGATTTTTGAACCCCAAGGAGCAAATTTGCTATAAATACGGTCAAATTCAGCTTTTCTTTCTCTAAAAACGGTCATGCGTGCCAAGCCTTGCTCAACATCAATCCATTGATTGAGCCACTGTGCAAGGATGTTTTTAACCTCAACACCTTCGGGTGTGCGTTCGACACCAAAAATAGATTCGGCACTGCGGCGCAAATCGGCTTTGAGCTTTTCTGCTTGATTTTGAAGGAGTCTGACTGTTTTAGTATCTATTTGTTTGGTACTGTCGTCAAGCGAGCCAATCTCAAGGTTAGCCAAACGCGAAGATATTGAAGTAAGTGATTGCCGTTGCCGCGCGATGTTTTCATTGATTTTTGGTAGGCTTGCCCGATTGCCCAACTGTGCTTCTAGGTTGCGACGAGCTGAATCTGCTGCTGCGAGGTGCATCATTTCTTTGAAATACAATTCATCTAACTCTTCTTTTTTAGAAGCAATGAAGCGGGTTTGCTCATAATAGTTGATGATTTTGTTGTCCACCATAAAACTGAGCATATTGTCTTCCTTGCCACTGAGGGATGCAGCGGATTCATTGGTCGTTTTTTCAAAGAAACTCAAAACGTCGCCGGACTGATTTTCTTTTGTCATGCGGTACTTATCTGTGAAAACTTTAATCAGAACCTCAATCGTATTGCGGCAAATGGAGGGGTCAGTTGTTGTATAAGCGACCTTTATTTGGTCGGAGTTACCATCTCTTTTAATGATTAATTTTTCAATATGGTCAACACCAAACAACGAGTGTCCACCTTCCAATATCGTTTTGATGACATTGGGTGTATCCGTATCACGCCATGACTCTATTTTTTCTTTAGTCGCTTCAAAAGATTGATAATCAACAACTTGGGCGCGAATGCCTTCGGGTATTTCTTTTTTCAATTCGTTGAAAGCAGCCTCCCCGATGAATTCTACTGAGGGGGCTTTCTGCATTAAACATTGCGCCAACAGGTATGCACCTACTTTTAATTGCGTCTCTCGACTTTTTGCAATGCCCAAAATATTTTCCATTTCGTTGTTGGTGTAGCCGTAGTCAATACGTCCACCATTCGACGATTCGATATTGTAACCAGAAACCAAACCTGTGTTTAAAAGAGAATCTGATTCGTATTCTTTGGGTAAGTTTTTGGTCATGTGAAAAGTCACACCTCCTGCTAAACCAGCTGAAAGTATGAGTAAAAAACGGTTTCTAAGTATTAGTCGGAGTAATGTAATTAGATTCATTTATCGTCTCTTCTTTTCCCAAAAAAATATCAACAGTCGGTTAGGAAATGATGAATTTGCAAATTTATCATTCATCATTTCCTTAGAACGATTGATTTAAGGCTTATTTTTCAAAAATAGGCGCTTTCACAAGGTTTCTTAGTAGGAGTTGCAGTTTTTTAGTTTCTGCTTTCGCATCCTCGTATTGGTCTTCTGCACTGGCGATTCTCGACAAAAGTGTTGAGTATTCGCTTGGTGAATAGTTGCCTTCTTTAAAATATTTTTCAGCAACGACAAAACTAATACGTTGATTTTCAACGCCTTCTGCACGCATTTTAATTTTTTTAAGCGATAATTCAAGTTGCACATAAAGTGTCAAGACTGTTTCGCGTATTTGGTCTTCAATAATTTCTTTTTCAGCCCGAACTCTGTCAATTTGTACTTTTTGCATATCCGCTTTTGTTCCCCGGGTCAAGAAGTCAGCTGCTGAAATACGCATCCCTAAACTGATGTTTGTATTAAAATTTTTGCGGTCACTCAAAAGATAACTTGTTGTCGTTCCGTTGCCACTGGCATCTAACACACTGCCATTGCCGTAAATCGTATTCACCGAAAGACCAATGAGGTCCGCCCAACTTTTTTTCTGAACTTGGTAAGCTAAAGACAGCCGTGCCTCATCAATGGTATTGGCTTTGATTTGAGCAGAGCTTTGAAGTGCTAAATTGGTCAAAACACTGAGGGGTCTCAAACGCAAAGTTTTAGCTGTCGTCGAGTCTAATTCAATTTCTGGTTGAGCGACTAAGTTGGTCGTCAAAAAGATAAGTGAAAAGAACGTTGTCAGTTTTACCATTTTTTTATAAGTCATTGAAAACAAAGTTTTTAGATTAATTGTCTTAAACCAATCATGCTTCATAAATGGTTTTTCCGTTAGAATATAAAACAATGCCGAAATGAGCCAGACAATGGGTAAAATGATAATTGATTGTCCTAACAGCGTGACAGCATACATATTTGTCAAAGTCCATTTTGCCGTTAAATTTGACCATGCTTCAAGTAAAGGCAGATGAACGAGGTAGATTGTATAGCACATGCCACCTGTTGCCGCTATGTTTCTAATGGATAAAAAAGCTGAAAAAAAGCGGCTTTTGAAAGCTGAAACAAACAACAATGCCAATGCCAGATTGAATATCAATGTTTTAGCTATTTCTTCTGTCCAGGTATAACACATTGTCAAAAGGGCAACAGCCGCAATGACATCCCATTTCACAGACTTCGATACTGAGGGGGCGTTTTTCCAATCGTTTATATAGAAATCGGCAATTAAAAAACCGACGAGGAAATTGGGTAAACGTCCTAAAAGGGTCGCTTTCATTGGAAAATGTAGCCAACCAAAATAACCTTCAATCAAAATATATATGACTATCAATGCGACCATACCGATACGTCGCCTTACTTTGTTTTGGAAAGAGAAGTAAGCGGTGGCTAAAAATGGTGCGAGTAAGTAAAACTGTATCTCTATCTCCAATGACCATGCCACAGGATTGATAACAGAGTATTCTCCAAAGAAAAACCAATGCGTGTAGGTGATGGAAGTCAACCAATGAGGCAACATTTCAGCGATGGAATAGCTGTTTTTAAACACTAAAACGGCTGCAAAAACGGTCATCCATATCACAAAAGGGGGTTCTATGCGGGTTAAACGGCGTAAATAAAATGTTTTTACGGTGTCTTTACTGAGGGGGGTATTTTTGCTGAATGGCAAAGCCAAAACGAAACCACTGATTGCAAAAAATAAAAATACACCCACCGTTCCCCGACTAACGAGAAAGGCAAATGGATCACTTTTTATAGGTATCGAAAATTCAATAGGAGAATGGCGCACGATGCGCTCGCTTAGGTGCTGTATGACGACGAGGAAAATGGCTAAAAAACGCAAACCGTCAACTTCGGCGAGGTATTTTGCCCCTACTGCGATGGGGCGTTGCAGTTGGTTAAAGAAATTTTTTATAATGGTCATAAGTCTTCTCTGTATTTATTTATACCACAAAAATGGTAGCGTCGGTTTAGGTTGCGCTGAAAATTTCGGTTTTTGGTATCATTTTGTTGTTTTTTGGTACGTCCAGTTGTGTTATTGAATTTGAAATCCTGAAGGTATTTTAGACATTGCCTTCCCTTGTTCGAAAAAAGCGTGCCGAAAAAGCGATGCTTTTTCTTCAAATCATAAAAAAAAAGAACCGATGCACAAGCATCGGTTCTCAATGAATTTGAAATGAAGAGAATGTCTTAGAATATCTTAATTTTATCAATATTATTCTGTGTAGGTTTGTACCAATCAGCCGAGCTGGCACCTTTACTTTCTGCCCATTGATTGAAATTCAGATACGCCTTATTGATAGGCACTTTTTCAATCGGATAAGCAAAAGAAGTCGGCAACAAAATCGCCCACGGCAAGTTCTTCTTGGTTTGATAATACTTGCCCTTGCCACTGTCGTCGTCTCCTCTACCGAATAATGAGAGGTTCGCCAAACTGGTCGGTTTGTAACCTGCCAAATGGATTTCATTCCCACGAGTGAGGTTCGTAAAGATAAACGGATTGTAAGGTGCTGTCCCTAAATCAGCAACGGCTACGGGTGTACCAAAAGTGATAACCATTTTAATCGTATCGGGCTTTATAGTTGGCTTGTCTTTTTCAGTATTCACAAAACCTCCATTGGGCTTTGGCATCAGGTTGAAGCCGTTGTCAAAAGCCATAATAACTGCATTCGTTTGACGTGCTTCCGTGCCATTGCTATTCAGTTTTACGAGATTATCTTTCAAAATAGAACCTGTAACAGAAGATATTTTGTCAAAAGAGACAGGTAATTCAAAGCCGAAACCATTTTTAAAACTGGCACCCATTGCCCGTAAAACAAACTTTGGACGTAAAGAAGTCACTTTATTCGAGCCATTCGTGCGTATTTCGTATTGATAGTCAATGACCATATCGTTCATATCGTAATCACCTTGTGCAGGGTATGAGTCCTCATAAGCGATTGAACCGAACGTTGTAGCCGAAGGAATATATTGGACATAAGCATAACTCGGGTCAAGTGGCGCAGCGTCATCTTTATCTGGAACACCGTCTTTATCGGTGTCAACAGGTGTAATGACCGCAGCAGCAACATTCGTTGTGACCGTTGGCGTTGTGGGTGTCGTTGACGCAATAGCACTAACCGTCGTATAAAAAATAACATCGTTAAAATCATTGTCACCAGCTGGACGGTCGCTTTCTTCAAATCCCAAATACAACAATTTGCTTGTAGGGTCGGAGTCTTTCAACAGAACCATGTGGGTACGATTCGCCTCTGTGGTAAACGTATTCAATGCTCTGTCAGAATAGCGGATCGGATGCTTCGAATCGGATACTAATTGACTATTTTTACCGACCCAACCATCGGGTACTAAAAACCAAGCAACCGTTGTTCCTGCTGCAAATTTACCCAAATAAGCTTTATCGCCTGTTTTTAACTCGCCACCACTGCCTGGGTATGAGCAATTTGGAAAAATGATAGTCAACTTAGCAATATCTGCTGCTTTTTTAGGTGGATTGTTTGTTGGATATGTATAATAGCCGAGTGAATTCTTATAATTCGTATTTTCATGTACAAATGTGACCCAAACATCTGATTCTGCCTTCAATACAACATTGGATTCTACACCAGCTGTAATATATTTAGGGTTATTTGTCGGAACGGATTTTCCTTCAGGTAACGATGCGTTGAGCATTTTGAGTACAGTTTGACTAACGACGTCGCCTTTTTTTACTAAATCCTTAGGCACACCAACGCCTGAATAATCCCCCATGTAAGAGAACACAGCCGCATCAGGCGAAAGTCCACCACCACTGCCACCTTGCTGTGAACCGCCACCGCTGTTTCCTGTGGGTTCAATGCCCTGGACAATGCCGTCTCTAACGGTGTTTTCATTACCAAAAGACATTTTGAGATTGTCAGAAGACCCAATATTAATGGTTTGGTAAGACGGCAAACCAATGAAGTCAGTCGTCGCAATAAGTCGTTCAGCACTGGGTTCGAGGTCAAGTTTAGCTGTGAAGACCCCCTCAGTATTTGTGCGTGCTGTCATCAAAAACACGCTGTCTTGGCCGTCCTTGTCTTTTATAAACAAGTTGAATGTAATGTTACTCAAAACGGCACCTGCATTGTCGCGTGCTTCAATGTTGATATGGGTGCCTTTTGTTATTTCGAATGTAAAGCCTTCTGGAATCACCAGTTGTGACATTGTTTTGTTTTTAACATCAACAAGTCCTGATTGGTCAACGCCTTGCCCATTTTCTGGGACATCGAAAGGTTTACAAGCAGTGACGCTCAACAGCATCAAACCGAATACGGTTTTTTTCATTTTAAATGATTATTGAATTTAATTGTAATACATGATTTCAAAAAATATAAAGTAAAGTGCCGAGAATGCCTTGTGAAGGACAATCAATCATTGAATTCTCATTTTTTTGCATAAAAAATGTCGAAATAGGAATGTTGTTAAGTATTTTAAAGTACAATAAACCCAAGATTGGGATACAAAGGCAGATAAAAGTAGTGTGTGAATTATTCCTCATTAAAGTACTAAAAAGTATTGTTTTGTCTTATTGATCAATAATAAAGCGGCTGTACCGAAATAGACCTGCGGGCATGAAACTCGCTTCTTTCAATCAATTTGTCTAAGCGAACATCTAATTCCGAAGGATGAAACGGCTTCGAGATAAGGTCATCTGCGCCAACGCTTAAAGCTTTGATGCGCTCGCTGCTTTCTTTCGCTCCACTGATAACTAACAGGGGTACATATGGTAAAGTCTTACGAATGGCTTGTATGAGTGCGATGCCATTTAAGCCTGGCATATCTAAGTCTGTCACGATGAAATCAGGTTGGAAGCCACTCATAACCAAACTCAATGCTTTGACTGAATCGGTATAAGTTAAAACTTCAAATCTTTTTTCAAGGAACAAGCCTAAATAGCGGCACATCATGGGGGAATCATCAACAATTAGAACTGTAGGTTTTTGTTTCATCTCTTCGTCGTTTACTGTGTGTATTAATTTATTTTCATGAATTATGATACAAAGATAAAGGTTGAAAATGCCCCCCTCAGTATGTTTTCGGTTTTTGGTAGGAATGGGCGGCTTTTTGGTTTTCTTAGCGAATATTCACCACAACAATAAAAATAGTTTACTGTAACAATATAAGGTTATTGTTGGCATAAAAAAACCGATGCGCAAGCATCGGTTCTCTGTAATTTAAAAGAAGAGACTTTTTTCAATATATTTTTACAGTATTTCTATAGTTTGGAGATGCTTTGTACCAATCGGTGTAAAGCGTACCCTTACTTTCTGACCATTCGTTGAATTTCAAATAAGCCTTGTTAATTGGCTCTCTCTCTATTGGATAAGCAAATGACGTTGGCAATTGAATTGCCCAAGGCAAATTATTTTTAGTTTGGTAATATTTACCATTACCACTGTCGTCGTCTGCGGTGCCAAATAGCTTGAGGTTAGCCAAACTTGTCGGTTTGTAACCTGCCAAATGTACTTCACGAGTACGTTCACGGTTGACAAAGATGAATGGATTGTAAGGCGCGTCACCTAAAGTTTCAACTGAAACAGGTGTACTGAAATTGATAACCATTTTAACTGTATCAGGCTTAATATATGGTTTATCTTTTTCTGTATTCACAAATCCACCAGCAGGCGAAGACATCAAGTCGTAACCATTGTCAAAAGCGATGAAAACGGCATTGGTTTGCCCTGCTTCGGTGCCATTACCGTTCAATTTTACGATGTTGTTTTTAAGCGTTGAACCCGTTACCGAAGCAATATTGCTCGGAGAAGTAGGTAATTCAAAGCCAAAACCATTGCGGAAACCTGCACCCATTGCTCTCAAAATGAATTTTGTACGCATTGAAGTTACTTTATTTGCAGCATTAAGGCGTAATTCAAATTGATGGTCAATAACCAAGTCGTTCAAATCATAATCTCCTTGCGATGGATAAGAATCCTCGAATGCCAAAGTGCCATATTGAGATGAAGAAGGTGAATATCGAACAAAAGCATAAGTTGGGTCGTTGGGTGCAGCATCTTGCTCGTCGGGAATGCCATCACCGTCCGTATCCTTGGCATAAGTTTTTGTCTGAACCAAATTCGTTGTCGTAATAGCTGAATAAGGACTGGCAGTTGCATAAAAAACAGCATCGTTGAAGTCATTATCACCTGACGGACGGTCGAGGTCTTCAAAACCTAACAATAACAATTGGCGTGCATTGTCAGCTAATAAAACCGTGTGGCTGCGATAAGCATCTATTGTAAACGTATTGAGACTTCTGTCTGAATAACGGATAGGATGGTAGTAATCACTTACGGCTTTTTGTGAAGGTACCCAGCCGTCTGGTACTAAAAACCAACCGATTGTCGTCCCAGCAGTAAAATGACCCAAGCTGACTTTATCACCTGTTTTTAAAGCACCGCCACTGCCAGAGAATGAAGTATTAGGGAAAATGATATTCTTTTTGACAATATCAGACGCTTTTTTAGGTGGGTTGTTTGTCGGATAAGAGTAATAACCCACAGCGTTGCGATATCCCGCACCTTCGTGAACAAAAGTCACCCAAACTTCTGCCGAATCCTTTAAAACGATATTATTATTTGTCGTAGAACTGATATATTCTGGGTTGTAAGACGGTACAGGTCGTCCTTCTGGCAAAGATGCGTTGATCACGTTGAGGATGTCTTGGCTGACCACATCGCCTTTTTTTAGTAGATATGACGGAACGCCGGTTGAATTCATAGACCCCATATAAGTGAAAAGCGTCGCATCAGGTGACAAACCACCACCAGAACCGCCTGTTTGTGAACCGCCACCACTGTTTGGCTCGATGCCCTGAACAATGCCATCTCTAACGGTGTTTTCAGTACCGAAAGACAATTTAACATTGGTTGAACCTGCTACATCAACTGTTTGATAAGGTGGTAAACCCACATAGTTGGTAATAGCGATAATCCGTTCTGCAGTAGATTCCAATTTCAATTTAGAAGTAAACAACCCCTGCTCATTGGTACGAGCCGTCATCAAAAAGACGCTGTCTTGGTTGTCTTTGTCCTTAACATAAAGGTTAAAAGCGACATTTTTTAAAACACTGCCACCGTTGTCACGTGCTTCAATGTTGACATTGAAGCTTTTTGAAGTTGCAAAAGTAAACCCATCAGGTATGATTAATTGCGACATGGTTTTTTCTTTGACATCAACAAGACCCGTTTGGTCAACACTACCATTGGTAGGTATATCGAAAGGGCGGCAAGAAATAACGCTCATGACCAATAAGCTTAAAGCTATCTTTTTCATTTTGTAAATTTTGTTTAATTGTAAATGGTTAATTATGAGAGAAATAAAGAGATGTTTTTCTTCAATGAGATTTGAAGAGGAGATAAAATTATTTGTTTAATATAGTTTTGTGTTCCGCCAAGAAAAAAAAATCAAACATTTTCTGATTGAAATACGGCTAACGGCGTGCGTATTAAAATCCATAAATCAAACCACAAGGAAGCGCGTCGGGCATACGTAATGTCGAGTTGTTGACGACCTTCTGCTGTCACACCTGCACCACCTCGTTTGGTGACTTGCCAAAGCCCTGTAATGCCTGCAGGTGCTGCAAATCGCTCAATCGCATTGTCAGTTGTCAACATCTCCGCTTCATAAAGCGGCAAAGGACGGTTGCCAACGAGTGACATGTCACCCCTTAGTACATTGATGAGTTGCGGCAGTTCGTCAATACTTGTGTTGCGGATAAAAGTACCAACGCGGGTAATGCGTGGGTCATTGACAATTTTGATAAACGGTTGTTCTTGTTCTTTCTCAACGAGCAATTCCATTTCAGAAAACCAACCTTCGTCGGAAACCAAATTTTTAATGCTATTTGATTGTTTAACAATAGGCTTCAACTCCGTAGTAGCGGCGTATTGATTGTTCGCTTTGCTAACGGCTGCCAACAATTTATCAGCATCGGTACGCATAGAACGGAATTTGATAAAACCGAAAATATTGAAGTTCTGACCAACCCTTTTTGAGGTGTAAATAATAGGTCCAGGACTTTCTAATTTTATCAAAATAGCTACCACCAAAAAAAGCGGGCTAAGAATAATCAGCAAAACCGATGAGCCGATTATGTCAATAAGGCGTTTCGAGGCATAGTATGCCCGCGATTTTTTTGTTGAAGATTCCATTAGTTTTGTGTGTAATTTGTTATTAATAAAAATATTAATTCATAAAACGGCTGCTGATTTCATCAGACCCGCAAAAAGTTGTCTAACACGATTGGGTTTTTCTTCTTGGTGCGCCCCTTTCTCAATCAATTTCATGGCGCGCAATTCTAACTCGGCTGGATGAAAAGGCTTCGTTAAATAATCATCTGCGCCAGCGTGCAATGCCTTGATGCGCTCGATGCTTTCCTTCGCACCACTGACCACCAAAACAGGGACAAGCGGCAGGATTTCTCTAATCGCTCCAATGAGGTCAATACCACTCAGGTTGGGCATGTTCAAGTCCGTCACGACCAAGTCAGGTTCAAAGCCACTTTCAACCAATGCTAAGGCTTCCACCGAGTTGGTATAAGACATGACTTCAAATTTCTTTTCAAGGAATAAGCCTAAAAAACGGCACATGACGGGGGAGTCGTCAACAATTAAAACAGTGGGTTTTTGTAACATCTCTTCTTTTAGTTTATGTGTGTCTTCTTATTTATTGTAATTATGATACAAAAGTAAGGGCAAAAATGCCCCCCTCAGTATATTTTCGGATTTTGGTAGAAATGAACGGTTTTTTGGTTTTTATAGCCGTAATTTTGAATAACCTTTATTATAGAATCTAAATTCAAAAGGGACTTTCGGATATACAAAGGGATTTTGAAATACACAATTCCAAAATCCCAATGACTTGATTATCAATATTTTAGAATTAATAAAGGCTGTAAGCGACTTTTGAATGATGTAGTTATTACAATATTTTCAAACGCCCCAACAACTCCCCTTTATTCGCTCGACTGATAGGAATAACACTTTTGTCAATGACCAAAGAATTTTCCTCGATGTCTTTAATTTTTGATAAATTGACAATGTATGTACGGTGTACTTTCAAAAAGCGCGCATCATTGAGTTTTTCATCAATACTTTTCAAAGTCCCATGAATAATGTACTGTGATTTAGCTGTTTTAACACGTATATAATCGCCCACATTTTCAAAAAATAAAATATCATCGCAAGGCACACGTATATAACGTCCGTCTTCACGGACATAAATTTCGTTAGATTCTGCTTGAAAAACCTGCCGTTTTTGCAAAACCGTCAAGGCTTTATCAACGGCCTGGTCAAAACGAGGCGCATTAATGGGCTTTCTTAGATAGTCAATTGCATTAAATTCAAAGGCTTCGTATGCGTAGTCCGTTCTTGAAGTTGTAAAAATAACCATCGGTACAACGGGAAGTTTTTCTAAAACCTCAATGCCCGATAAAATGGGCATTTCTATATCTAAAAACATTAAATCAACGCCAGAGGTATTGCTTAGAAAATCAAGTGCCGTTTTGCCGTTTTCAAAAGTAAGCAGAAGTTCAAGGTTTTTATTTTTTTCACACAGGCGCTGCAAAGCAGTACGCGCCATCAAATCGTCGTCAACAATAATGCACTTCAATTTCATGTTCAGTAGGATTTTATAAGTTTAACTCTACGGCATTGACCGTCTCTTCAATATGTTTTTCAAATACCAATAAAATAGGTATGGTCAATTACAGTGCCACTTCGTTTATTTACTTATAAATTTTACATTCAAAAGGCGGGCATGATCCTCTTTGACTACTGCTACTGCATCAGTGATATGTGTTTCGAAATTGTCAAAAAGCGTACACCATACTGTGGGGTCGTCATTTCGCTTTGCCGAATTTTCAATCTCTTCCATTTGTTGTTCCAAATCAGGCAAACCAACCATCGCAAAGGTCGGTTTCAATTTATGCGCCAAACGCCCCACCTCTGCTGTATTTTTAGCCACCACTTCTTTCTTCAAAGTCAAATACTCTGGTATAACGGTTGTTAAGAAAATGTCAAACATATCACGGGCATAACTCAAATCAGCGCCATAAAACTCTGTCAATACAGCCGAATCTAACCGGTTATTAAATTCAAAAGCGGGAAAATGCCCCCCCTCAGTATTTGCAGCCGTTTCGACCTTTCTTTCAGGTTTTTGGCTATAAAAAAGCTTTAATTTTTCAAAAAGTTGAGACGGTTTAAATGGTTTTGACAAATAATCGTTCATGCCCGCCAACAAAGCTTTGTCTTTTTGGGACACCATAGCTGAAGCCGTCAAAGCAATAATCGGAGTCTCTTGATTCAGATTAACCATTTGCCGAATGGCATTTGTCGCTTCATAACCATCCATTTCAGGCATCTGAATATCCATCAAAATCAAATCAAAAGGTTCATGGCTTGCCAACTCAACGCCTTCTAAACCATTGTGCGCCATTTGGTAATCCACTTGCCATTTTGTCAACAAAGTCGAAATATATTTCCGATTCATGTGGTTGTCTTCAACAACCAAAATACGATAACCCGCTACATCTAAGCGGTCGTTTTCGGATATAGGACGGTCTTCTGTGGTTATTTTTTTATCCGTTTCATGATAAAAAACATTGAAAGTAAACGTCGTTCCTTTACCCAACGCACTTTTCAATCTAATAGAACCGCCTTGCATTTCGACCAATTGTTTTGTAATCGCCAAACCCAGACCTGTGCCACCGAACTTGCGTTTGATGTCGCCGTCAACTTGTCTGAAACTCTGAAAAACCAAATCATGCTTTTCTTTTGGAATACCAATACCTGTATCCGCTACTTTAAATTCAACGTTTATGCGGTCGTTTTTACGTGATTTCAATCGAACATGTACTGTTATATTGCCTTTGTGTGTAAATTTCTCTGCGTTCCCAATCAAGTTTATGAGAATCTGATTGAGCATCAAATCGTCACCAATAACCATGTTTTGGAGTTCAGGGTCGAGGTTCAGTTCTACGTTCAAATCTTTACCTTCATGGCACATCTGAAAAGTTTTGACCATCGCGCTGACCAAACCCCCGAGGTCAAATTCATTGTTTTGAATCTCAAAATTGCCAGAACGTATTTTGGAAAGGTCTAAAACATCGGAAATTAACCCCCTCAGTATTTCAGCCGAATTTTTTAAAACGGACAAATATTCTTTTTGTTCAGTCGTTGGTTCAGTATCATAAAGTAAGTGCGCCATACCGATAATGGCATTCAAAGGCGTGCGAATCTCGTGGCTCATATTCGCCAAAAACTGTTTTTCAGCTTTTTGAGCCTCTTCTGCTCGTTCACGCGCTTCTTCGAGTTCGTTTTGGAGGTCTTTCTGATAAGTAATATCGTAATGTATGCCGATTGACCCCAAAACAGTACCATCAAGATCAAAAATAGGCGCGCCAGAGATGAGTACCCATATCCGAGAACCGTCTTTTTTTATCATTTCCACCTCATATACATTGCCGATGCCTTGTAAACGGTCTTCGGTCTGTTGTTCCAAAATGGGGTAATATTCGGATGGAATCAATATTGAAAGTGCATCTTTACCCAGTAATTCGTCCGTTGTATAACCAACCATTTTGCAAAAACGAGGATAAGCACGTATGATAAGTCCTTGATTATCAACCTCAACTAAGCCCAATTCCATGTTTTCGATGATGCCTCGATACTTCTCCTCACTGCGTTTGAGGTCTTCACGAACATAATACTCTGCGGTTACATCACTGTATTGCCATAAATGACCATTGTATTGCCCATCTAACAAAATAGGGACATAATCTCGCTCTAAAACACGTCCATCACGCAAAGGCAATTTTTCATTAATAACCGCTTCTTTGCGTTCCAAAATATCTTCAACTCGTTGGTCAAATGTTTCGGAATGTTCAAAAAAATGCTTGAAATCGTCGGCTAAATCAAAATAATCCATGCCGATAAGCTCATTGGGCAACATCTCTAAATTAAAAATATCGGAAAACATCTGATTCGTCAAAACAACTCGCCGCAACTCGTCTTCCACTAAAATGCCTGAATGTAAATTGCTGATCAAGGCAGCCAAACGCGTTTGACTTGTTTGCAATGCCCGTGTGCGTTCCGAAATTTTAAATTCTAAATTTTCATTCAAAACACGCAACTCCCTGTTGGCATAATACAAGTCCAATGCCTTTTGCTCCAAGATGGATTCGGCATGTCGCCTCGCAAGCCTTTCCCGGTCAACGCGGCGTTTTAGTACGACAATTTCGTTACTCATTTATTGTTTTGTAATGATGAAACGGACTGTTGAACCGTCTTTTGTGAGATTCGTTTTTTCAATAGTACTTTTATCATCAAAGTATTTCAAGCAGGATTCAATCAAACCTTCTGCGAAATCAACCATTTTTTGCTGCGACGTATAAATCATTTCGAGAGTTTTATCGTCCACCCGCCTTGTTGTGAGTTGAGGCAATTCCGCATCAGGATAGAGTTTTTTGACCTCCACCTCAATATGACTTCCTACGGATTCGAGTAGCTGAAAAGCCGTTTTAACGTTCGACAATATGTGCCCGTATTGCGCCGCCAAAACCCAAAAAAAATGTTGACCATACAACTTCATCAGTTTTGGCACTGGAATTTCTGTATAACGGCTTAATTGCGCGCTTAATTGAACCAACTCACTGTGGGGGTATGAACCAATAGACGTATAAGCACCGCCCGACATCAAATCACTTGAGGTAATGATTTTATCCACCATTTCGTAGCCGAAATTATTTTCGACTAAATCTAAAAATCCTGTAAAAACGACTCCTTTCATAACTTAGTTTTTCTTTTTGTGAACCGAACATACTTACGTATTCTTAATCAATAAGTTATAAACAGGCTCTCAAAAAAGGTACAAACAAAGAAAATTGTTGTCTCAACAGAAAAGAAACACTTTTTATAGGAACAGTGACGCTGTAAAAATAAGTGAGGAAAGTCGCTAAACGCCAACCACTGACGTTGCGCCGCATGAAAAGTATGCGATTGCGGGTGATATAATAAATTTTTAAGGGACTCATTTTGCCAACGGCAGCACTTTCTTTATGGTAAATCAAACCCGCAGGTTCGTACCAAATCGTATAACCCGCACGCTTTATTTGGGCGCACCAATCGAGTTCTTCGTAATATAAGAAAAAATCTTCTGGCATACCGCCTACTTTTTCAAACACTTCTCTACTAATCATCATCGCTGCACCGTGTGCATAAGCTGTGGCGTAAGGCGTGTCGTGTTGCCCATTGTCGGTTTCGTTTTTGCCAATCGCTGCGTTTCGACCTGTCAATTGATTCATTTCCGTAAAACCTGCGTATTGAATCACATTAGGCTTGTCGAAATAACGAATTTTTGGGCTGACCGCACCAATTTTTGGATTTGTTGAAAAACGTGACAACAAAGCCTCAATCAAGCCATCTGTTAATACCGTATCGTTATTGATAAAAAACAAGTAGTCGCCCGTCGCTACCGTTATGCCGAGGTTGTTGCCACCTGCAAAACCCAAATTTTCAGCACTCACAAGGGCTTTTACTGAGGGGTATGCATTTTTGAAAACAGCCGAACAATCCTCCAAAGAGCCATTGTCAACGACAATAACTTCTACGTTTTTATAGGTATTTTCACCAATTGAATGGAGTAAATCAACAGTCACAGCAGCTTGACGGTAGTTGACGGTGATGATAGAAACCAAAGGGTTTTGCGTTTTCATGCCCATTTTATTTTTGAAAAAATCGTTCTATAGGCGGGTAAAACGCCATAAATTGTTCGTTTGAAATCAACATCCATCCAACGGCGTAGTATTATTTGCCCAACACCAATAGTTACAAAAATAGCAGATGTCGTTGCCACGGCTGCCCCCTCAGTACCATAGATCGGAATGAGTATCGCATTGAATAAAATGGTGACAACCATACTGAAAATCAACATTTTAAGATTCCATTCAGGTTTGCCAACAGCGTCCAAAGTGACTCCGAAAAGTCTGCCCCACGGTTTCACAATCCCTGCAAAAGCAAGTATTTGAACTAAAATTGTCGCATCTAAAAATGCCCTTCCCGCTACGAGAATGACTAAATATTTTGCCCCAAAAATGGTGATTAAGGTAACAGGAACGGTAAACGCCAAAAGCCCTGCAACGGATTTTTCAAACAATTGAATAACGCCATCTGTACCACCTTGTCTGTTTTCAGTTGCAATTTTTGGCAATAAAACCAACCCTAACATATTCAATGGAAAGTCAATGTAACTGATAAGACGGGAAGCCACATTGTAAACGGCAATAGCTGCGGGCGGCATAAAAACGCCTAATAACAATATGTCCACCCTTTGAAAAATCATAGAACTTAAATTTGAACCCAAACCGTAACGTCCGAAATTGAACAATTTTTTAATCCATTGGCGGTCAACTGGTGCAAATTTTATTTGTTTGATATTTCTTTTTAAAATGACTAATAAAGCCGTGATTGATGCAGGTATTTGGAGTAAAACAAGGATTTCTGTGCTTAATATATTGAAATAAAATTTTACAAAAACAGTTAACAGACAATACGTTGCGCCAAAAATGCTGGCTGTGAGCATAGATGTTTTGAAATTATGCATGGTCATTTGCCAACCATCGAAGAAGCGCAAAGCCGCATTCAAAACGGTCAAAATGACATAACCCAACATCATCAGCGGCAAGTCGGGCATCTGAAATACCCCCCTCAGTAAAAAACTCAAAATCAACAAAATCAATGCGCCAATAACACTCGAACCTAAGCTCAAAACAAGGGCAGCGGAAGCAATGCGGGAACGGTCGTCAGGGTTGTGCGTCATGTAATGCACCATGCTGTTTTGTATCAGACCCAAACGTCCCATTTCGATGAAAGAAGTGAGTGTCAAAAACATCGCCCAAGCGCCTACGTCTGCTGGTGTGAGCCACCGAACAACCATCAAAAAATGAACGAGTGCGAATCCTTGTTGCGCCGCACCTGCGACCATGGCATGGCTACTGGAACGGAAAAAACTGGGTTTTTGCATTTTATTTGTGTAGTATAAACGGAGTCGGTTGTATCAATATTTTTAGGATTCTAAACGTCGGCGAAGTTTTGAACTTCGCCGACGTTAGTGCATACTTTTTGAGACAACGTCATCAATGAATTATTATTTTTTCTCTTAATTTCAATATGTCTGTCAATTTGATAATACCCAATGAGGATTTAATACACAGGGTATAGTGCGATTTTTTTCTCTTTTTTTGTTGCTAAAACTTGTTGATAGACCTCCTCTGTATCAGCCGCAATTTTTAACCAATCGAATTTTTCTGCGACCGATTGCCGTCCATTTTCACCCATTTTTTTGGTGCTTTCAGGGTTTTGATACAGTTGATTTATGGATTGAGCAATCTCATCAATATCATTTGGATTAAACAATAAACCATTAATCCCATGTGACACCACTTCGGGAATGCCCGCTACATTTGACGCTGCTACAGCCTTGCCGCAAACATTGGCTTCAAGTAAAACAATGCCTTGCGTTTCATGAAATGAAGGTAAAACGAGGGCAAATCCACCTTTAATCCAAGCCAAAACGTTTTCGTTGGTTTGTGAGCCTAACAATTGGATGCGGTCAGCGACCCCCTCAGTAAGAATGAGGTTTTCAAGCTCAACGCGATCCACACCATCGCCGATCATTACGAGTTTGACGTTTTTGTCCACTTGTTTCATCGCTTCAACGAGGTTGAAAATGCCTTTAATGCGGTCGAGTCTGCCGACAAAAATGATGGTATTCTCGTCTGACATAACCTTAATATCCGCACCCTTTTGTGGTTTATTGATGGCTACTCCATTGTATAAAATAAAATGTGGTTTTTCTGTTTTAATCTCTAATTCATCTAATTCTTTCTGCATTTCACGACTTACCGCAATGATGGCATCGCTATTTTTAAGAGCATTTTTTTCAAAATAAGAAGCAAAACGTTGGTGTATTTTTCTGTCAAGGTTTAATATTTGTTGTGAAAACTGATTTTCCAAGGTGACCAAGCCATGAAATGTTGTAATAAGGGTGGTTTTATTATGCTGTGTTGGGAATAAAAAGCCACTCCTTCCTTGCAGATGGACGATATCAAATTCAGATTGATTTAGTTTCAACCATAGCCAGGCGCTCAGATTAAAACTGACTTCCTCTAAAAAAAATGGAAGAAAAGGCAATCGGCGCATAGGTAAATAAGGTACTTCAATGACTGTAAAGCCATTGAGTTGGTATCTTGTTTCACCGTTTCGAATACTACCAGCAGTCAATATATATATATCCTGACCCCGTTGAGCGAGGTGTGTAGCCAGCTCTGAAGTATGCGTTTGGATGCCGCCTTGATAGCGGTGAGGTAGCGATTTACAGACGTATAGTATTTTCATATTTATACTTCAATTTTTTGTTGATCTTTTTCTTCCGAACGTTTTTTATCCTTTTTACCACCATTGATACCAGCGAAAACACCAATGACGAAAAAAACCATGATAATATGCCACGGCATCCCTTCTCCTAACATGTGATATTGATTTGATGTTAATGAACAATGACTTCGTGCGATGTATGTATAAACCGTTTGCTGGCTTCACGTAAATTTGTGAGTGCGATAAAAGTTGCCCCCAATGTGCGTGGTATAGCGAGCCACATAGCGCGGTTTTCGACTGCAAAATAATGTTTGGGCATTGCCAAAACGAAAGATAAAATATTGATAGTCAATGCACTAAATGCAAAAACTGCCATGGTATCATTCTGGAAAACCACGTTTAGAACAGTCATAAGCATCAAAGCAAATGGCAAAATCAAACGGGGTGGCAAAGCCATTTGTATGGCTTTATTGAAATGGTCAAATTGACCCCTCAGTATAAAACGCATAAAAGCCGATGGTACGAAAAGTTTTGCGTAGCGAAATTGCGCAGCAATCCAACGACTTCTTTGGTTTGAAAACTGATTTGAGTGACATACTTTTTCGTCATAAACAATGGCTTCTGGGTCGTAATTGAGGGTGATACCTAAACGTGTGAGACGCAATTCTATCTCTTTGTCGAATCCACCTATTGCTTCAATTTGCGGCATTATTGTTTTAAAAAGTTTATAATCAAAAGCCATGCCCGAACCTGCCAAACGCACCGACAAACCCACTGCACTGTGTCCATTACACAAAATATGGTTGTTGATATCTTCGCTGGCTGCATCGAGTAGCGCAACACCCGTCTGACCGTTTTTAGCCGCACGACGACCTTGTAAAGCGACGATGTTTTCTTCAAAACGGGCATTGACTCGGCTTAAAAAGTCGGTTTTCATCACATTATCGGCATCGAGGACGACAGCAATATCAAATTGACTGGCATCTATCGTATTGAGTGCAACATTTAAAGCCTTTGCTTTTGTACTTTTCTCAAACGCTACTTCGACGACTTGAATCGGCATTGACTTCAATTCAGCGATGGTTTCAGCTTTCAATTTGTCGGCAATGACGATGACTTCGTAGGCATCTGTTGGATAATTCTGCGTCAAAGCAGCTTTTGCAGACGATAAAATCACCGCATCTTCTTGGTAAGAAGGGATGAAAACAGCCATACGGCGTGTCCGAGTGGCTTTTACCAATGGTTTGTTTTTGAAAAACCGACCCGCAGCGGAAAAAAAGAATTGATAACCTGCACCCCAAGCAAGGTACGCTATGATGATAGCATTGAGAATTGTAAATAGCAACATAGTTTAAATGGTTATAAGTTGAGAAAATGAAGGAGAAACGACCTCGAAGCCTCGGAATACTGAGGGGGTGTATTGTGTAGGAATGTAGTTTTCTCTTCTTTTTTTTTCAAAAGTAGGGGGCTTTTGATTAGTGTTTTATGGCTTTTCGACTTTTGGTTGTATTGCTACTGAAATTGGTAGATTTTGAAAGGTGGTATAAACGGTATGATAAAAATCTGTTAATCAAAATGGGTTAAGAATCCCTACAATTGGCATTAAGATATAGCTTTTGCAGCTTGCTCTTTTGCCAATGCTTCGGCTTCTGCCGTAATATCATCGTCATACTGAGGGGATAAAAAAATCAGTGGAATCATTATACCCATGAGTATACCCGTAGGCAATTGGCTATACACTTGGTTGCCATAACTTGCCATCAGGACGCCGCACATGCCGCTGTACATACCCGCTATTTTTGCGCGCAGCACAGGGTCTCGGAGATGCCAAACGACAAATCCACCTTTGCCGACGAAGTAGCCGAACATGAAAAGATGTAAACTGATGCCAATAATGCCTGTTTCTGCCCATACTTTAACATAATAACTATCTGTTGCGGTATTGCCCAAGAGACTATATGGTGCAAAACGGAAGCCCCAAAAACCTGCGGCACCGATGCCACCGCCAAATGGACGTGTTGCTAAGTGTCGCCCAAAGGTCTTTTGGTTTTTGATACGCACTAAAAGAGAAGCGTCATCAGGGTTGAAAGCGGTTCTCATGCGGCGTATTTGCTCGACGTGTTGCAGACCCGTTGTATATTTCAGAAAAACAAAAGCTCCAACAGCAATAGACAATCCGAGTATTAAAATTTTAAAGTTTTTGCTTAAAAATAGGTGTACTAAAATACCTACACCCGGTACGGCAATTGCGCCACGTGTGCCTGAGATGCCGAAACCAACAAAGGTTAAAATAGCCGCAAAAGCATAAAAAAAACGATCTCCTTTTGACATAGGTGAGAAAGCAATAATGCCACACACGAGGGCGAACATGGCTTGTGATGAGCCGAATTGCCCTGCATCGCTGTAAAAAGAAAAGACGCGCAGTACGCCCGCTAACATGTGTGTAAAGGCAAAACCTTCGACATAAAGCCAAGCATATTCGGCGGCATCAACGCCAAAAATCATTTGACGCAAACCCCACAAAGTGCCTGCAATGGAAAGCCAAGTGGCTAATTTGAGAAAGGAATCCATGTGTTTCCGCTCTCTATAAAGCATAAAGGTTAAACCAAAAGACAATAATTGATAGAAACCATCGCCACGCATGGCATAAAACCAACATTCAGGACCATTGGATTCAGGGTTGATGATTTCAAGAAAGACAAAACCGAACCAAACGGTTGTCACGATCATGATATCGTTGTTCAAAGGCGACCAATCTTTCTTTTTTACTTGAAAAAGAATGGCAAGCCAACCGATGAATAAAAAAATATCAATCAAAAGTCCCCATGAAGCACTGACATAACGTGAGATGCCCGATGCAAAAAAGGATACCCAAAGACTTAAAATCAAACCAAGCCTTGGACGGGTGAACAAGAGACCCATAAAAAAAAATACCAGCGGGATACCCATTAAGGCAATACCGATGATTAAGCCCATTTTACCAATCAATAAGCCCGCAACGATAGCCACAACTGCCATGATGCCAGTTGATTTTAAGCTACTGATACGTTCTGAACCTGTTTTGGTATAGATAGGCATATTTATTTATTTTGCTTTTATGTTCAAAATTTATGCCTAAGCTGTTGGAATGGGAAAATTCCAAATTCCAAATATCCAAATTGTAGCTGTATATAATTGATGTGCAATTAGTTATAAAACTGAATTTTATGTTGTATTTTTATTGCATGCAAAACATCCCCCTCAGTATTTTCCATAAAAAAAACAGCCGTCGTCCACAAAAGATGCGGCGACGGCTGTTTTTTATCGAAAATACTGAGGGGGGGATTTCTATCTACCTCCATTCATCGAGTTCAAAAACTCTTCGTTTGAGGATGTATGGAGCATGTGTTTTTGTAAAAAGTCAAATGCTTCGTCAGGCTTCATATCTGCCAAGTGATTGCGGAGGATAAAGAGACGTTGAACCGTGTCTTTGTCTTGCAACAAATCGTCGCGGCGTGTAGAAGAGCCGTTGACGTTGATGGCAGGATACATACGCTTGTTCGCTAAAGTACGGTCGAGTGACAATTCCATGTTACCCGTACCTTTAAATTCTTCAAAGATAACGCTGTCCATTTTAGAACCTGTATCCACCAAAGCGGTTGCGAGAATCGTTAATGAGCCACCAAATTCAATTTTACGAGCTGCACCAAAGAATTTCTTAGGTTTTTGAAGTGCATTGGCTTCAACACCACCCGAAAGGACTTTGCCGCTGGCAGGTGCAACGGTATTGTAAGCACGTGCAAGACGTGTAATAGAGTCGAGCAAAATAATGACATCGTGACCGCACTCAACCAAACGTTTGGCTTTTTCCAAAACGATATTGGCAACACGCACGTGGTTTTCAGCCGCTTCATCAAAAGTTGAAGCAACAACCTCTGCTTTCACCGAGCGTTTCATGTCAGTGACCTCCTCTGGACGTTCGTCAATGAGTAGGACAATCATGTAACATTCAGGGTGGTTTTTAGCGATAGCGTTGGCAATATCCTTCAAAAGGAACGTTTTACCTGTTTTGGGTTGTGCCACAATCAAACCACGTTGTCCTTTACCGATAGGCGTAAAAAGGTCAATAACACGATTTGAAAAATCACGTCCCGAAGGAGAGATACTTAACGTAAACTTCTCGTTAGGGAATAGCGGTGTCAAATAGTCGAAAGGCACACGGTCACGCACATCAATCGGATCGAGTCCATTGATTTTAGAGACGCGGAGCAAAGCAAAATATTTTTCACCTTCTTTTGGTGGACGGATGGCGCCGCGTACAGAATCCCCTGTTTTTAAGCCAAAAAGCTTGATTTGACTTGGAGAAACGTAAATGTCATCGGGCGAAGTTGTATAATTATAATCCGCAGAACGAAGGAAACCATAACCATCTTGCATCATTTCGAGGACACCTTCACCTTCTACCACACCGTCGAGGTCTATATTATAACGTGGTGTATTCGACGTTGAATCGTTGGCATCATCGCGGCGATTGTTCTTTTTATCCCGACGAGGCTCCAAAACGATAGGCTCGTCGAACTCGATGAGCGCAGGGTTTACATAATCGTCGTCATCGTCATCGGGTATTTCGTAAGCTGGCGGCGCATTTTCATCCTCATCTTCAACAGGCGGTTCGAAACGGGGCATTTCTGATTTATTAGATTTCGAGGAGCGTTCAGGTTTTGTAGGAATATCAAAACGTGGTGCGGGTTTAGCCGTTTCTTTTCGTTCAGGTTTATCGTCACCGCTGACGCGTTTGCGCGGGCGTTTCTCGATTTTGGAACCGGTAGGGATTTTCCCGTAAGGCGTATTGTCATCTACGAGGATTTCGGTATCTGTCGTATCAGGAGCTGCATTCAGAGCTTGTGCATCGAGAATGCGATAAATCAAGTCTTGTTTACCAAGTTTTTTGAAATCAGCAACACCAATGCGGTCGGCAATTTCTTTGAGTTCGCCGACTAACATCTCATTCAGTTGCAAAATGTCGTACTTCATATTGATTTGTGTAATATTGATAAATTTAAAAGTTTGAAGTTTAATTGATTTGAGGTAAAGGTCTTTAAAGTTGTTTGTGGTTTGATTTGAAAGTATTGTCGGTCATTTATATTGATAACCGATTGGAAAATATGGCACATTGTTATTGAATCTGGATTCTGCTTTTTTAGGGATTTTTTATTAAAACCCTAAATGAAAAGAAGATTTTTTTTTTGAAAATTTATTTCGAGAACTCGAAAAAGAGAATGTTTTTTTGTTTTATGCTCACTGTAAAAGGCTTAAGAAACTACAAAGTTGTGGCTTAGAACGGACTAAATAGTTCGGTTGGGCTGTATTCTTGAGCAAATAAAGATTGGTTTTTAAGTAGGCTTTAGTTGAGCTTAAGTTATTGACAATCAGTAAATTAGTTTGAAAGAAAAAGAGGACTTCAGATAGTGAAACGACTAAGACGTTCTTGAAAGAATTTTTCCGAAGGAGTTGGATTAATAACAAATCTAAAAGTTAAACGTATCAAACCAAAGAATGTTATGAATCGGGGTGATTTTCTTTATTGTGTTTTGTGCGGCAAAAATACACTTTATTTTATTTATCAAAGCCTATATTTGCCAAAATTTTTTAAAAAAGAATTCCAATATGTTACAATTAGCTTTTTTCAGAGAACAGAAAGACCGCGTTGTTGAAGGTCTAAAAAAACGAAATTGGGCAGATGACGCCATCGAAAACACTGTTAATACGGTGTTGACACTCGATAATACGCGCCGTTCCACGCAAACTGAACTCGACGCAACGCTGGCAGAAATCAAACAATTGTCCAAAAAAGTAGGCGAAACGATGAAATTGGGCAATCATACTGAGGGGGGTGTTTTGAAAGCACAAGTTGCGGAACTTAAAGAAAAAACAAAAATCCTTGAAAATACAGCCGCCGAAACCATCACGGCTTTGGACGATCTACTCCTGTCATTACCGAATATTCCTAACGAAACGGTTCCTTTTGGCAAGGTAGCAGAAGACAATGAAGTCTGGTTTTTAGCGCAAGAGGAACTGCCGCAACTCGCTGCTGATGCCTTGCCGCATTGGGAAGTCGCTCAAAAATATCCAATTTTTGACCTCGAATTGGGCGTTAAATTGACGGGCGCAGGTTTCCCTGTTTTTAGAGGAAAAGGGGCTAAGTTGGTTCGTGCCTTGATTCAGTTTTTCCTTGACGAAGCTGCTGCTGCTGGTTACGAAGAAATCGTTCCGCCTTTGATGGTCAACGAAGCTTCGGCACGTGGCACAGGTCAATTGCCAGATAAAGAAGGGCAGATGTATTATATCAATGAGGATGATTTATACATGATTCCAACGGCAGAAGTGCCTGTGACGAATATATTGCGTGATGTCATTTTAACAGAGAAGGAGTTGCCGATACGTTTTTGTGCTTATTCACAGTGTTTCCGCCGCGAGGCAGGCAGCTATGGGGCGCACGTAAGAGGTTTGAATCGGGTTCATCAATTCGATAAGGTTGAAATCGTACAGTTTACACATCCAGAAAAAAGCTATGATACGCTTTTAGAAATGGTAGAACACATCAAAGGTTTGATGGAAAAACTGGAATTGCCTTACCGTATACTCAAACTCTGCGGCGGCGACATGGGCAGTGCTTCTGCTATGACTTACGATTTTGAAGCCTGGTCAGCGGCGCAAAAACGTTGGTTAGAAGTCAGTTCAGTGTCCAATTTTGAGACTTTTCAAGCAAATCGTATGAAAACCCGCTACCGTGATGCGAATAATAAAACGCAGTTAGTACATACTTTAAATGGTTCAGCACTCGCTTTGCCGCGTATTATTGCTTCTATACTTGAAAATCACCAGACTACTGAGGGGGTCAGAATCCCGAAGGCATTGGTGCCTTATACGAAGTTTGAGATACTCGATTAATGAAATATAAAATTTGAAATATAAAATTTGAAGTGTAAAATCATTCAAATTTTATATTTCCTACTTTTGACCTCTGTTTTTGATAAAAAGAAAAACAAAATGGCTTCTCCTAAAGAAAGTCGAAAACCGACGGCTACGGGGCTGCTTATCGCCTTGGGTTTCATTTTCGGCGATATAGGCACCTCACCACTCTATGTACTCAAAGCCATTATTGGCGATGATTACGTCTCGCCTGAACTCATTTATGGCAGTCTTTCCTGTATTTTTTGGACATTAATATTCATTACGTCCTTCAAATACGTCTATTTAGCCCTCAAAGCGGACAATCGTGGTGAAGGCGGCATCTTTGCTTTGTATGCGCGGGTGCGACGTTACAAGGCACGTTGGGCTATTTTTCCTGCCATGATTGGTTGTGCAACATTGATGGCTGATGGTATTTTGACACCTGCAATCAGTGTTTCCGCAGCCGTTGAAGGTAGTTTGCGTATTTATCCTGAGTTAGAAACCTTGCCCATCGTTGTAGGGATTTTGATTGTTATTTTCGTTTGGCAGCAGTTTGGCGCACAACTTTTAGCAAAATGGTTTGGCTACATCATGCTCGTTTGGTTCTGTGTCATTGGTGGCATAGGCTTAAGCCATGTCTTGAAAGACCCCTCAGTATTAGCGGCTTTAAATCCATTGTATGCCATCAAATTTGTGGCAGGCTATCAAAGTAGCACAACAGGTATGACTGGGTTTTTACTGTTAGGTGCTGTTTTTCTTTGCACCACTGGCTGTGAGGCTTTGTATTCTGATTTGGGACGATGCGGCAAAAACAATATCCGTTGGGCTTGGCTCATCGTTTTGCCTTGTTTGATGCTCAATTACTTAGGACAAGGGGCGTGGGTACTCCAATATCAAGGGCAAAAATTACCTGAAATGGTCAGAAATGCAGGCGTTTTCTTTGCCATGTTGCCCGAAAGTTGGGTGTCTTTTATGGTCGTTTTAGGGGTTGTTGTCGCCATTATTGTCAGCGAAGCTTTGATTGCAGGGGTATTTACTATGGTTAATGAAGCCATAAAATTGAAATTATGGTTCAATATGAAGGTCAGTTATCCTGCCCAAATGCGTGGACAGGTTTATTTGCCTCTTTTAAATTGGTTTTTGCTCGGCGGTTGTTTAACGACTGTTTTTATTTTCGAACAATCATCGAACATGGAACAGGCTTATGGCTTAGCCATCGTGATTGACATGATAATGACCTCCTCGCTCCTCCTTCATTTTGTCCACATGAGAAACCACTCCTTGCGGCGTGCCGTCGTCATCGGTTTGGTTTTTGGCGGTTTTGAAATCATGTTTTTGGTAGCCAATCTGCATAAATTGGCTTTTGGCGGCTGGTACACATTGGGTGTTGCGGCGGTTATCTTTTTTGGCGTTTTTGTGTATTGGCGTGGGCAACGGATTCGGAAAAAACATGCCAATTTTGTACCATTTGACACTTTTCTACCTATTTTGAAAGATGTTATGGCAGATACGACCATCCCTCGAACAGCCACAAACCTCGTTTATATGACGATGTCAGACGATGAAAAAAAGATTGATTCTAATATTTTATATTCCATTTTTAAGAAAAAACCGAAACGAGCAGACATTTATTGGTTTGTCCACGTAACAATTACAGACGCACCTTATACAAAAAAAGTGGTCGTCCATCCGATTGTTGAAGGAAAGGTTTTTTATGTCAATCTCAAATTTGGCTTCAAGGTTGAGCATAAAATCAACCGCGTTTTCAAGGAAATTGTCAATAAAATGCAAGCAAAAGGTGAGGTTGACGAGCGCAGCCACTATCCGAGCCTGCGCCGTTACGACATTCCTGCTGACTTTAAATTCATATTGCTCAACAGCCGCGTTTCTGCCGACGATGCGCTGTCTCCTTTCGAGCAATTCATTGTGCGTTCCTACCGAATACTTAAAAATATCGCTGTTCCACCTTCTATTGATTTTGGTTTAGAAGGCGGCAATTTTGAGGTCGAAACCGTTCCAATAAATGTTGCACCGCCACAGAATATTGAGTTGGATAGGCAATTTTAGGGGTAAAAGGCTTTTTTACTGAGGGGGTTAAAAAACGTTTTTAATGAATACTTTTTTTAGTGAAATCGGTTTCACATCTTAAAGTTTCCAACAAAAAGACGACTAAAACGTTTTTATCACTATAAAAAAGACGACTAAAATGTTTAACCATTTTCAATACTAAGCACATGAAAATCAAACCCTTACTGTTTATCGCCCTTGTAACAACAAGTTTTATCGCTTGCGAAAAAGAATTTGTCCCCGATTTGCCCACTATTTCTGAAGAAATAGTTGTTGAAGGTTATATCGAGGCGGGACCCAATCCGACACCGCCTTATGTCATTTTGACCAAAAGCCTCCCTTTTTTCAAGGAATTGACCAGTTTCAACAACGTATTCGTTGAAGGTGCAGAGGTGTGGATTTCAAACGGTACGGACAGTACACAATTACAAGAATTTTGTTGGAAAAATTTAGACCCCTCAGTAAAAAAGCAAGCCGCCTTGTTTTTTCGCATCAATGCAGACAGTGTGAGTGCCGATTTTAATTTCTGCGTATATATTGATTTCGCTCAAAAAATCAAAGGTGAAATAGGCAAAACCTACTCATTACGCATAAAAACGAAGGAAGGTAAGGTGTTAACGTCTAAAACGACGATTCCTCGTGCTGTCAAAATTGATACAATTGAGTTTATCAAACCACCGGGCATCAACCAAAATGATACAATGGCGCAAGCCCGTGCGACCATTACAGACCCAAAAGGTGCTGATTTTTACCGCTATTTTACATCCATAAACGGTAGTTCTTACGTTGCCGGAGCCAATTCCGTAACGGATGATGCCTTTTTTGATGGACAAGTGACAAGGTTCAATTTACTAAAAAGTGAGCCGCGTGGAGGTGGCAGTGGTGATAATTTCGGCTTGTTTCGTCGGGGCGATACCATTTCCATAAAATTTGCCATGATAGATAAAGCCCATTTTGATTTTTGGACAACCCTTGAATTCAATGAGAATAATGGCGGCCCATTTGCTTCTTACACCCGCGTAAAGCATAATATTTCTGGTGGTTTGGGTATTTGGGGTGGTTCTTCAGCAACGTATTACGATGTTATTGTACCAAAAAAATGATGAAATTTCTTTTTTTTGCCAAAAAAACTTATGTTTTATTAGTAAAACTGCATTTTACCCTATTTAGGGTATTGGCATGTAAAATGATTTTACATATATTTGTATGTAGAAACATAAGCGTTCCAAAACAATTCTGTAAATTATAATCTTTTGAACTTTAAAAATGGGTTTTAAAATCCCAATTTGTGTTACCTAAAATCCAAATGAGAGACAGTTTCTTCCCACCTCCAATTGACTAAATTGCAAAACATTTATTTGCAAAACGCCTTTGAGTGTCACCACTTAGAGGCGTTTTTATTTGCTCTTTTTGAATAAAATACATCTTGTTTTAAATAAAAAGTTTATTTTTACCCAAAATTTAAAAGTAAAAGTTTTGGCAGCAATAAAAAAAATATTCGCGTGTACCAGTTGTGGCGCAATTTCTCCTAAATGGGTCGGTAAATGTCCCTCATGTGCCGAGTGGAATACGTATGTAGAAGAGGTCATCCAAAAAGAAACACCCCGCGAAGAGCGCAAAAAAATATGGAAAGGTGCCAAAGTCGCTGACCCTGTACCGACCCCCCTCAGTATGATTAAGACGGGGAAGACAGACAGGCTCCTCACGCCCGACGACGAACTAAACCGCGTACTTGGCGGCGGCATTGTCAGTGGTTCTTTGGTTTTGATAGGCGGTCAACCGGGCATCGGAAAGTCAACGCTTTTGTTGCAAATTGCCTTGGGTGTCGCTGCTAAAGTATTGTATGTCAGTGGGGAAGAGAGTGAGGAGCAGATAAAAATGCGTGCCGACCGGGTTGCTTCTAAACAATCTGATTGCTATATTTTGACTGAAATCAGTACCTCAAAAATCTTTCAACACGCCCAAAACCTCGAACCTGACCTCATCATTATTGACTCAATACAGACTCTTGCCGCACCGCATATTGACTCCACTCCGGGTAGTATTTCTCAAGTGAGAGAAACGGCTGGGGAACTGCAACGGTTTGCAAAGGAGACGAATATTCCTATTTTTATCATTGGTCATATTACAAAAGACGGCGCTATTGCGGGTCCGAAACTCTTAGAACATATTGTTGACGTCGTGTTGCAATTTGAAGGCGACCAAAACTATATGTACCGCATTCTCAGAACCTTAAAAAATCGCTTTGGCTCGACGGACGAAATCGGTATTTATGCCATGCAAGCCTCTGGTTTGAGGGAAGTATCGAACCCTTCAGAGCTGTTGATTTCTCAAAAAGATGAGGATTTAAGCGGCTCGGCGGTTTGTTCCACGATTGAAGGCGTGCGCCCGATTCTCATTGAAACTCAAGCACTTGTGAGCCGTGCGGTCTATGGCACGCCGCAACGGTCTGCTACGGGTTTTGACCTTAGGCGGTTGAGTATGCTGTTAGCTGTTTTAGAAAAACGGGGCGGTTTTCCATTCGCTATGAATGATGTATTTTTGAATATTGCTGGTGGTCTGCGTGTAGACGATCCTGCGATTGACTTAGCAATCGTTGCCGCACTCATTTCGTCGCTTGAAGATATTGCCATTCCAAACAGTACGTGTTTTGCAGGAGAAGTCGGTTTGTCGGGTGAAATACGTGCCGTTGCGCGGGCTGAACAACGGATTCAAGAGGCAGACCGATTGGGTTTTAAAGAGATTTTTATCTCAAAATATAACCTTAAAGGTTTAAACATTGATAAATTTAAAATTAAAATACGAACCGTTGGTAAAGTTGAGGAACTTTACGAAGCCCTTTTTAGATAAAAACAAGCAATGAATCAACAAAGCATTACGAAATACTACGAAAACAACCGATTTACATTCCGTTATTTATGGAACAGTCGTCAAACACAGGCAATTCATTTCGGCTATTACGATGAAAAAGCAACGAAACACGAGGCTGCATTGGCGAATATGAATCGCAAATTGGCTGAATTAGCCTGTCTCAGCGAGCGAGACCGCGTATTGGATGCGGGATGCGGTATCGGCGGTTCGGCAATATGGTTGGCAAAGGAACTGGGTTGTGCCGTTGACGGTATTGTACTGGTCAAAAGCCAAGCAGAGGAAGCGCGACTGAATATTAAAAAAGCAGGTTTCGACCATGAAATTGCCATTTACGAAGGAGATTATAACCATACGCCTTTTGCGGATGGTCAATTTGATGTCATTTGGGCATTAGAAAGTCATTGTCATACAGACCAAAAAGCGGCATTTTACAAGGAAGCTGCAAGGCTGCTCAAAAAGGGCGGGCGCTTGGTGATGGCTGATTTGTTCCTTTCACCCCCCCTCAGTATAAACGATGAAAATAAGTTAAAATCAGGATTGACACATTGGGCTATTCCAAATATTGATGATATAAATACGCACCGAACTTATGCCATTCAAGCAGGTTTTGCAGATTTGGACATTCAAAACGTCAACCCTCATGTTGAGCGTTCGCTTCGAAATGCTTACGAACATGCTCAAAAATGGTCTTCAACAGCACGATTTCTACAAAAAATAGGCTTGATCAATCCCGAACAAGTGGGCAATGCCGTTGGGACAAAACTCATGTTTGAGGCATGGCTTGCGGGAAATTGGTTTTATGGTTTAGCGAAAGCTGTGAAAATCTGATAAATGGTTTTACTTTTATGCGTTATTTTCTAAACAAAACCAGAACAACATGTTTTTTCCCTCCGTCGAAGAATATTACGACAAAACTCGATTTGACTACCGCTATGTTTGGAATAGCCGTAATACTTATGCCATTCACTTTGGTTATTACGATGAAACCGTACAGAAACACGTCGCCGCAGTAGCGAATATGAATCGCAAAATGGCAGAATTAGCCCATATTAAGTTAGAAGAAAAGGTACTCGATGCGGGCTGTGGTGTAGGCGGTTCGAGTTTTTGGTTAGCTGAAAATATTGGATGTACAACAACGGGTATTACGCTTTCAGCAAGTCAAGTTTTAGATGCGCAAAAAATAGCTGCGCAGTTGAATTTGTCTGATAAAACCCATTTTCTACTTGAGGATTACTGCAAAACAGGTTTCGAATCGGGCAGTTTCGATGTGGTTTGGGCACTCGAAAGTCAATGTCATGCTGCGGATAAAGCGGCTTTTTACCGCGAAGCTTTTAGACTTTTGCGCCCGAATGGGCGCTTGGTGATAGCTGAATATTTTTTAAATACGAATGATGTAGCGACGAATCAAGACGTTGACATTCGCGCTTGGTATGACAATATTGCGATTCCAAATTTATTGACTTGGCAGGAGCATGAAACGATGTCTGAACAGGCGGGTTTTAAGACTGCGACAGTGCAAAACATCAACCCCAATGTCCACCGTTCTTTACTCAATGCTTATGAACATTGTGAAAAATGGCTACCCGCTGCGAAATGGCTTAACCGATTGGGTATTGTTAACAAAGTGCAAGTTGGGAATGTCTTAGGCACAGCCGGTCAATATCGAGCTTGGGCTAAGGATTTATGGTTTTATGGATTGGCAGTGTTTGAAAAACAATAAACCCATGAGGGGACATTCGATTTGTTAGGTTCTGGGAACTTCGAGAGTTCCCAGAACCTAATCTACCTGATTTTTTTATACTTATTTTGCATTAACAATCATTTTGAACCAAAAAATCGGGTTCAAAACCTTTTTGCGCACGTCAATATTATTGAACATCGAATAAACTAAGTCTGAAATCTGCACATTCCGTGAAGCGACCCACAAAACGAAGTTAAATACTGAGGGGTACTTGCCGATGCGTTGCAATCTGTAACTCAAATTTAATTCTGTTCCCATAACACGCCAGACGCGCACATCGTAATCTGCCATAAATGCTTTTGAAAAATCTTGTTCTTTCAAACATTTTTCAGCTTGATCGGCAGCGATATAGCCTGAATAAACAGCGTTGCCGATGCCTTCACCCGTCAAAGGGTCAACCAAACTCGCTGAATCGCCTACCAGCATATAGCCATCACCTGACAATTGATGTCGTTTTGAACCCAAAGGCAAGGGGAAACCGAGTATTTTGCCATCTAATTCAGCCTCTGCAAAACGTTCTTTGATGCCAGGACGGGTTTGGACTATTTCTAAAAGTAGTTTTTCAAGATTGACTTTTCGCTTAGAAATGGACTCGGTTAACATGCCAAAACCGACATTTGCTTCGCCATTGGGCAATGGGAAAATCCAAAAATAACCAGGCAAATGCTCTTTCAAAAAGTGCAATTCGATGAAATTATCATCGTGGCAGCCTTTGACATTTTTATAGTAAGCGCGCACAGCACCTGCATTGTGCTTAGGGTCAACTTTGATATTGGCAACATGACGCATGAAAGGCGACAACGGACCACTGGCAACGATAAGGATTTTTGCACGTACTTGAAACTCTCCTTTTTTATCAGAAACTGTCCAACCGACCCCCTCAGTAAATTCGTGTTTTTCGATGCTTTTGCCTTCAAAAAACTGAACAAGTGGCTGCTTTCTGACCATTTCAATCAAATGATTGTCAAAATGGATACGTTTTGCGACGTAGCAAGGTGTGCTGTCTTCACCTTTTTTATAGTTTTTCCGAAAGGGCACATGGAAATTACGCTTGTTGTCCATTGAAAAAGTCACGCCCCAAGAGTCCGTCTGAATCGGTGTTTTTTCTAAGGTATTAATGATTTCAGGGTCAATGCGGTTCAAAATAGCGACGGTTCTGCCTGTCATGCCATCGCCACAAACTTTGTCACGAGGAAATTGCGCTTTGTCTATCAATACTGAGGGGATGCCTAACTGTGCTAATCGGAGTGCTGCCGCAGCCCCTCCAGGCCCTGCACCAATAATACATACGTCGGTTTCAATCATTATAATCGTTTGAGTTGTATAAAAAAATGAGCGGCGAAGGTACGAAGCCTTGACAGATTACAAAAACTTCTTCAAAAGAGCATACAATACTTTTTTGTCGTCTTCGGTCAAGGTGTGGCTTTTATCCTGTTGTAAGTACTTTCTTTTGAAAACAGTAATAGCCGCCGTTGTGTCTCTTACGTCATAACCAACAATTTTTAAGGCTTGCATGGCACTAAAATCTGGAGGTATTGTCAGGTTTGTCGTATCACCATACCAGACGCCAAAGCCTTTTGTCGCTAACCCTTTCCAATCGAAGGTGACATTTGGGTCATTTTTGCGCGTCGGTGCGAGGTCGGCATGACCGATAAAATTGGCTGTTGGAATATTATATGTCCTTTTCAGTCGGTCGAGTAAAATGTTTAAAGACTGCATTTGCGCTTCTTTGAAAGGTTCAAAACCATCGTTGTCTAACTCGATGCCGATGCTGGATGAATTGAGGTCGGTGTCGTTGCCCCAACGCCCAAGTCCTGCATGATGCGCTCGAAGGTAATCGTTGAGCATGTGATGAACTGTTCCGTCTTCACAAATAACATAATGTGCACTCACTTGTGTACGCGGCAAGGTGAATGTTTTCAAAGTTTGCTCACAACTATTCTGTGCTGTATGGTGAATAACAACAAAATTGGGTTTACGCATACCAAAATTCGTTGTGCCGACAAAATACTGAGGGGGGGGCAAACCAGCTGAATCTTTGAGTGGATATTGACTCAATATCTGCCCAAATCGTTTCGCTTGATTGCGATAATCACGATTCGTTTTATAATAAGGCTGCCTTGAACAGGCGACAAAAATAGTTAATGCCAGTAGGACATATAAGTAACGAGACATAGGGCATGTGTTTTTTATGATTTCAAAAAAATAAACTTACAGAGTATCTAAAAAAGCGACTTTTTGAATATTCAACACCTTTTTCTCAAACCACTTCACAGGTGCTTGTGTTTTATCGCCAGTCCGTGTATCACATCTAAAAAATATATAGTACAGTTGGAGACAGTGACCAATTCGTTCTAAAAGCAACTCGAAACGAGCGGCAGCTTGTTCGGGTTCATCTTCCAAAATGTCGAGTCGCCAACAGTAATAGGCTTCGTCGTGGAGTTCGATGATGTCCAAAACCGTTTTATCTGTAATATATACCTCACTAAATTGTCGAGCGAGAATGCTGTGATGCCTTGACCAATCGCGCGGATAACCTTTGTCTTCGATATATTTAAAGGCATCGTGTAGCAAAGCGATGAGGCGCAGCTGTTCACGCTCGTTTATACTGAGGGGAGGGGATAAACGGTTTAGATTGACATAAATTTCGGGAATATGATACAAAACCTTACCTTCTGGATGCCCATAACGCGGTTCGCCCCAACCCAAACCTGCCTTAATGTCGGGATGTAGAGCCAACTGTTGCTCTAAATCCGTTTCAGGTTTGAGCCAATCGAGTATTTCTTTATCAGTCAATAAAGGTCTATTCATCGAAGATATTGTTCTAAAGGTCGAATACACCCTTCTGAAAGCGTGGGTAAAACGAAAGCGTGAAAATATTTTAAAACTTTGGTCGTCTATACAAAAGAGCTGAAAAAAGTTTTTCGCAAAAGAAAATAAACGTTTTGGTTGTTAAAAACGTTTAATAAAGAAGCAGACGACTACAAAGTTAAAATTTGGTTAAAGTAAGGTAAAAGACCTTGCAAAAGAAAACCGAACTCGTTTATTTTGCGTATTCTTTTTTGGAATAATTAAATACAAACCAATTTTTTTAAACCACAAAATTATAAAAAACATTATGAAAAATATCTTTTCGTTGATTGGTGCGGGTCTTATAGGCGGTTTAATCGTCGTCGGTGCGATGAATCTTACGAATCGCAATGTGAATGTTTCACCGCACAATAATTTCACAAAGTTAGCAAGTGAAACAACTGTAATTGGTGGCGTTGTTGACCTTTCGCAGGCAGCTCAAACAGCTACACCTTCTGTTGTTTACATAGAGTCGTCAGAGTCAACTCAAAATGCGAATCGTCGGTCGCAACAAGACCCATTTTCAAGCTTTTTCGGCTTTCGGATGGGACCTAAAAAAGGGACAGGTTCGGGCGTTATAATTTCGCAAGATGGTTACATCGTGACCAATAACCACGTAGTAGATTTTGCTGATGAGGTAAAAGTAACATTACCAGCTCCCGACAATCGTGTTTTCACTGCAAAAGTCGTTGGAACAGACCCTTCTTCGGATTTGGCGGTTCTAAAAATCAGTGGCTCTGATTTTCCAGCAATTCAAAAAGGGAATTCTTCAAACATGAAAATCGGTGAATGGGTTTTAGCCATTGGCAATCCTTATGACATCGGTACGACGGTAACCGCGGGTATTATCAGTGCAAAAGATCGTAAATTGAGTGAAAATAACCCACTTCAAGACTTTATTCAAACAGATGCTGTCGTCAATCCAGGAAATTCTGGCGGTGCATTGGTAGATGCACAAGGGCGTTTAATTGGTATCAATACAGCGATTCAAACGCATACAGGCAGCTACGAGGGTTATTCGTTTGCGATTCCTATTTCGATTATGAATAAGGTGACAGAAGAAATTATTAAAACAGGTAAATCCATTCCGTCACAAGCGCAAAGTCAAAGTAAAAACAATTTTGCACCAAATGGCAACCGTCCTCGTTTGGGCATTGAAATGGTTCCAGACCAGTATTTCCAAGAGGAAGCGAAGGATAAAGACTTGAATATCAGCGCAGGTGTCATTGTTGCAAATGTTGTTGACGGAGGTGCGGCACAGTATGCGGGGATTCTACCGAATGACGTGATTGTTAAAATAAACGGTTCAGCCATTCGTTCTACTCAAGAGTTAAAGGGTATTGTGTCAAATGCAAAGACAGGCGATGTGTTGAAAATCACTGTTTTCAGAGATGGTCGTACAAAAGAAATTTTAGTAGCGTTGAAGGCATAAAAGAAGTCATTTTCTTTTTGACATATTTATGACTATTTTACTTCAATGAACGTGAACTTAAAGAATATAAATGCTGTTATACAGTAAAAGAGACTTGTTTAAAGTTGGTTTTTCGTTTTGTTTTGATGCGTCTGATCCTTGAGGTCGGACGCTTTTTTTTTGTTCAATATGCTACATTGAATTTTGAATAGCTTCAATTATCGGATATTTACTTAGGCGAATTTAATATTCAAGTACAACGGATTAGAAAATCGGTATATTTCAATTACCGTAAAATGAGATATATAGAAAGTAACACAAAATGCCCGTATCCTAAGAAGATACGAGCATTTTACATTTTATGATAAGGAGACTGATATCCAATCTGTGGTCAAAATAAATCAATTCATCAAACCCACAAATTCATCAAACAAATACTCCGCATCATGTGGCCCGGGAGACGCTTCGGGGTGATACTGAACTGAAAAAATAGGCTTACCTTTTACCTTAATCCCTTCAATCGTATCGTCATTCAAATTGATGTGTGTAATGTCAATTGTATCTGATTTTGAACGAATTACTGAGGGGTCAACACCAAAGCCATGATTTTGGCTGGTAACTTCGCAACGACCTGTGACGAGATTCAGAACAGGGTGATTGATGCCACGATGCCCGTTGTGCATTTTATAAGTCGGCACATCGAGCGCACGAGCAAGGAGTTGATGACCTAAACAGATACCAAAAGTTGGTTTGCCTGTTTTCAAAATTTCTTTTACCGTTTCGACAGCATAATCCATTGCGCCAGGGTCACCGGGACCATTTGAAAGGAAATAACCGTCGGGATTCCATGCCGCAATGTCTGCAAAAGGCGTTTTGGCTGGAAACACTTTAATATAGCAGCCACGCTTTGCAAAATTGTTCAAAATCGCTTTTTTGATACCAAAATCAAGGGCAGCGACGCGGATTTTAGCATTTTCGGCGCCTATGAAATATGGTTCGGACGTCGTAACGAAAGACGACAGTTCCAATCCGTCCATGCTTGGGACAGCGTCAAGACGTTGCTTTAGCTCATCTAAATCCGTAATTTCGCTTGAAATAATGGCATTCATGGCACCTTTGTCGCGGATATGGCGAACAATTTGGCGCGTGTCCACGTCTGAAATACCGACCATACCTTCATTATCGAAGTAGGTTTGGATGTCCGTATCGGCTTGTGAGCGAGAGTATTTGACATTAAACGTCTTGCAAATCAAACCTGCGATTTTCATATCATCAGATTCAACATCCGTTTTTTTAGTCCCATAATTGCCGATGTGAACGTTGGTGGTGATGAGAATTTGACCGTAATAAGAAGGGTCAGTAAAGATTTCTTGGTAGCCCGTCATGCCTGTATTGAAGCAGATTTCGCCTGTGGTGGTACCAATTTTTCCGGCTGCTTTACCGTGCCAAACAGTACCATCTGCAAGCATCAAAACGGCTGCGGTACGAGAAGGAGATTCAATCATTATTTTCTAATTAACTGGTGATGTCTAATTAGGGCGCAAAGTTAGCAGATGTGGCGTGTTTTTTTTAATTTTTAATTTTAATTTTTAAAAAAATCGCCCCCCCTCAGTATAACACATAAAATTTTCTACTTTTGTCATAATCAATTATTATCAATTAAAATATAAACTTAATAACGGCAACCAACGCTTATGAAATCATTCAGTCTTTTTACCGATTTCGACATCAGCCTTTTCAAATCGGGTAAATTTTTCCGCGCTTATGAGAAACTCGGCTCGCATATCGTCAAAGATGACGAAGGTACTGAGGGGGTCGTTTTTGCAGTTTGGGCACCCAATGCCAAGCAAGTCAGTGTCATTGGCAACTTCAATTATTGGAGTAAAACGTCTAATATCGCTAATCCACGTTGGGACGGTTCGGGTATTTGGGAGGTATTTATTCCACAAGCTAAAAAAGGGGACACATATAAGTATTGTATTTGGGCATCAGATGGACGTTTGTTAGAAAAAACAGACCCTTATGCTTTTATGTGGGAAACGCCGCCGCATACCGCAAGCATCGTTTGGGACTTAGATTTCGAGTGGGATGATGCCGAATGGCGTGCCAAACAATTGGAAAAAGTTGGCAAACCGCAACCTATGACGGTCTATGAAATCCATGCAGGTTCTTGGAAACGCAAGGGTTTTGAAGGCAATCGTTCCTTAACTTACCGTGAAATGGCGGAAGAACTTGTGCCGTATATTGCCGAAATGGGCTTTACGCACATCGAGTTTATGCCCATTATGGAGCATCCGTATGAGCCTTCTTGGGGTTATCAAACGTTGGGTTATTTTGCGCCTTCGAGCCGTTTTGGAACGCCACAAGACTTTATGTTCTTGGTTGAGAGTTTCCACAAAGCAGGCGTTGGTGTTATTTTGGACTGGGTACCGAGCCATTTTCCGATGGATGCACACGGTATTTATGACTTCGATGGTACGCATCTGTATGAACATGCAGACCCGCGTTTAGGCTATCATCCAGATTGGAAATCAGCGATTTACAATTATAATAGAAATGAAGTACGTTGTTTTTTGATTTCAAGTGCGTTGTTTTGGATGGAAAAATTCCATGCCGATGGTTTACGTGTTGACGCAGTGGCTTCGATGCTTTACCTTGATTACAGCCGCAACGAAGGCGAGTGGATTCCGAACCATTTTGGCGGTCGTGAAAACTTAGAAGCGATAGATTTTTTGAAAGAATTTAATGAAACTGTTTTTGCCAATTATCCTGCAGCTGTAACTATTGCGGAGGAGTCAACAGCTTTCACGGGCGTTAGTCGTCCGACATTTATGGGTGGTTTAGGTTTTAGCCAAAAATGGATGATGGGTTGGATGCACGATACTTTAAATTTCTTCAAACGTGAACCGATTTATCGTAAATGGCATCAAGACGAAATCACGTTTAGTATCGTCTATGGTTTCACAGAGAACTTTATGCTTCCCCTCAGTCACGACGAGGTGGTGTATGGCAAAGGCTCACTTTTGACCCGTATGCCAGGCGATGAATGGCAAAAATTTGCGAATTTGCGCTTGATGTACGGTTATATGTTCACGCATCCAGGAACACGTTTATTGTTCATGGGCTGTGAGTTTGGACAAGGCGGCGAATGGGCTTTTGAAGGACAATTGGATTGGTGGCTACTCGATTCGCCTATGCACTTGGGCATTCAAACGCTCGTGAAAGACTTAAATGCGTTGAATAAAAACGAACCTGCTATTTATGAAAGAGGGTTTGAATGGGACGGTTTTGCTTGGGTTTCTTACGACGACACCAATAATTCGGTCATTTCTTACCTCCGAAAAGGGAATGATGATGCTTACGACTTACTCGTTGTTTGTAATATGACACCGGGTGTACAGAACGTATATGAACTCGGCGTACCGAAAGCAGGGAAATGGCAGGAAATATTGAATACCGATGCAACGGTTTATGGTGGAACGAACGTCTTAAACGAAGGCGATTTGCAAACTATAACAGAGGAAAAACATGGGCAGGAACAATATTTGAGTGTCACTCTCGCACCTTTGGCGACGCAGGTTTTCAAATGTGTCAAAGCAGAACCTGCAAAGCCTAAAAAAGTCGCTAAGAAAAAGTAATTTATTAATGGATAGTTGATAATGGATAATTTACATTATCAACTATCCATTATTATAAGTCCCAAAAAGAGCGTGGGTGTTTGTTGAAATGTTTTTTCATTTTCTCACGCCAAACGAGAAACTTGAATACAAGGTTTTGTACTAAATCAAAAAGCCAGAATTTGATTGCAGTTCTCATAACTGTTTGATATTTAATTGTTTAAAAAAAAAGTTTAGCGTCTAAAATCTCTTCATCGTTAAAGCCGATTTCTTCTTGTTGTTTCTTAAAATCCTTATAATCGGCTCTCGTCATTTTGTAATACCATACGCCTAATGTAGGTGGAACGAGGCATAATCCGATATTAAAACCGTCTATCCAGTCGGAATTTGCGCTATGCCCAAAGGTGTAGGACGCAAACCAAAGCAGAAAGAAAACAGCGACAAAAATGAGGTATTTTATCCTTTTTTTATCTCTGTAAACGATGGTTAATGTCAAACCACTTATAACTTGTACTGCACCAAATGGTATTAAGCCCAAAACACCGAAATAAATGCCATAAACAGTGACACAACAAGCCAAAATAGCGACACCTAAAATAGTTTGAATCCAATAATCGAATTGCAACAAGCGATATTTCGTATCCATGATTCAGATGTTTAACTGTGAATTGATGATACAAATTTATACTTGTTTTCTGAATTTTCAAAATAAATTGAAAGTATTTTCAATTATTTTTGAAAATTAGATTTGACTTGAAAATGAAATAGGTAAGAGAGGTGTTTGAACACAGGTTGGAACGGTTTCTTTGATGGGCACTGATTTCTCTATGATTTTCAGAGAAAGGAAGGATTGGATTTAAGTTGGGAAACAAATTTATAAAAAAGGTTTGGATACTGAGGGAGGCATTTTTTCAAATAACGACCCCTCAGTATCACTGACCTTAAACAATAATTTTCAACATTAAGTAACATTTATGATAAAAGAGTTACTGTCTTACTACACGTTAATCTATGGCAATTGGTTTACTCGCGTCAATTTTTAACCACAACAAACCACCAACGATAACGAGGCAACCAATGATGCGCACAGGAATTTCATAGCTGCCCATACTGTGCAAAATGTATCCAAACGTAGAAGCCATGATTGCAGAGCCTAATTGACCCGCTAAACCCATCGTTCCTGCCACTGTCCCTGCATTTTTGCCGCCAATATCCGTCGCTACGGCCCACGCTACAGGCAAAGTGAAATCCTTGAAAGCCAAGCCCAAAGATAGGAAAATGATGGCAATATTGATGTTTTCAATAAAAGAACCCATAATCATACAGATACCCGCCATAATCAAGCCCCATTGTTTGTCATTTAAGCCCAATTCACCTGTTATGGCACTGCCAAGGTCAGAAATCGAGTTTCTGTCTAAATACGTGATGATGGCAAATATGATAAATATTCCAACTACAAGATAACGTTTTTTCATCTTGTGTAAAGTTGATTTTAATGGAAAATGGATAGATGATAGTTGATAATGGATAATTATTATCCATTATCGACTATCCATTATCATCTAATTATCATCTATTGACTATTGTTTGAATATCTTTAATTCTTTGTTTTGTTTTTAATCTAATATTTAAAATGAGGCTGACGAATATTAAAATGATGCCCAAAAAACTTAAATAAGTATAGCTTTCACCAAACCATAAAAAGCCTGTGATGATGGCAAAAGCGGCTTCTAAATACTTGAATTGTGCCAAATAATTGGCATCGTCTTGTTGTTGAAAAGCTTTGGTCATATAGATTTGAGCGACAAAACCGAAAAAACCAACGCCTAAGAAAACCATGCTGTCCTCCAAATTGGGCGTAACCCAATAAGGTATCATAAACGTCGCTGAAAGTAGGCTGGCGATGAGCATAAAATAAAAGACGACCACAAAAGGGTGGTCATCGTCGCCAATTTGCCGCAAAATGATGTACAACAAACCGCCTGTAACGGCTGAAATGAGTCCAATTATTAAATCCATGGTCGCCACACGGCTGTCAAAACCTTTGAGCAATAATATGCCGACAAATGCTAAGAGGATGTAAAACCATTGCTTTGTTTTTATTTTTTCATTCAACATCACACCCGCAAACAGGGCAGTGAAAACAGGGGATAAATACTTGATAGTCACTGATGTACCCAAAGGCATTCGAGGTAATATGTAAAAAAAAGAAAACATTGAAATCGTCCCAACAATACTTCTGACCAATATCAATCCCCTATTTTTAATCTTGAAAGTGATATGGTTTTTGAGCATAAAAGCTAAACAAAAAACAGCTGTTACTATAGAGCGGAAAAATGTCTGCTCGATGGTCGGAATGCGCCCAACAGGTAAATATTTTATCAATGACTGCATTACTGTGAAACACAACGTGCTGATTATCATGTATTTGACCCCCTCAGTAATAGGCAGATGGATGGGACTATTTGAAGGTAGGAAAAATGGTTTTTTCATCTTCGGATGCTTATTTTAAGTCAAATATAGAACAGCTAATGAAAAGCAATGCATTTGTGGCTATTTTATGATAAAAAAGGCTGCTCGCGGTACCGAGCAGCCTTCAATGGATTAATCATATTTTTAAATCAACGTGGACACTATTTAAAAACAGAACTCGTTAGCAGCAATCATAGCTGCTGCAACTGTGCGGCGTTCTTTTTTAACATTTACAGGTGGATACTTCGTGAAGCGTTTCAAACCCATCAAGAACGTTTTAAGCATATCGCCTTCGGCATAAGAGCAAAGCGCATCAGTTGCCCATTTTGACATACGTGCCGTTGCATCTGCAAATTGTACTTTCAAAATGGCTTCATACACCTCCATACTGAGGGGTCTGTCACTCATATTTGCCAACTTATGAACACGTAACAATGTAGATTCGCTGTTGAAAGTTTCAGCCAACATATCAGCCACGTTCATCAAGACTTCTTGCTCGTTTTGGAGGTCTATTTTACCATCCATTTGCATTTTGACAGCACCACCTGCGACCATGAGAATGATTTTTTTGAAATCTTTCAATGCGGCATATTCATCGGTATATTCCCCTTCTGGACGACCAAAAGACGGCATGGAAGCTAATTCTTTTTGGACTGCCCATGCTGGACTAACGATGTCGAGTTTACCTTTCATAGCTTTTTTCAACAACATATCAACTGATAAAAGGCGGTTAATCTCGTTTGTACCTTCATAAATGCGGTTGATACGGCTGTCGCGGTAAGCGCGGGCTGCTTGACCTTCTTCTGAAAAACCCATGCCGCCATGTACTTGTACGTTTTCGTCAACCACATAATCAAGGGCTTCTGAACCGATGAATTTTATCAAAGCACACTCGATTGAGTATTCTTCTGCTGCTTCAAGCGTCGCTTCTGCATAACTTTTTCCTTCTTCAAGTGAGTTGTGGATATGTTCCTGCATCAAATGAGAAATGCGATATTGTGAGGAATCGCCCACAAAAATTTTGATGCCCATTTCAGCAATTTTATACTTAATTGCACCAAAATTAGCGATAGATTGCTTGAATTGTTGACGTTCATTGGCATATTTGATGCCCATAGTTGCAACGGCTTTTGCACCACCAAGACACAAAGCACCCAACTTGAAACGCCCAACGTTTAAGACATTGAAGGCAATCAAGTGACCTTTTCCGACATCACCTAAGACGTTGCCAACAGGTACTTTGACGTTTTCAAAATATATTTGACGTGTTGATGAGCCTTTGATGCCCAATTTATCTTCTTCTGCGCCCAAAGTGACCCCCTCAGTATGACGGTCAACCATGATGCCTGTAAACTTGTTGCCATCAATTTTAGCAAAAACGATGAACATATCTGCCCAACCACCGTTTGAAATCCACATTTTTTGACCGTTGATGATGTAATGTTTGCCATCTTCTGAAAGGTCAGCGCGGGTTTTAGCTGCCAAAGCATCTGAACCACTGCCTGGTTCTGTCAAACAGTAGGCAACTTTCAGTTCACCACTGATAGTACGGGGCAAAAATTCAGCTTTTTGCGCTTCTGTTCCGAAGTAGAAAATCGGCAACATGCCAATTCCTGTTTGAACCGCATAAGAAACCGTGAAGCCGCCCGCTGGTCCGAGTGCATCGCAAATCATGGTATTGGTGTTGGTATCCATCGCCGTGCCGCCATAGATTTCAGGCATGTGCGTACCCAACAAACCAAGAGACCCCATTTTTTCAAGGAGGCTGGTTGCCAAGCCTTCTTTTTGCTTTTCAAGAGCCATGCGATTGGGTTCGATGTCGTTTTTGATGAAGTCTTGAATCATCGCTCTAACCATCAATTGCTCTTCGTTGAGTTCTTCGGGGATAAAAGTTGCATCGGGCGTAGAATCTTGGATTATAAATGCGCCACCAGTGAGAATGTCATTTTTGACAAGTGTATCAGTCATCTTTTTTTTTATTTTGTAATTAAGAGATTTTTTAAATTTTGTAAAATATTGATTTTCAATGTTTTGTTAAAAATGTAAATTTCTAAAAATTGAATTTTAGCGAATATTCGCTAAATTATAACTTTATAACGAAACCAACAAGAAAAGCGTTTTAGTTCTGTGATTTTTTTTTGATTTTTTTTTAAGAAGATATAAATTTGCCCCCCTCAGTAAAATAGTGTTTTAAAGAGGGGTTACATCGAAAGGCTACAAAAAACTTCAAGGACGAGACGGGTATCACGGAGATTATTAGATTGTCTATAAAGAATATATGACAATTTTTTAGCCATAGATGTGGTGGTGGTTGGACAACGGAAGGAGATTTATGGTTAACAAAAGACTTCATGAAAAAAGCCATGCAAAATACTGTTTGCATGGCTTTTTTCATGAAGAAATACCCTATTAAAAATTCGGACAATAAACATTACGCCGTTCATTACCACACACTTTATATTGTAGAGAAAACTCAAAACCACCATTACTGCGGCTGGCGGCTTGAAGCGACGACGTATTTAAGTCATAACTAAAACCGATTGAGAATTGACTGTAATCAAAACGAGTTGAAAGGATAAGCGCATCCATCAAAACACCGCCATCCACTTTATTCGCTATTCGCGCCCATGCGCCAAACTGAATCGCTTCTGTTGAGCGTTTTGAGCCCCCTAAAAGAAAACGCATGCTCGTACCGCCGTTGACTTGCATATAAGGTCCTTGCAAGAAGGTCACAATGCCTGGAAGGAGTGAAATGCGGTCATTCATACCCAACTCACCACCTGCGTGAATTGTGAATTTTGAGTTTAATGCAAAAAACTTACTCGTGGCTTGCCCTTGTGTTGTAAACGATTGGTTGGCGCGGTTGATGTGGTCATAAGCACCACCGATATAAAAATTGTTGTTTTCATCTAAAACTGAAAACCAAAGCAAACCGGCTGAAACATCGGCAAACGTGAAGTTGTTGCGACCAAACAAGTTTTCGTTACTTGGTATTGTTGGGTCAAAAACGCCATTATTGTTTTGGCTGCCCCAACGGGCATCAGATGTGTTCAATCCACGTTGTGCCAATCCAACCTCTGCACCCATGACCAAATAGCTGGCTTTTTTGCGATAGCCACCCATCTTTTTGGCATACGAGAAATCGAGGCTTAATTGATTGGTATGGTAGTTCAAAGAACCTGCTTTGTCACCCCATAAAGAACCGCCTACGCCTATATAATCGTAGCGACCAACAGGGATTTTGGTGTCGTAAGCGACATTAGCAGTTTGAAATGCCTTGTCGCGGAGTACCGAAGCCCATTGATTGCGGTAATTACCTGCGATACGCTGACTGCAATTCATAACACCCGTCAAGGCAGGATTGAGATTGAGCGGCGCCATATAGAATTGAGAAAAATGGATGTCTTGTGCGGTTGCCGCAAAGCTCATTGTTAGAGCTAAAATAAGTATCGAGATTTTTTTCATATTGAGATAGATGTGTGCTTAACTCATTAATTAAAGCTAAAAATCAGTTATTTCTGTAATTCAAAATTTTCTTCTCATAATGGGCGGAATACTGAGGGGGTGTTTTATGACTGTCAAAATTAAAAGAAAACATAAATATGTGTCTACAATCGGCTTAAAATAACACCTACTTAACATTTTGGCTTTATTTAAACCGAACTATTGGTAAACGCCCATTTTTTGTCAATTATTTTAATGTTCTAATTAATTAAAATATTATGTCTTGTTTTATGGCGGTTGCTTGATGCCTATTCGTTCCGCCAATTCGCTCCGTACTGTTCAACTAAAATATTGTCGTAATGATCGGCTTTTTCAAACAGGTTGCTAATCAATTTCAGTGCCATTTCTTCTTGAAGGTATTTATCATAAATCAAAAGAGACAAAATGATGTCCTGCCCTTTGACGCTTAATGTCACCCCTTCGTTGTAGTAGTTTTCGCGCAGCAAATACTCATACAAAGGTTTAATATTTTCCTTCGGCAAAGTACAAAGATAAGCATCTGAAATGATCAAACCGTTTTGTTGATGATAAGAGATGTTAATTTTTGCAGAACCGTGTCGAATTTCCCAACTATTGGGTCCACGACGACTGACTCGAACATCGTGACCTAATTTTATGAGCATATTTTCAATCAAGGAAGCAACGCCTTCTGCTTGAAAATTATCCGTTTCGCTCAATATTTTGAGCTTGTTGCCACAATGTGGACAATAGCCGCCGACTTCAATAGTGTTTTCAAAAACGATATTGGTGCATGATTCACAGCGCAAACCAATTTCGCCAAGTCCTTTTTGAAAGGCTTCGATGGTATCGCCCAAATATTTAGCGGGAAGCGAAAAACCAATGGTATTGCCGTTTTGTATGATGAACGTATTGACACCCACAACCGCCCCCTCAGTATTGATGAGTGGTCCGCCCGAATTGCCCGGATTCAAGGCCGCATCGTGCTGAATATAGTCGAGGTTGTTATATATATGGCGTGGATTGGAGACGATGCCTTTCGTAAAAGTATATTTCAACCCAAAAGGATGCCCAACGGCTGTGACTGCTTCACCTACTTGCACAAGTGTTGGAGCGACATTCACATCAGGTATGTCTTCGATTTGGACAGGCATTTCCACAAATGCAAGGTCATATTTTACATCGTTATAAAGGACACGACTGATTTGACGCGCCACACCGACCCCTTCAATCGTCACTTCTCGATTACCTTCGACAACGTGGTTGTTGGTCACAATCAAGTTAGCACCTTTAAGGTAAAACCCTGTTCCTGTACTATATGGTGTGGCAATTTGAATGACAACACTTTTATATTTTTCTACTAATTTTTGCATCCTCGAAATGACTTAGAGAATGATGAATGATTAATGATGAATTACAGGCATAAAAAGTAATAATCGCCTTGTAATTCATCATTCACCATACATCATTCATCATTATTTTACTTTTTTACAAAATCTAAATTTTTTAACATCAATAAATAAGACCGAGCGAATTTTGTAGGCGTTTTGAAGTCCAAGATTGCATAATCAGGTGCAAATTTTGGATAAGCCTCTAAATGACCGTCAATTATTTCTTTTATCGCTGTTTTTATTGCTTTTTGGTCAAATGTCCTTGTTTGGCTGTTGTAATAAGTAGGCGTAAACCCCAACGATGCAAACAAAGTCGGTTCTAAAACAGTGTAATAAAACGCCAATAATGCGCGCTCTGGCTTAGGTAAAGCGAAGCTAAACAAGGAATAACCGACAATATAACCTGGAATAGCCAAGGCAAACGACTCATGTTTATTGGCTTCATACCAGTCCATATTGGGCAATTCACCGTCAATGAGACTTGCGAGCGCATCATGCTGTTTTGGTACGAGGATGCCAAATGTCGAAGTTGTGGCGTATAACTCGCTGATTAACAATGTCTTAGAACGGGTTTTGACTTTTTCAAGTTCTTTACGCATTCCGATATTTCTCAACACCATATTTTTCTCTTCTGCTGAAAAAAAGCTGCGGTGCATCCGTTCAATCGTTTCCATCAAAAAACCTTCGGGCGACGTGAGATAGTCAATCCGATAAGCGGCATCGAGCAACAAATAGGAAATACCACCCGGATATTTTTCGCCATCTAACTTTTTACTGTCAATTTCAGAAAGGACAGATTGGATTTTTTGAATGACGAAATCGTATTTAGCTTCTTTTTCGGCTGTGGGCAGGTCGGCTTTTGAACCCATATCAATAGGTTTCAAATGCACCCCAAACTCATCGAGTAAAAGGTCGTCCTGTTTGTCGGCACTCGCTGCCACCTCTTTGAGGGCGTAGTAGAGTTTATAAGGCGACCCATCAAGTGAAGAAGAGTCAAATTTTATGACCAAATTATTCTCATTGTCCAAACCATAACGGCTGTATTCAAGCACATAATTGGACTCCACAAGCCGACGCATGACGGCAATACCTAAATTATCGGCATAAACAATGCGGGCTTCGGCAACAAATTTCTGCGCATTTGCCGTGCCAGTTACCCGTTTTGAACCTTGTAAAATTTCAAATTTGATAGAGCCATTTTCCTCAACCCAGCGAACATTGTCCTCGTTTTCGTCTCGTAAATAGCGAAAAAGGGCATCATATGAGCCTAAATAATCCTGTTCTTCAAATTTGTTGAGCGCAGCATCCCAAGCCTCGTACTGCTGTTTCTGCTTGTACGAGTCGGTGTAGCGACCAAACTTGATGCGCGGCTGCGGTTTTGTTGGTTCTGCTTTGTTGCCAAAAAGACGATTCCAAAAGCTCATGTCGAATTAGTGTAAATATGGTTTTACTATGCTTTTTTTAAGCATTTGCTTTAATGAGGCGGAAAATTACGGTTTTTGTCCGAAAAACAGTTTTTTAAGGTTGAATAATGATTAACGAATGTAGAATATAGAAGTCGTCTCCACATTTCTACATTCAATATTTGTTAATCTAAATTCGATTTTCAAAAAAAAATCCCCCCCTCAGTATAAAACGAGGGAGGGATGTTGAACCGACAAAGGTTCTGTCCTAAATTTCACCATTCACTATTCACCATTCACCATTCCTTAACGGCGATTGTATTCCCAAAGGAGATACAGGAATGAAGCCAGAGCAGCCAAAGCTGCCGCCACATAAGTCATCGCCGCCCACCAAAGCGCATCTTTTGCACCCGCCAATTCTTCTGGCATCGTCGTATTCGACGTTTCCAACCATTTCAAAGCACGGTTTGAGGCATCGAATTCAACAGGCAGTGTGATAAGACTGAACAAGGCTGTCACGCCAAAAACAATGAGCGTAATAAACAATACCGTGTTGCCCAAACCACTGCCAAGCGTCAAAACAGCCGCCAATAACAAAAACTGTTGTATGCCCGAAGATACTTTTACAATCGGCACGATGGCTGAACGAAGCTTCAAAGGCGCGTATGCTTCGGCATGTTGCACAGCGTGTCCGCACTCATGTGCAGCAACGGCGGCGGCAGAGATACTGCGGGCATTGTAAACTGGTTCGCTCAAATTCACTGTTTTGTCCAATGGATTGTAGTGGTCGGTCAAAAAGCCTTGGGCGAGTTGCACTTTTACGTCATAAATGCCATAATACCGCAACATTCTTTCGGCTATTTCCTTGCCACTCATGCCATTGCGCAAACCGTGTTGGCTATACAATTCAAATTTTGATTTGAGTCGGCTACTGATAAACATCCCAATCAATGTAGCGATACCGCCGATAACCATAAAACTCATACTAAACATATTCTTTTTGTTTTAAATTTTCGAAATAATGTTCCTAAAATGTGCTATACTTTAAACTTTTTTGACGTGAAAAAGTTCGGAAGTCTCAAAATATGAATGGTTTTTGACTTAAAACATTGAAAGATTCGCCATCCACAATTCTTCATTCACCATGAATGATAGTCGTTTTACCGTTTAATATATTTCTAAACTGCCCCCTCAGTATAAAACCAAGGAGGCAGTTTAGGAACAAATATAGCAATAATTGAGCATCATTGGACAGAAGCCTCTTTTAAATCAGCATACATCTCAGGCTGTTTGCCTGTTGTTTTTTCATAAACAGCGTCGTATTGCGGGTGCATGGTGCCGAAAGCTCTGTCCCAAATCACCGTCCACAAACCATAATTTTTGACCGAATATTTATGGTGCATGTTGTGGGCAACCGATGTATTCACCCATTTTCCAAACCAATGTTTATGGAAATTGGCAGGATACAGTTCATAACCTAAGTGCCCATAGACATTGTAAGCAATTTGGAAAAGCATATAATACATGATAGCCATGTGATGTGTAGGGATTGAAAAAGCTATGAGCGGCACAATGGCAGCTTCCACAACCGCTTCCAATGGATGAAAAGCATAAGCTGTCCATGGCGAAGGGTTGTTCGATTTATGATGCGTCAAATGCACAAGCCGAAATACTTTTGGATGGTGCATAAGCCGATGCGAAAAGTAAAAATAAAAATCATGTAAGAAAAACATCCAAACAAGAGTCAAGGCTGTGTATGCCATACTGTGGTCTGAAATGTTATTATAAAGATTCGTGTAAGGTCGGATTATCCACAATGTCCACACACTGACGGCAGCAAAAATGCCGATGGAAATGATGGAATTGAACACATCGCGGTAGTAATCGCCGTGTTTTGGGAATTTTTCCTGAATTCTACGCCCTATCATTGGCGTTTTGAAAACAATGTAAAACAAAATAAACATGACCGTTGCTAAGAAAAAGTAACGTCTGCCGATTTCCCAATAGGTGAAAAGCCATTTATCGAAAAATATTTCCATGATTGTGATTGTTTAATTTTTATTGATGATTGAATAATGGTTGTTTGTTAATGGTTATTGGGGATTCGTTTTTTTTCAATGGGCGTTACCCATTTCGAACGTTCAATGGGCGTTACCCATTTCGAACGTTCAATGGGCGTTACCCATTTCGAACGTTCAATGGGCGTTACCCA
>JAYVFS010000242.1:0-9016 GCA_043772905.1 Saprospiraceae bacterium | reverse complement strand
ATAGGATTTTGTTTTTTTTGCAAAAAAAACAAAATCCTATTCAATTTCTGTCTACTATACCTGACTCCTGCCATTTATTTCAACTCCTTCAACGCTCGTTCAATAATACTATCAAACCCTTTATCGCTGTCCGTTTTCAACATATCTTGTTTTATCGTTGGTGGTGTACCATTTTCGATATTTAAACCATCGGGCATGAGCGTTCTTGTTGCGGAATAACGCAAAACCCAGCCATTTGGCAATTGAGTAGATGAAGGTGCACCACCGCCGCCACCTGTTTGGTCGCCAATGACTTTGACATTGGGCAAATTGAGCATCGCAGCGACAAAAAAAGTTGTGGCTGAATAACACCTGCGATTGGTTAATATGATAACAGGTTTTGTGTATTGTGCCAAACCCGCTGGCTCAATGTATTTTTCAACGGTTGTGCTAAAGTCTGTTTTGCCTGTTCCGCTTTTCTCTGATTCACGCCAAACAAGGACTTTTGTTTTTGTAAAACGGGAAACTAGTTTATCAATATTAGCAATCGAGCCGCCGCCATTACTCCGCACATCAATGATGATGCCTTTGGTATCTTTGAAACGGTTGATGACGACATCCATATCAAAATCGGAAATATTGCTTGAAAAACTGCCATAACGCACATATCCAATGCGGTTTGAGTCCATAAAACTATTAATCAAGGCACCTGTGTATCGCTGAACGCCTTTGAGGTAATTCCTTTCGATGAGGTAAGGGTCATAATTGTCGGGATAGTTGAGATACCATTCCCAATTGCGCGACAAATTAAAGGAAGCGTATAGATTAACGTGTCCATCGCGCAATGTGTAAAGCATCGAGTCCAAAACGCGGAATAAAGTCCCGTCATTCATGGTATCTTTCACACGCGGTTGCCACACGTTTTTGACAGAATCCCAATTGATTTTTTTAAATTCTAAAAACGTATATTTATCGTTGATGGTTTGCCACAGATGATTGAAGTTACTCGTTGGTGTATTCGCTGGATTGGGTTCAACGAATAGTCTTTCGCAGGATGTTAACAGCAAAATGAGTAAAAATACTGAGGGGGGTATTAGTTTCTTTAAAACAGCCTTTTTATTCATGATTTAGATGTTTTTGAAGATGAACGATACGGCATATTGAACAGCGTTTGAAACAAAAGCGTTTGTGTACCGAGTTGCAAACGTCCTTTTTGCTTATCGTCGAGGTATTCCCAACGATAAGTGAGGCGTATTTTGTTGTTATTACTGAGGGGTAGTTCAACCGACCAACGCCAATCAAATTGCAGCAGTTTTGGAATCGCAACGATACCTGTTTGCGTTTTTAAAAAGTCTTCATTTGAAAAACCGATATAAGTGGGTCTTAAATTGTATGCCACCAATGGCAAGGTCATTTGTGTAGAAGCGACAAAGTTTTTACGCCAAAAACGAAAAGGTTTTTGAAGATAAGTACCTGCCGCTATGCCTGTCGGAAAATCATAACTCAATATATTGTTGACATTCGACAAATAATATTGCCCATTGCCATTGCTGAAAACAGAACCGCCGACATACCAACTAAAATGTTTGTTATCTGCCATAACTCGGTGCATAGCAGCATAAGAAATGCCGCCTCGGAACAAGTATGCGGAGTAGTTATAACCTTTCGTGACATACGTTTTGCCTGTATTAAAGCTGCCCCACACATCGAGTTGTTTAAACCAGCGGTCGCTGATGCCTTCATATCCCAAATGTAGTTCGCCGCCAATGCCTTCATATTGAAGCGGGCTGAAAAGGTTGTCTTTGCGCATTTGCCATGTGCCGCCGATGCCGAAGGTAAAGGCTCTTTCCCTTGCAATGGGTTGGGTTGTCTGTGCCTTAACCGATATTGACATGAAAATCAATGAAATAGAAAACAAAATAATTTTATACATACGGATATTTTTCATTTTTTTTATGGATGTTATCCATTGTTACCATTCCAATAGATGTTACGTCACCCATTGTTACCATTCCAATGGGCTAACAGATTACGCCCTTTCAGGGCTGTCCATTTTTCACTTTTCACTTACAACTTTTCACTTATTAAGTCCCAAAGATTGCCATAAATGTCTTCAAAAACGGCAACCATGCCGTATTCCTCTTGATGCGGTTCACGGACAAAACGAATACCGTTTTCAATATAGGTATGATAGTCCCGCCAAAAATCATCGGTGTATAAAAAAAGGAAAACACGCCCGCCTGTTTGGTTGCCGATGCGACTGATTTGCTCCTCTCCTACTGCTTTTGCCAATAAAAGTCCACATGAAGTTGAACCTTGTGGCGCAACGCGCACCCAACGTTTGGTTTCACTTAAAACAGTGTCTTCTAAGAGTTGAAAACCCAATTTTGTTGTATAGAACTTTATGGCTTTGTCGTAATCATCAACGACAATGGCAATTTGAGCGATTCTTTGTTTCATATTCCATTATTTTGGCGAAAGATAAAGCATTTTATAAAAAAAGCTTGAAAACAGAAGAAACATTACCGTTTACTGAGGGGGTCATAAAATCAAATAAGCCAACACTCCTTGCAACGAAATCGGCAGTTGCCAATAAACATCTGCTTCTTTTTTATACATAAATGTTCTGACAAGCAGAAAAACGCTGAAAACCAATAATGGGATGCGCTCAAATATATGCCAACCAAAATAAACGCCTAAAACAATCATCAACATGCCTAAAAGCCGCGCCTTTTTATCTCCCAATATTACGGCAAATGATTTTACGCCTTCATGTGTATCGCCTTCAATGTCTCTTAGGTCATTGGTATTGATTTGAAGCATCACAAAAAAGCCTATCATGAGGCTTAGTTGTGTAATAATGTTTGTGGGTAAGTCTGTTTTTATCGTAATAACTGGAAAAACAACCGTTAAAATGACCCAAAGGGAAGCAACTAATAGTGCTTTCATGCCAGGAATAGCTTTAAGCGTAAACGTATAGCCTTTGATAGTCAATTGTTTAGTATAAAGAAGGCAGGGAACAATGCCTAATAATGCAGGAATAAGAATGGATAAACGTTGTGACAAACAAATGAACAACTCCGCAGCGACTATCCACATGATGGGTTTTATCATCGTTTGCCGAGCATACCAAGCCGTTCTTTCTGGATTATTGATAATATCGGAAGGCGAGGCATCCGTTCTATCTTTTGTATAAAACAACCATGTGAAACCGAAGGAGATAAAAACCATCACCCAATCGGTTGCCATATATAAAGCCTTATACGTCAAGCCTGTCCAAGCTGCCGCGTCTAAGGCAATGGGGATGTTACACCAAATAAATGCTTTGTATTGCTTCAAAATTCACCATATAAATTGCGGACAAGGTATAGTAAACGGAAATTGAATAGGTTTTTGTTTTTTTTTTGTAAAAAAAAATATAAAACCTATTCAATTTCCGTTTACTATACCTGAGCCATTAAAAAGCTTTTGTCAATACTTTAAGCCTGACAAGATACTCATAAGATGTTGCAGGATTTTTCAAATCCAAATGTTCAAGCGAGCGCAACAAGCTGCCCATCACATATTTTTGTACCAAAGGTTGTTCAATGCCTTCTGTGTAAATATCGCCCATTTTGTATTGATTGCTAAAATCTTTCTGCCACAAAGTGTCAAAATCCTTTAAGGTTTCTTCATTTTGCCCCCCCTCAGTAAGAAACTCGGAAATCGTGTCTGCGGCATAAATACCTGTTTGAATGGCATAAGAAATGCCTTCGGCTGTAATCGGATTGACAAAACCTCCTGCATCGCCAATCAATATCAAATTGCCCCGCACCCTTGACCAATTGAAGTTGCCAAAAGCCAATGGTATCTTTCCACCTTTCAAAATGCCTTCTAATTTAGCATTTTTGAGCTTTTTTGAAGCAATTGGATGATTCTCAACAAAGTTGTGTAGCAAGTTTTTGATATTGATTTTCCTATCTTCAACGATGTTTTGAAATGTACCACCACCGATATTGGCTGTTGTGGGCGAAGTTGGAAATATCCAGAAGTAACCAGGGAGAATATCATCTGAAAAATAGACTTCAATCGTATTGTTCAAATCCGACACGTTGCTGTAATAACCGCGCACCGCTAAAGCACTCGTCTTTGGGTCTTTGTTTTCTTGTCCTAAAATGGAATTGACACCTGTGGCATCAATAATTACAGCGGCTTTATAAGGCGCATCTTTCCCTGAAACTGTAATACCCGTTGCTTTCGAGCCGTCGTATGAAAGGCCTGTCACTTTGGAATCGGGCATAAAATATACTGAGGGGTACGATAAGGCATTTTCCAAAAGAATATTATCAAACTCATGTCGGCTGATGATATATGCCAACGCCTCGTCACTTGGTGGTTTTTCAAACACCAATTTGGTATTGTCTCTAAACACCAAGGTATAACCATTTGTCTGAAAAGGACTATCCGCTTTGATTTTGGCATCTAAACCCAAGCGTTTTAAGGCGGGCATGGCTTTGTAAGTAATGCCATCGCCACAAGTTTTGTCTCTCGGAAAAGATTCTTTATCAATCAAAAGTACCGAATGACCTTTTTCGCCGAGAATGGCAGCGGCAGAAGAACCCGCGGGTCCCGCACCTACGACAATCACGTCGTATTCATTTGTTTCATTGAGCATAAGCACATGTGTAAGTTTTCCAAAATTGAAGCTCAAAGGAAATGAAAAAAGGTATAACAAAGGGCTTTTGAATCCTTTTTCATTTTAAAAAAAATAGATTCAAAAGCCCTTTGTCATACCTTTGTAATCAAACAATTTAATTTCTTGGTCGCTGTACTTCTACCAAAATCGCTTTTAATGGCGTTTTTCCAATATTTTTTGGTGAGTGTTCATTACTACCAGATATACCACTCTGACCGCTCTTATCATTTTCTACCATTTTTTTCCCATCATTTGACGTATGCTCTATCATGCCACCATCAATGATATAAACAGCATTGTCAGGATGTGCATGCATTTTTGATGATAGACCAGCTTTGGTCGTTATTTCCAAAACACGGATACCTAAAGTATCTTTCATCACCTTATAATTGGAAGGTTCAATCTTTGTTGCATCCATTGTAGCGTCAAAAGCAGGCATTTTTCCATCTCCTGGTCTTGGACGATCAATTTCGAACATAATCATCTTCATCGTTGTCTTACCGACATTTTTGGGTGTGTGTTCAGTTCCTGCATTCACCAGTATGGCACCTTTTTTTAGTTCATTGGTGCTCTTCGTGCCATCTTTAGCCGTCATTTCTACCATACCGCCTTCAATGACATACATAGCTAAATCGGGATGTGCATGAAGAATAGACGTTTCGCCTGGCTTGTAGGAAATTTCCAAAATTCTGATGCCTAAAGAATCGTGGATGACTTTGTAATGCGCAGGGTCAATCTTTGAAGCATCCAGTGCTTTATTGAAAGACGACATGGGCATAGCTGCTGTTTTCATTGCAGTAGAGTCCACTGCTTTAGCGGTTGCCTCCTTCTGATTGTTTGGTTGGTTACATGATGTAAGGGCAAAAGCTATCGCCACCATCATGATGAAACTACATTTGGTTGTCTTTTCCATTATTATTTTATTTAAAGAAATGAAAAAATAGAAGTCACTGGCAATATCACCAGCAACCATAAAATTACCTTTTTTTTTAAATAACCCAATCCTTTTTTTTATAAATGTTACAGCCTTTTATGTATTACCAATCTTAATTTTGACACACTTTTCTGAACATTCCCAACATTCCCAATTTTTGCAAAATGGTAATGCTGTTCAATCGTCTCCTCCCCATCCTTTTTACATATTTTCATTACTTGCTTTAATCTATTTATTTGGGAATTAACGGCATTTTCAGTATCTATATATGCGTCCCGAATGTCCATATATGCGTTCCGAATGTCTATATATGCGTCCCGAATGTCTATATATGCGTCCCTATTTTACCATAAACCTAACACTTTGCCCAAAAATAGCACAAAAATCGCCATTTTACTCGCCAGGATGGTAAGTTCGTTCACTGTTTTTCACAACATCTTCCTTGTAAAACAATACATCCTTGAATTGACCTTTGGTGTACATCTCCAATTGGTCATTGAAGTGTTTGGAATTTATGTCACCGCTTTCACCACCTGCCAAAAGGGATTTTGCTTTGATTTTAGGACCAAACTCAACGGCACAAATGAAGCTGTTGCCGCTTGTACCATACCGTTTGATTGTTCCTTTTTTGAAATCGGATTTGAAGGCGGGCAAACAACCCCACAAAGACGAGGTAAAAGCCACAGGTGTACTCGCTTTATTGTCATCAAAAGGATGGTTGATGTCGCTGGAAATGCGCTGAAACCGATTGATGTCTCCCCACGGCACTTGCCAAGTCCCAAAATTGGTTTTTAAGTCATTGACAATTGTTAATAGTTGCGGAAACAACTGTTCAGGCGTAGCCGTAGCGGCAAAACGTTTGGTGTTTTCCACTTGGTCGGTTTCGCCTTGGTCAATATATACTTTTTGAATGGCTGCATTTGATTTGTGCGCCCATTCGATGGCTAAAGTCGTTGCCACAGAGTTTGCAGCAGCGTGAAAATCCCATTTTTTTAAGACTGCAATCGGTTCAACCAACGCCGCATAACGGCTATCATTGGCTAAATTGTTTTTCTCAAAAGCCTGAATCAATGATGGTATTAAAATTTCAAAAGCAGGCAAATAAGTATCGTATCCAGATGCAATCACTTTGTCTAAAGTATATTTATCGCCTTGGCTCAAGATACGCACAGCATTCACAGCTCTGAAATTTTCACCATCTGGCGCCATATAGGACTCGTAATTTTCTTTCTTCGGACTGTTTTCACCCGCACATGTATAAGGTGTCGAGTTGCAATTCTGTAACCAACCATTGGGTGGATTGTAGGAATGAACAATTTCTTCAACGGGGTGTAAACCTTTCCATTCTGTGGTAGAAGTTGAGCCGTCCATGACTTTTGCCCAATTCAAATTTTTATTACGAATGGGCACATAATTGCCATGCCAGTAAGCAATATTGCCTTTATCATCAGCAAAAACGGTATTATTTGAGGTATTTGCCTTCAAATCCATAGCTTTTTTGTAATCTTCAAAACCTTTGGACTTGGTACGTACCCAACTCTCTACCAAACTTCTTTTTGAGCGATTGAATGACTTTAAACTCACCCATTTGCCCTCTCTTTTTGCCATAATCGGTCCATGATGCGTGGCATAAGTGGTGATGGTTTTAGTCTTAAAAGCCCCATTTTCGAGATATTTCAAGGCGATTTTCTTAACTTTAACAGGTTTTAACTTTAAATCATACTTGTAATACAACTTCTTATTTCTGGTAACAATATCTTCGGCATACATATCCGCCACATCCACATTTGAAGACGTGTGCATCCAGCCACAATGCTCATTGAAGCCTTGATAAATGAAAAACTGCCCCCATGTAACCGCACCGTAGGCATTCAAACCTTCTTCGCTTTGTACTTGGACTTCTGGACGAAAATAAAAGGTTGTATGTGGATTGATGTACAAAATGGCATTGCCAGAAGCTGTCTTTGAAGGCGCAAAAGCAAAGCCATTTGAACCCATTTGCATGTCGTGGTCTTTGGTTTTGACTGCCGAAGTCGAGTTGTCACCTGTATAAAACTTTTTTAATTCTGCAACCGACAAATCGGCTGTGCTTATTGCCCCAATACTGCCGTCCGTCCACAACAACGGATACCAAGGTTGAAAACGCTGCAACAAAGCGGGTTTTACTGAGGGGTGTGTTTGAAGATAAAAATTAGCACCCGCCGCATAAGCATCCAATAGTTTTTTAAGCCACGGCTCTGCTTTTTGATACTCGTCTTTGGCTTCCGCTTCGTTTATTAAAAGGCGTATTTGTAAATCATCATAAAGACTTGATTCGCCTTTGATTTCTGATAAACGACCCAGTTTTTCGATATAATTCATTTCAACACGCTTAAAATCGTCTTCACATTGCGCATACAGCAAGCCAAATACAGCATCGGCATCTGTTTTACCATAAATGTGTGGAATACCCCAATTGTCTCGAATGATGGTCACCTGTTGGGCTTGCTTTTTAAAGCTATTGATTTCAGATGACGTAAAGGTTTGCGCACATAATGAAATAGGAAAGAGGAGAAGTAAAAGTAATTTTTTCATGATAATAGGTTTGATTTGATGAATGAACATTACAGTTGTATTATGAATATGGTTTTGAATTGATATTTAAAGTAATGTCCGCAAAATAAGAATTTTTAAATCATTCAAATTATGCTTTTAAAAGTCAGATTACAAAACAAGTTAACCCCTCAGTATAAACCATTAAAAAAAGCGGCATTTAGGTCATAAAACCTAAATGCCGCTTCCAATTGAAGCACAGGTATCGGATACAGAAATTTGAATAGTTTTTGTTTTTTTGCAAAAAAACAAAAACTATTCAAATTTCTGTATCCGATACCTTCTGCGTTATTTCTCACGCACGCTGATAGAAATACGACGGTTTTGTGCCCGACCTTCTTCCGTTTCATTGGTTGCAACTGGATTTTTGTCGCCATAACCTTCTGCCGTTAAACGATTAGCCGCTACGCCCAGTTTGACCAATTCCATCATGACGTTTTTAGCACGATCAGCAGACAGTTTGACGTTTCCTGCCGCATTGCCGGTGTTGTCCGTATAACCACCAATTTTTAGTTTGACCTTTGGAAAAGCTTTCAGAATAGCTTCGACGTTTTTTAATTGTTCTTCTGATTCAGGTTTCAAAGTTGATTTGCCAGTTTCAAACAACAAACGGTCGAAATCGAACCATAAAGTTTTGCTGATAGCTTCGTCACTTTGTATGTACGTTACAATTTTATCTTCCAAAGAACCTTTTGGTACATCTAAAACGGCACCGCCCGGCAAAGAAACTTTCAAGGCTTTGATGTTCGACGTAAAGTTACGGTACAAAAAACGACATAAAGTTCACCGCAAAAAGTCGTAGCTTAGTTCTTTGAAATACGGATAAAAAACAAAAG
>JAYVFS010000241.1:0-29398 GCA_043772905.1 Saprospiraceae bacterium | reverse complement strand
TAATTTTTCATCTTTCAACTTTTAGCGAAGCAAAGATAGGTACGTGCGCTGACCTATTTTTTTCGCAAAAAAGTTGCACTTCTAATTTGAATCTAAGTATTTTTGCTTTATGAAATTATTATTCGATACCCAACTCATCTAAAATTTCTCTAACGCGCTCTGGTAAGAGTTTGACAATTCTAGCAATGACTTCAACGGACATTCCTTCATGTCTTGCATTGCGAATAACTTCTATTTTTTCTTTTTCCATAGCTTCTTCGATATATTTTTTAAAACCATCTTCGAAGCCTTTAATGTAAAGAGCATCTGTATATATGTCATAAACAATGGGCATGTTCTTAGGCTTTTGAATTACGAGAAAAGGTTATTCAATCTTCAGATTATCTAAAATTTCTCTAACACGCTCTGGTAAGAGTTTGACAATTCGAGCAATGAGTTCAATAGACATTCCTTCATGCCTTGCATTGCGAATAACATCTATTTTTTCTTTTTCGATTCCTTTTTCGATTCCTTTTTCGATTCCTTTAATGTACAGAGAATCTGTTTCTATATCATAAGTAATAGGCATGTCTTCAACTATTTTAATTGTTAAATTTTCAATTTTTCTAAGTCGTGATAAAACGACGAGTTGCTTGATGTATTTTGATAATTCGCTTTTGTTTTGACAAACAGCTTTCAGTTGTCGAACAATTAATCGCAAAATACTTTCAGCTTTTTCAGGTGGATAATCTGCCAAAATAGCTAAAATTATCACATCAGGTACTTGCGATTGAAGCAGTTTTTGATGGTCAAAAGCATGAATATCAATCAAATCGAAGCCTCGATAGACCTCCTTTTCAGGCAATTGTGTAGGCATTGTCGGCTTATTGATACCTAAATATATTACAATATGCCGAATTTCTATTTTCCTAAGATTCAAAGCGATGCCATGATATTCGGCTTTTCGATACAACATATCATGTTCATCTTCTGTTTGAAACTCTAAGTGCAATAGAAAAGGGTCGCCTACTTCGGGTTCTACATCGTAGAAAAAATCCATCTCTCTTTCGAGTGTGGTTTGAAGTTTGGCTTTAAAAGGCTTAAAAGATTTAATTTTAATGCCTAAACGTTGTTCATCGAGAGGTAAAAATATGGCTTCTGCATCTTCTTTAAAAATTTTATCATACAGATTGCCTTCATATTTTATTGTCTCTGAATCAATTTTGCTCTTCGGTTTAGTTTGTTTTTTAGCCATAAGGTTAAATGAAATTAAGGTGGTTTTCTTACGTAAGTTCCTTACAAAGTTAGTATTTTTTGGTTATCTTACAAAATTATACTTAAAATTTAAAGAACTACTGAGGGGGGGCTGTAAGAATTTGTCATTCATCGATTATAATTCTATCAACGACATCAATCCACCGTATCGTATTCCCCTTTCAAAGCATAGTAACCAAACAAAACTAAGCCGCCCAAAATAACAGGAATGGAGACAGGGATGACCGTCAACGCAAAAATCAAGTTCTCTTCTGGGTTTTTGACCAAACTACCGCTTGTGATAGCTGTAATCAAATAATATTCTGAAAACAGACCTAAAACGATGCAAAGTAAGCCAATTATCTTTTTTATATTATTCATAATCTATTGATTTAAAATATTTTAATTAGTTGATAGCTGATATAGGATGTTTTTTATTGGGAAATACTGAGGGGGTCAATCCTCAACATTTTCACCTAATTTATTGCTTAAAAAGATAGAACCAATAATTAAACAAACGCCTGCAATCGCAATGGGGTAATACAAACCATTGAATCGAGCAGCACCGCCTGTTGCGGCTAAAGCTGTTGCTATGAAAGGTGTCAAGCCGCCGAAAATACCGTTGCCGATATGATAAGGCAATGACATGGAGCTGTAACGAATGCGGGTAGGGAACAACTCGACTAAAAAAGCTGCGATTGGGCCATAAACCATCGTGACAAACATGATTTGAATGAAAACCAAAAACAGCATCATCCAATAATTACTTTTACTGAGATACACCGTTTTTTTGACTTCTGGTTTTATAGCGGTTTGAGTCGCATCTGCCAATTTGGTTTCTGTTGTAATCGTTTCAACGTAAGTATCATCCGTATATATATTGTGTGTTGTCGTCGTCGATATGATGTCCGAAGGGTTTTGGGTAGCGGCTGCCATGACGACCATTTTTGTTGATTTATCAGCTACAAGGGTTTTCTGCGTTTCGTTTGCTAAGCTATCCATCGTTTTATAAATTGTCATATAACTGCAAACTGCGATGAGCATACCAGCCATCATAATCCATTTCCGACCCACTTTATCTGACCATTTTCCAAACACAATAAAGAAAGGTGTTGCCAAAGCAATAGCTATGAGCATCAAGCTAACGCGTTGGTCATCATGCACTTTCAAGGTATTTTGAATAAAGGAATTGGCATAAAACTGACCTGTGTACCACACAACGCCTTGTCCTGCAGTTGCGCCAAAAAGGGCGAGCAGCACCATTTTCATATTTGTTTTGTTGCCAAAACTTTCTTTTAATGGATTGGCTGAAATCTTACCTTCCGATTTAATTTTTGCAAACAAAGGCGATTCTGCCATACGCAAACGAATAAAAACTGAGACAGCGACTAAAAAAATGGAAATCAAAAACGGAATCCGCCAACCCCATTCGTTGAAGGCTTCAGCGCCCAATTGTTGTTTTGTAATCCAAATAACGCCCAATGCTAAGAATAAGCCCAAAGTTGCTGTGGTTTGGATGAAACTGGTGTAATAGCCGCGTACTTCCGACGAAACGTGTTCTGAAACATAGGTCGCGGCACCGCCATACTCGCCACCCAAAGCCAAGCCTTGAACCAATCGCAAAAACAAAATGAGGAAAGGTGCTCCCGCAAATGTTTTGTAACTCGGTATCAAACCAATCGCAAAAGTGGACAAACCCATCAGCAAAAGGGTAACTAGAAACGTATATTTACGACCCACCAAATCGCCCAATCGCCCAAAAACCAAAGCACCAAAAGGACGAACGATGAACCCAGCCGCAAAAGCTGCCAAAGCTGCTAAAAGCGCTGCCGTTGGGTTTTCTGAGGGAAAAAACTGGATAGATATTATCGCTGTGAGCGTGCCAAAAATGTAGAAATCGTACCATTCGATGAGCGTTCCTATTGAGGATGCCCAAATGACAGTCCATATTGTTTTGTTATCAACCGTTTGAGAAGTCATACTATTCTTGAAAGTTGTTTAAAGTTTGAAATTGATTTATGTTTTTCGTAAAATGATGAGCAAGATAGTAATGACGAGGCAATTTTTTGATGATTTTGAAAGAAAAATAAAAAAAGTCCCCCCTCAGTAAAAGATGCTGAGAAGGGGAAAATTATTGATTTTGATTCACATTACTTTTTTATATTAGGAGCTCAACCACACCAAACTAATATCTTCTGGTGCTTTCATTCTGTCTGCCACACGCATATAACGGTCTGCAAGTTTTGACAAATAAACTTGTGCTTTTGCGGCTGCACCGTTCAAGCCAGTGATGCTTTCGATTTTCCAAAATTCAACCAAATGCTCAATGATTTTGGCATAATCCCAAGCTGTATAAATGCCGATTTTTTGTGTTATGGCTGCATAACGGGCGAAAATATTGTCCTCATTACCTTTATCAATCAAAACAGCGGGCATAGCAATCTGTTTACGCATCATTTTCTCAAAAGCCAACATCGCACCGTTGGGGTCAATATCAAATATCTGCCGCATAAAAGTTTTATAAGCTCTTTCATGCCTTGCTTCATCGCCTGAAATGGTGGTGCAGATGCGTGATAGGACGGTATCGCCAGCTTTTTCAGCTAATTTAGCAGTGTTGAGGTGCGAAATTTTCGTTGCACGCTCTTGGAACGAGGTATAAACCATCGCTTGATAAGGGTCATGGTCGGTATTAGCATCAAAACCATTGCTGATAAGGGTTTGAATGGTCTGTTCGACTTGGCGCATATCGGCACGTCCAGAAAGGTATAGGTATTTATTCAACAAATCGCCGTGTCGGTTTTCCTCCGAAGTCCATTGACGCGACCAAGTGACCCATGCATTTTCACTGGTCAATTTTCGCATCGGATTGATGCCTTCGACAAGGTTGAAATAGGTCTGATAACTAGGCAGAGCTTCTTCCGTAATCATGTTACCAATAAGTGAAACGATGATTTCATCAGGAATGCCAGCAGTCCGTTCGCGCAATTGGCGGACTTGTTCAAGTGCATCTTCTTGGCTCATATCAGGTAAAAAATCAGTGGGTTGCCAGCAGGTTTTTATGTCAACAAGCAGTGTGTCTATGGCTGTGCGCACGAATGGCTCGATTTGACTGATTACTTCTAAATTTTTTGACACCTCATTAGTGAGGATTGGCGTATTTGGATTTGGTGATGTCATTTTTTTAAGTTTTTAAGTTGTAATGAACACTATGATTGGAAAGCCGCTTGTAAGTTCTATAATTTACAGTGAAAAGTCAAATTATCAAACTAAAATTGTTGCGGTAAGTTTTTAGGCTTACCACAACTTCTGTTGAAAAGGGTGTAGTATGGTTAATCGAGATTTGGGGTTTGGGTCGAAAGTTTGATAATTAATTGATTTTTAATCGCTTACGAATAAACAAATAGGAGACGTACATTCTTGTGATTCTGTTGTTTATACTGCAAATTCTGTTGTTTAGCGAATTTTCGTTTTTTGAAAAAACTAAAATTACAAAGGCAAAAAACAGGTTTTATACTGTTTTTTGCCTTTTTTTGCAAATATACTGAGGGGGTAATTTTATTGAATTCCAAAATACAAACAATGATTAAGTTGATAAAATCAATGAAAACAGTAACTACAAATTCATCATTCATAATTTATCATTCATAATTACTCATACTCTTTTTTGAACCATCGCTGTCAATTCGGCTTCTGAAACCAATTTATTGCCGACATACGCTTTACCGTGCATCAAAGCAATGCCCCGACGCATGGGATTGATTAAATCAAGACGAATGATGAGCGTGTCGCCCGGAACAACTTTATGTTTGAAGCGGCAATTATCAATTTTCAAAAAATAGGTGTCCCAAATTTCATCATCGGCTGTATCACGTAGTATAAAAATACCACCAGTTTGCGCCATAGCTTCAATTTGTAAAACGCCTGGCATAACAGGGTTTCCAGGGAAATGACCTTGAAAATAAGGTTCATTCATCGTGACATTTTTAATCGTAATGATATGAGTGTCACTCACTTCCATAACTTTATCTACCAACAAAAACGGGACACGATGCGGTATTTTAGACATGATTTTCACCGTATCCATAAATGGCTTTTGGTTCGGATCATAAATTGGAATCTCTGTTGATGGGTTAGGCACTGTAAGTTGCATGATTTTGGATTTTTACGATTGATCATTGAATAATGCAAAGGTAAAAGTAACGTACCCAATTTTATACTAAAAAAGCGAAAAAATTACGATAGCCAAAAAAAAAATTCGCTAACCCTATATGGACGAGCGAATTATTAATTTGTTGAAAATCACTATTTTATAAGGGAAATCAAATATCAGCGAAAAATTGTTCGCTAAATGGGAATAGGTATATCAAACTGTAATTTAGCAAGATTGGCATAAATACCGTTCACTTTTTCAGAAAGTTCCTCATGTGTTCCTTCTTCAACGATTAGACCGCCATCTAAAACATATATTTTATCTACTTCACGTATTGTCGCCAAACGATGCGCAATGATGATACTTGTTCGATTTTCCATCAATAAATTGAGGGCATCTTGTACCACTTTTTCAGATTCGGCATCGAGAGAAGAAGTCGCTTCGTCGAGCAACAAAATACTCGGGTCTCGAAGAATAGCGCGGGCAATAGCGATACGTTGCCTTTGTCCACCTGACAGTTTAATACCTCGTTCACCTACGATTGTCTCCAAACCTTCTGGAAATAGCCGAATAAAGTCCCAACTATTTGATTTTTTAGCGGCTTCAATGACTTCTTCATCTGTTGCATCGGGCTTGCCGTAAAGGATATTTTCTTTAATTGTTCCGCCAAAAAGCAATACTTCTTGTGGCACAAGGGCGAGGTTTTGACGATATTCTGTAATATCATAGTCCTTCATCGGTTTGCCGTCCACTAAGATAGAGCCGTCTTGATTTTCATGGAAACGCAAAACCAATTGCATAATCGTTGATTTACCAGCTCCAGACGCACCGACAAGCGCCACTTTTTGACCTGCTTTTATTGTCAAATTGACCCCCCTCAGTACCTCGATATCTTCACGCGTTGGATAGCGAAATTTCACATTTTTGAACTGAATATCACCTTTTAAACGGTTTTCAGGTAGGATAGGGTGGTTTTTTACATCAACTTCTGACGGTGTATTGAGAATTTCACGGACTCGTTCTGTTGCACCAACTGCCCCAACTAGTTCTGTATAGAAGTTGCCTAAACCTGCAATCGAGCCACCAATAATAGCTGTATATGTAAAGAACATGATGAGTTCACCTGCTGTAATTTCGCCTGCTTGCAACATCGTTGCGCCTTGCCAAAGCACAAAAAACAAAGCTCCGAACAATATAACGACAATAAAAGTAGCAAAAATGGCACGCCAAGCGGCAAATTTCATAGAAGTTTCAACCGATTTCATATTGGCTTTGCCGAAACGAGAGACTTCAAACCATTCGTTTGTAAAGGCTTTCACGGCATTAATAGCCATCATAGTTTCGTTCAAAATGATGTTCGTATCGGCTATTTGGCTTTGTCGTTCTTTTGCCATTTTACGAATAAAACGGCCAAAAATCATGGCACCAATAACGATTAAAGGAAAAGTTGCCAACATAACAAGCGATAAACGCCAAGTGGTCAATGTCAAAATCAAAATACCTGAAACAAGGACAAGTACTTGACGGACAAATTCAGCAAGGGTTATGCTGAATGTACTGTATAGTTTTTCAACATCAGAATTGATGCGGCTGACCAACTCACCGACACGGGTTTGTTCAAAAAAGGGTATAGGTAATGACGTTAGTTTTTGGTACAATGCCTGTTTGACATCTGCAATACCATACTCACTCACTTTTGCGAACATAGTGATACGGAAATAAGAAACAAACCCTTGGATGATGAGTAAAATCGCCATGATGTAGCCAATTTTAGGCAAATCAAGGTAATATGCATAGGTTTTACCAAATATATCAGCTGTAAAATCGTGTTTCCCTTGTGCAATGTCCACAATTCGTCCAGACAAAAAAGGGAATATCATAAAGGTCGTTGTCGAAAGAAATAACAGAACCATGCCGCCCCAAAACGACCATTTGTAGGGACGAATGAAGCTGTACATTTGCAGAGCTTCGCGCATAGATTCGCGTGTGAGTTTTACTTTTGGGGCATCGTCGTTATCGTCCCATCTTCTTCTTGCCATTATTAAGTCAGATTTGTATTATTTTCAAAAAAACAAAGGTAAACAGCCTTCAACTGTTTTAAGGTAAGACGAATGAGATTTTAGAAAATTGGATAGAAAAACGTTTTAAAAAATGCCAAAGTGCCCCCCTCAGTATAAAACACAAAAAGCTGTCTCAATTTCTTGAAACAGCCTTCTATTTTTTTAATTAACATATCGGATACTTTTAAAGTATCCGATATGTTTCGGTAAAAAATTCTGTATATTATTCCGAAATTCTATTCTCGAATTTTGACCAATTTCTGAATATAACGCTTGCCATCTATAGTAATACTAAAAATATAAGTTCCTGCACTTGCACCCGCATCTTGCCAAGTTAAAGTCGTTTTTTCTGAATTGGATGTTAATTCATGTTCATTAAAAATCTTTACAGGCTGACTTAACATATTGGTTATCAAAGCATTTGTCACTTTTGAAGAAGCGGGTTTTTCTATTTTTATAGACACCAAGTCTTTGAAAGGATTTGGATAAACGGTGATTTTTACACTGTCTTTTTGAGCATCGGCAGTGCTTGTTCTTACGCCACCTGTTTCATCACGGCAGGTATCACAAGGCGTTTGTAAATTAGGTTCAAGCGCAATAAAGGCAGTGTATCTCGATAAAATACGATGCGCTTTACTCTCTTGAATGATCCGACTGATGAGACTATTACTCGAAGGTGTTGCCTCCAAAACGCTAATTTTGTTTGCACCATGAATTTGTCTATTTGATGAGTCATTTTGTGCCGTCGCATTGCCTTGTAGTATTAATTTGCCTGTAATAATCTGATTCAAGGCGTTTGTAGTCGTAACTTCAATCGTTAAAGGCAAATTTCCTTTGTATTTACCCACTTGCATATAGGGTTGATTTATTGAATTCAACCCATTGTCTTGTAGATTATACCGTTCATATGTCAAACCAACATTCGGTTTTATCGTCACGTCAACAGGCGAATAGGGGACAAGCTGCTGAAAAATATCGGCAGCCCCTTTTTCAACATCTGAAATCGGTGCATTCCAATTCACTAAATTGACAAAATTGCCACGTGTATTGAATGTTAAAACATTGTATAGCAACTCATTACCATAATAATAACGGCTTTGATACCACATAGAAGGCTGGAAGTTGCGTGTCGCAAAATCATAAACATGGGTAACTGGTAAAGGTCTGTATTGCAATTCCAAATCATTGTAAAGACTTTGGACAGATTGAAGACTTGTAAATGCATCATTTGAGGAAATGAGCATGATTTCACCGCTCCGTTGTGTCTTGATAAAGTCATAACCTTCTGCCAAAATACTTGTCAAAATGCTCGAATTGCCTACGCCTACTGAGGGGTCGGTCATGGCAGCAAAGGCACGTTCAATATTAGCACTATCGGCAATAACCCATTTGGTATTGACCTTTTTAGTCGTTAATCTATTGTAAAAAACATTGAATGAATCACGCGGAGATAAGTTTTCACGCAAGTTCTTTTTGATGATATTAAGGACTTGTAATTGCGAATATGACGTGTTTGTAGCATCATAATCTACTAGAAACAATACTTTTTTAGGTACAGAAGTTTCGTCATTCAATATTGCTTTGGGTGAAAACGCCAATTGATAATATCCTTCGTCGGTCGTTCCAGCTATGGGTGAATGTGAGAAGAAATAAGGCTTACTTCCTACAGATTTGTAGCTAATATTGGCAGCAGAAGCGTAAGTCAAACCCGTCAATGTCGCTCGCTTTGACGTACCAAAAGTTGGGTCATTTTCAGTCGTCCAAGTCAAGTTGGGTGCTAAATCAATAGTTGGCGTATTCCAGTCATTGGATTCATAAACAATGAGATTGACATTCGGAATTTTGGCAGAATTGAGCAAAATACTGAGGGGTATCGGTGCCCTCAGTTGTGAAGACGACCATTTGGCAGGCACATAAAAATTGAGTTTTACACGCCGCGTTTGATTGCCAACTATGGGAAATATGCGGTATTCATAGTTTGTTGTACTGTTTTTATACAAAATCGAAGGGTCTTGCCGTCTTTTGACGATGCCTTCATAAACACTTGTTGCCGACCACCTGTCCCACAACAAGGCTTTCATAATGATGCTGTCCACCCAAAGCCATGAGTCATTGACGGCTGAACCTTGGGGTAACTGAAAATAATGTTGAACTTCTAAGGTGTCACGGACAGTATTGTAGGATGTTTGTTGTGTTGAATAAGTCAAATAAACCCCATATTCCATGTATAAACCACGAGGTCGCATAGAGATTGTCGCTTCCGTAATAGTTGGAATAGCATTACGCCAAGTTGTCTTTGGGTCAACGACACGTAAAGAATTTTGTGATGATAAAAACTGTGGTAAAAAGAGAGAAAGGACGGTACAAATAGCGGATAAGAAGGTTTTGAATTTTTTCATTTGAAGATGAATTTAAGGTAAGAAAAAATGGATTAAAATTTCAACAAAATTAATACGTTGAAATGATATATCCAATTTTATAAATTCATCATATTGTTAAATGATTGGGTAGGCACAAAAAAAAGCCTGCGAACAAAGTTCGCAGACCAATCAACATTTGTTAACCCCAAAAAAATTATACCATGAGTACAAAACTCTTTATGTCGAAATGACTATTTTTATTTTATTTATCAAAACGATAGCTTGTTTCGTTTCTGATAGGACAAAGATACATATTCCTACAATTGATGCAAATAAAAAGCATAAAAATTTTAAAATATTTTCAACCATTAACATTTTGTGGCGTGATTTTATTTGTTGAACGCCACTCAAAAAGGACGTTTTTTTTTGTTAGCCACAAAAAACGATGAAAACCTTATGCCAATACGCGTTTTACGAGTTCGGCTGCTTCTTTAAGCTCGATGGCAGAAAAAACTTTTAAACCTGATTTATCAATCATTTTCTTAGCGATGTCTGCATTCGTACCTTGAAGGCGCACAATAATAGGCACTTTTATCACACCTATATTATTGTATGCATCAATGACACCTTGTGCAACGCGGTCGCAACGAACGATGCCACCAAAGATATTGACAAGGATAGCTTTCACATTTGGATCGCTCAAAATGATATTGAATGCTTTCTCAACACGTTCTGCATTTGCCGTACCACCTACGTCGAGGAAGTTAGCCGGCTGACCACCCGATAGTTGAATCATATCCATCGTTGCCATTGCCAAACCTGCGCCGTTGACCATACAGCCTACATTGCCGTCGAGTTTGACATAGTTCAATTCCGCTTCCATTGCTTCAACTTCTGTCGCATCTTCTTCCAGTTTGTCGCTTTGTGCTTCGAGGTCAGGATGACGGAAAAGCGCATTATCGTCAATTGATACCTTTGCATCTACGGCAAGGATGCCATCATCAGATGTTTTCAAACAAGGGTTGATTTCAAACAAACTTGCATCACTTCCGACATACGCCTTATATAATGACGAAACAAAAGCTGCCATTTCTTTGAAAGCCTTGCCGCTTAAACCCAAATTGAAGCAAATTTTGTTGATTTGGAAAGGACGCAAGCCCAAAAGTGGGTCAACCCATTCTTTATGAACGAGGTGTGGCGTTTCTTCTGCCACTTTTTCAATGTCCATGCCCCCCTCAGTAGAATAGATGATGACATCGCATTTTTTACCTCTATCCATCAAAACAGAGATGTAATATTCTTTTGGTTCGCTCGCACCCGCACCATATACGTCTTCACAAACCAAAACTTTACGAACGAGTTTACCCGTTGCAGAGGTTTGTGGCGTAATGAGCATCATGCCGAGGATGTCTTGCGCTTTTTCTTTCGCTTTTTCAGGAGTTGGAGCAAATTTAACACCACCACCTTTTCCGCGTCCACCTGCGTGAACTTGCGCTTTGACAACGCAGCCTTCGCTGTTGCGCTCTGCCCGTAGGCGAGTAGCCGCTTCAAAGACTTCTTCGGGTGTGTGGCACAAAATGCCTTCTTGGATTTTTACGCCGTAGCTTTTCAGCAATTCCTTGCCTTGATATTCGTGTAAATTCATAATTTCAGTAGATTTTGCCGATACTTCGGTTGGTGATTTCTAAATGAAAGGTAAAGTATTGATAATCAATTTGTTAAAGTATTTTTTGTTTTGCATTATCAATACAGTATTAAATAATGTGTCAAAAGTAAAACGATGAATGATAATAGCCAAACTTTTACACCTTAATTATATAGAAAGCTATATATTTTCAAAAAAGTCCTTTTTTTATTCATTTTGAAAAATCTTCAAATTGAAACACATCTTCAAAATACAGTTTATAGGTTGCACTAAAATGGCATTGAGAACGTTACCGAGAACAATCTGATGAAAAAATAATTTATTTAGAACGGATTTACATAATCAAAACCACAGATTCAATTGCTTGTAAATCAATGTGTTACACAAATAATGTGAAGTACCCCCCTCAGTATTTCACGTCCAAAAAGACACATCGAGTAAATTAGATGCGACAAAACAGAGATTTACTCCATTAAGATTTCACTAAAAGGCAACGAAGTTTTACATTTGCCCCGAGATATATAAAATCAATCAAATCATGCAAGAACAAGGCATAACCACCTATTTACCCGTTTTAATAATGATGCTCGTTTCCATAGGCTTTATTGTCACGACTATGGTAGCGACACATATATTAGGTCCACACAAGAAATCCAAAATTAAATCAGAGGCTTTTGAATGCGGTATCGAGTCACAAGGCAATGCGCGGACTCCTTTCTCTATCAAATACTTTCTCGTAGCCGTTTTATTCGTTTTGTTCGATGTCGAGGTCATATTTATGTACCCATGGGCAGTGAACTTTAAGAAACTGGGACTGTTTGGTTTAATGGAGATGTTTACTTTCCTCGCTATCTTTCTTGTCGGCTTTTTTTATATTATGAAAAAAGGCGCATTGGACTGGGATAAGTGAAAAATGATAAGTAAAAAGTGAAAAAAGTAAAAAATTATGGCAACTACAGCTATTGATATTCGTCCTGAAAATATGCCACCGAGCTATCAAGGTCAGGCATTTATGGCAACAAGCCTTGATGCAGCGGTTGGTTTAGCACGCAAAAACTCATTGTGGCCGCTTCCTTTCGCCACTTCTTGTTGTGGCATTGAATTTATGGCAACTATGGCAGCGACTTACGATTTGTCGCGCTTCGGTATGGAACGTTTGAGTTTTTCACCCCGTCAAGCCGATTTATTGATTGTGGCGGGAACGATTTCTAAGAAATTAGGTCCTGTTTTGCGCCAAGTTTATGAACAAATGGCGGAACCCAAATGGGTACTTTCGATGGGGGCTTGCGCCAGTTCGGGCGGTATTTTCGATACGTATTCAGTTTTACAAGGCATTGACCGCATTATTCCTGTTGACGTGTATGTGCCAGGTTGTCCGCCACGCCCAGAACAATTGTTGGAAGGCATCATGAAAATTCAAGAGTTAGCAGGTGGTGAAAGCCTTCGCCGTCGTGATTCAGAAGAATACAAAGCTATGCTGTCGAATTACGGTATTGAATAAGGAGCAATAATCAATATACAATCAGCAATAATCAATAAAAATATGCACGCCAATATAAAAGACCCTCATTTGAAATACCTCACGCCAGCCGTCGAAGCACTCAAAGCAAAAGTGGAGGAGAAGCTGCAACAACGTTTTGCGGATGGTTTGGTTTCTGCTTCTATTGACTACGATTTCCCTGTTTTTGTGGTTAAAAGAGACATTCTTGCCGATGTTATCGAATACCTTTATAATGAAACAGAATTATCTTTTCAGTTTCTAACAACACTCGCCGCGTCACATCATCCAGAAGAAAAGGGTGCAGAGTTGGTCGTTATGTATCAATTACATAACTTACCAGATAATACACGTATTCGTATCAAAACTTTTTTGCCGATTGAAGACCCCTCAGTAAGAACGGTCACAACGGTCTTTGCAACAGCTAATTGGATGGAACGGCAGGAGTATGATTTCTATGGTGTTGTGTTTGAAGGACATCCAAACCTAAAACGTATTTTGAATATGGACGAAATGAATTATTTTCCAATGCGTAAGCAGTATGCACTTGAAGATGAGAGAAGGGAAGATAAGGACGATTCATTTTTCGGACGTTAAGTATATTAAGGTTAGACACGAATTTCACAAATTACACGAATTTAAAATGATGGAATTTTAGAGGTTTCAAAATCTGAATTAAAAAACTAAGTTAAACAATTCGTGTAATTAGTGAAATTCGTGTCAGCTAAGAAATAACATTTTTTTCAGTCACCTTTTCAAAGCCAGATTGATTATGAAGAAATTACTTTTTTTAGCCTTATTCGTTTTGCCAATGACTGTTTTCAGTCAAACACAAGTGCAAATGAATGCAACGGCCGCAGCTGATTATGCTAAAGTTGACAAAGAATTAAACGTTGTGTATCAGCAAATTAGAAAAAAATATGCGGAAGACACCTTGTTTATAGGTTATTTGAAAGATGCACAACACAGATGGATTGACTTTCGAGATGCCGAATTCAAGCGGTTTATGCCTCAATTTATGCAAGGCAATACCTACTATGGTACGATATACAGTTTAGAACGCAGTTCTTTCATGGAAGAAATGACAGCAGATAGAGTAAAGACATTGAAGAAGATTTTGAAGGATGGTCCTCGATAAAAATCGAATTTTACTGAGGGGTCTGTTTTTTATAAAACATTGAATATAAAAGCCTTACAATAGTATGAACGAACTCATAAACGTTCAGCCAAACGGCGGAAATTTTGAAGAGAAAGAGTATCAAATACTCAATTTGGGTCCAACGCACCCTGCAACGCATGGTATTTTTCAGAACGTTCTGAAAATGGACGGTGAAGTCATTGTGGATTCTGAATCCACAGTCGGTTATATTCATCGGGCATTTGAGAAAATTGCTGAACATCGGCCCTACAATCAAATCACAACGTTGACCGATAGGATGAACTACTGTTCGTCACCTATAAATAATATGGGTTGGCACATGACAGTAGAGAAACTCATCGGTGCAGAGATTCCTAAACGGGCGCAATACCTGCGTGTCATTATCATGGAATTGAGCCGTATTACCGACCACATTGTTTGTGATACAGTTATTGCTGTTGATACAGGTGCTATGACAGGTTTTCTACATCTTTTCAAGTGGCGTGAAGTAATTTATGAGGTTTTTGAAGAAATTTGCGGCGCACGTTTGACGACAAATATTGGTCGCATCGGCGGCATCGAGCGTGATTTCACAAAAAAAGCATGGGATACTTTACATTATTTTATGAAAGAGTTTCCAAAGGCTTTGAAAGAATTTGACAAACTCGTTACACGCAATCGTATTTTTATGGACAGGGTCATTGGTGTAGGCGGTATTTCAGCAGAACGCGCATTGAACTACGGTTTTACAGGTCCAAACCTACGTGCGGCAGGTGTTGATTATGATGTACGTGTTGCCAATCCTTATTCAAGTTATGAGGATTTTGAATTTGATATTCCCGTAGGCGTTTCAGGGGATACTTTTGACCGCTACATGGTTCGTATGGAAGAAATGTGGCAATCCATGCGCATCATCGAACAAGCGATTAAGAATATGCCTGATGGCCCGTTTCACGCAGATTTACCTGAGTTTTTCCACCCACCTAAAGAGCAAGTTTATTCTCAAATGGAGGCTTTGATTTACCATTTCAAAATTGTCATGGGCGAAACTGAATTGCCAATTGGCGAGGTCTATCACGCTGTCGAAGGTGGCAATGGCGAGTTGGGCTTTTATTTGGTTTCTGATGGTGGACGCGCGCCTGCGAGGTTGCATTTCCGTCGTCCGTGCTTTATTTATTATCAGGCTTATACAGAAATGATACGTGGGGCGATGTTGTCAGATGCGATTATCATTTTGTCTTCGATGAATGTTATTGCTGGTGAGTTAGATGCTTAATATCGTTTTTGAACACATAGTCACATAGAGCACATAGTTTTTGTGATTTTGTATTGAAAAATAAAAAGCTTTGTGTCCTTTGTGACTATGTGTTAAATAAAAAAATATAAATGAAAATAGGAATCATAGGCGCAACAGGCATGTTAGGACATCACACATCAAAGGCAGTTTTAGATGCGGGACATGAATTAGCCGTGATTCATCGGAAAGAATCAAATTTGGATAAAATCAATGATTTGACTTTTGAAAGCCGTATTGGAGATTTGAACGACAGCGATAGTTTGATTGAAGCGACAAAAGAATTGGACTATTTACTCAATTGTGGGGCTTATTATCCAACTTTGCCACTGCCTTTGAGAACAGAATTGGCAACGGCAGCGGCTCAAATGGACAATTTTATAGAAGCTGGAGAACGCAATAGCATAAAAAAAATGCTTTATCTCGGTGGTTCAATCGCCTTGCCAAAAGCGGCAAATGGATTAGGAAATGAGGATTTGATATTTGATAAAGCCCCTGACAACAAAACGCCTTATGTTCAAGTCAAATGGTTGATGGACAAAATGGCACGAGAAGCGGGTATTGTTGTCGGCATTCCGAGTATGACTTTTGGGGAATATGATTGGGCACCTTCAACAGGTACTTTTATCGTCAGAGTTGCTCGAAATAATATGCCGCAATTTGTTGAAGGCAATAGAAATGTGATTTATGCAGGCGATGCAGGACGGGGTTTATTGTTAGCAGTCGAACACGGTCGCAAAGGTGAGCGTTATTTATTGACAGGTCGCAATACGAATATGACTGAAATTCTTCAAACCATAGCAAAAGTGGCTCATGTTGATTTGAAAACGAAGCAAATTCCGTTGGCTACGGCAAAAATGGTCTCAAAAATTCAAGGTTTTCAATACACCTTATTTAAGAGAATACCCACATTGTCGGCAACGTCCATTGCGATTATGGGTTCGGGGCAACATTTGGACGGCACAAAAGCAAAGACAGAATTAGGTTTTGAAGCCGAAACAAGTTTTGAAGATGGTTTCAAAAAAGCTTTTGATTGGTTTCAAAGAATGAATTTGATTTATAAAAAATAACATAAACACGTATTGGATACTTTTAAAGCTGTCCATACATCATATCTTTTCGTGTGATTATTAATATGTTTTTAAAAATTGTTTATCATCTTGAAAATCAATTATTTATCAACGTATTTGGCGAAAATAGCTAATCATAATTCCGAAGGAATTGAATATGAATAACCGTAGATGAAATCTACGGCTGCGTCGAAAGTTTGTCTCCCAACTCCGAAGGAGTTGAATTTACAAACACTCTAATTAATTGATATTCAACTCTTTCAGAGTTGTGGAACGACGTTCATTCTATCCCGTAGATTTCATCTACGGTTATTCATATTCAATTCCTTCGGAATTGTGAGTAATTTGATTTTTTACACCTTATAAATGTAAATAGTTGATATTCAATATAGAATACAATTTTTAAAAACATATTAATAATCGGGTCGAAACTTGTGATGTATGGACAGCTTTTAAAGTATCCGATACGTAGGAAAATACTCAAAATACTGATCAAAAGGATTCCTTCGGAAGGGGTACAATTTAAAACTAAAACTCAAAATAATGAACGATAAAACAGTAGTACATTTCAATCCGTGGCATCATACACCAGTAGGTGACGATGCGCCAAATGTAGTCACAGCCATTATTGAGATTCCAAAAGGCACACGGGCTAAATACGAATTGAATAAAGAAACAGGACGCTTGCGTTTAGATAGGGTTATTTATTCTGCTATGTATTATCCTGAAAATTATGGTTTTATACCGCTTAGTTACTGTGATGACCATGACCCATTGGATATTTTGGTTATTTCACAAATTGAAATTCGTTCATTGTGTGAAGTCAATGCAAAAGTCATTGGCGTTATGCGTATGATTGACCAAGGCGAAGCAGACGATAAAATCATCGCTGTGGCTGCCGACGATATCAGCGTTTCGCACATTAATGATATTTCAGAATTACCCGAACACTTTTTGAAAGAAATGCGCAATTTCTTTGAAGATTATAAAAAATTAGAAAACAAAACAGTCGTCGTCGAAGAGTTTTTAGACAGAGAAACAGCGATAAAGATTGTTTTACAAAGTTTTGAAGATTATAAAAAATACATGGCGGACAAGTGAAAAGGGGAAAACGAAAAGTGAAAAAGGGGTCAAAACCTATCACTTTTCGCAATTCACTCATGTGCAGCAGCACTTTTCACTTATCTCTTATAACTTTTCACTTTCTTATTATGACTGCAGTTCAAACATATAAGTTTTCAGATGCGACATTGGCGCGCGCGCAAGAAATCATCAGCCGCTATCCAGAAGGCAAGCAGAAATCGGCTTTAATTCCACTTTTGCACTTAGCACAAGTCGAATTTGACGGTTGGTTAAGCCCCGAAGCGATGGAATACGTCGCTTCATTGTTGGATATTCAAGCGATTGAAGCCTTTGAAGTCGCCTCTTTTTATTCGATGTTTAACTTAAAACCTGTTGGACGTTGCTTGATTGAAGTTTGTCAAACGTCAAGCTGTTGGTTGATGGGGGCAGAAGATGTGGTGCGTCATATTGAGCAAAAATTGGGCATCCGAGTCGGTCAAACAACGCCTGATGGTCAATTTACTTTGAAAACAGTGGAATGTTTGGGCGCATGTGGGTATGCACCGATGTTGCAAGTAGGTGATAAATTCCATGAGTTTTTGACTTTGGAAAAAGTGGATGTTTTGTTGGAGGATTTTAAGAAGGATTATGCTACTAATCATAGTGGGTATTTGTAGATAATACTGAGGGGTCATAATTCATAAAAAAATTGAAAAATGCAACCTATATTAATTGAGCCAAAAGATTTGGCAGAATTTAATTTAATTTCAGCGTTGTTTCAAAAAATGAATATACGCATGAAAACATTGAATCTTTCTGATGAAGAACGGGAGGATTTGGGACTTTTAATGTTGATGGATGAAGTGGATTGGAATGAGACAGTTCCAGTTGAAGATGTTTTAGCTAAATTGAGAAAACGTCAACAAAAAACATGAAAGTCATAACTGCTGCTAAGTTTGATAAAGACTTAGATAAAATTCATGATGTAGATGTACTTGCTCGAATTGAAGAAGTCATCTTATATGTTATGGCTGTTCAAAAACCGACTGAAATTCAAAATATTAAGAAAATGAAAGGTTTTAAAACGGCTTTTCGGATTAGAGTAGGTGATTATCGGATTGGTGTTTTGATAGAAAAAGATACCGTGAAGTTTGCAAGAATTGCATTGAGGAAGGACATTTATGATATTTTTCCTTGAATTCAATAAAATATTGATGGGTATTAAATTGTGAAAATAATGCGAACATTGTTTTTTGTCATAGTATTTTTTCAGCCTTTGTTAGCGAAAGCTGACCAACCACGAATGACTTTTGAGCATCATAGCCAAAATAACAGATTTGTTTTACAATTGATGGCAAATGAAGATAAGATTTGTAATTATAAGTATCTCGATTCGATAAAATGGGAAATGAATAATTGTTATTGGCGTGTAATTGACTCGTTGACAAAAACTGAACTTTATCGTTTTGATAAAGGGTATGGAGAATGGTTAATGATGTGGAGTGTTTTTGTGTCAAATGATGGAAATGATTGTGTGGCAATAAATGACTTTCCTGATACTGTTGATTCATCTTCGATGGGTTTAATTTCATTAGTCGTTGTTTTTAAACAATCTAATGAGTTGAAAAGGTATAGACTAAAAGAAATTTTGTGTAATCACAAAAATGTTACTTATACAGTAAGTCATTTTTTTTGGGTTACTGAATTAAGGATGTATGATGAAGAAAAAGTATTTGAGTTTGAAACTAAGGAAATGACCAAATTTCGCTTGTCTTTTAACAACGATTCGATTCTTTTAAAAAAGAAAAGCCCTTTATTGACTCCAAATACTATTAGAGTTTATGGCAAAATTGAACCGACAAAAAAGGATAGAGTTTTTACAATTACTGTGACGTGCGTGATTTTTGGGAAAATGCCCAATGTTGAGAAAATAACTTTTAGGGTTAATAGAAAACAGAGAAAATATTTTGTCCTTGATGAGTATGATTCATACCGTACGCTTCTATTTACAAATGGAAAGTATGTTGAATCACCTTATCCTTTTGAACAATCAATGTTCAATGATTGTGATAAAAGCGACAAATACTGAGGGGGTATTAAAAATTCAATATCTTGAATAAGAAAGATATATATCGTGGAAATCTTTTATTGGGTATTATCATACTTGGTTTTGTTTTGTTGAATTTTTTATTTACGATAAACAACCCAATACTTTAACAATCGTTGCCGTAATTTCATTGATAACGATTGGATTTATTGGACTTAAATATTTGAAAAACAAATAGTTACAGATATGGGCAGAAAGCTCCTTTTAGATAAAGTAAATGTAGCAGGCATACAAAGCTACGAAGTCTATCGTCGTGAAGGCGGTTACAAAGCTGTTGAAAAGGCTTTGAAAGAAATGACCGATGCACAAATTGTAGATGAAGTTAAAAAATCAGGTCTGCGTGGACGGGGTGGTGCGGGTTTCCCGACGGGTTTGAAATGGTCATTTTTGGCGAAGCCCGAAGGTGTGCCGCGTTACCTTGTGTGCAATGCCGATGAGTCGGAGCCGGGTACTTTCAAAGACCGTTATTTGATGGAAAAGATTCCTCATTTGCTCATTGAAGGTATGATTGCTTCGTCTTTTGCTTTGGGTGCGAAAAAATCCTACATATATATACGTGGCGAATATGCTTATGTCTATAAAATCATGGAGCGTGCCTTGAAAGAGGCTTATGCGGCGGGTTGGTTGGGCAAAAACATTCAAAGTTCGGGTTTCGACCACGATTGTTATATGCAAATCGGTGCGGGGGCGTATATCTGCGGCGAAGAAACGGCTTTATTGGAATCGCTTGAAGGCAAACGGGGTAATCCACGCATCAAGCCGCCGTTTCCAGCGATTGCAGGATTGTATGGCTGTCCGACGGTGGTGAATAATGTGGAAACGATTGCTGCAATTGTGCCGATTATCCTTATGGGTGGCGAGGAATATGCCAAAATCGGCATTGGTCGCTCGACAGGTACGAAGTTGATTTCGGCAAGTGGACACATCAATAAGCCAGGTGTTTATGAGATTGAATTGGGTGTGCCCGTTGAGGAATTTATATACAGCGATGAGTATTGTGGCGGTATCAAAGGCGGACGTAAACTTAAAGCCGTTGTGGCGGGCGGTTCGTCGGTGCCGATTTTACCTGCCGATTTGATTTTGACAACTGCCAAAGGCGAACCCCGTTTGATGACCTACGAAAGTCTCGGCGATGGTGGTTTTTTGACAGGTACGATGTTGGGTTCAGGCGGATTTATCGTTATGGACGAATCAACGAGTATTGTCAAAAATCTCTTTACATTTACGCGTTTTTATCACCACGAAAGTTGTGGACAATGTTCCCCTTGCCGCGAAGGAACGGGTTGGATGGAGAAAATTCTCCGCAAAATACTGAGGGGTCAAGGCACAGTGCAAGACATTGATTTGTTATGGGATATTCAATCTAAAATTGAAGGCAAAACGATTTGTCCATTGGGTGAAGCGGCAGCATGGCCCGTTGCGGCAGCGATTCGTCATTTTAGGTCTGAGTTTGAGGAGTTTATTCGGAATCCGACGGAGGATGTGAAGCATTATTTTAGGTTAAATCAGGCGCAGATGGTGTAAATATTTAAAAAATGGATAACAACATTAACATAAATAACCAAAATAATGAATGGTTTGAAAGCCCTTTGTTGTATTTTGAAAATTTAGTCTATTATAAGCATTTCAATTTTTTGAAAAGTAATTTTGCTCATGTTTCAGAAAGTGAATACGATAGTTTTGGAACTTATTATGACGAATCAATTGAAGCTAAAGTTACATTTTATCAAAATTCCGAAACAGGAGAATCTGATGAAGTTGTTGAAAGGTTTTCAGATTATATTGCTGAAATTGTAGTACGAGAAGGGCTTAATTCCTTAAAAAAAACCAATGAAATTACTCTGAATCTTCGTGACAAAGGAATAAAAAAGGAGTTTTTGAAATCTATAATCAGTGATATTTCATTCTTATTAAAAGTTTTATCAAATTTTGAAGAAGCAAACAAAAATGTTGTTATTGAAAAAAGGTTGAAGAGTATTGAAAACCATCTTCAAGTTAGACATAGACGTTTATTAGGGACAAATGAGATTCAATTAGAAAAAGATTCTAATTTTGATGATTCTGCAATTTTGAGAAATAAGCAAGAAATTGAAAATTTGGTCGAAAGTAATAAAATTGAAGAAGCACTTAATAAGTTAAAATTATATTTTTATAATAATTCAGAATGCAGAGATGATTGTATGCTTTATTTATCGAGGTTGAGTTCAGAAGAAAGTTCATTTAAAAAGACACGAAAACGAGATAAAGTAGAACTTAATGAATTGAGAAGAAACGTAATTGATTTGATTAAAAAAATGAATTAGCAACTTATATATTGACTTAACGATAAAGAATGTTGAAAATGGCAAAAAATGCGATTAGATATTTAGTTTTAGTCTTGTTTTTAGTCAATTCTATTTCGATTAATGCACAGAAGGATATTGATTTAAAAATAATAAGAGAAATTGTTACGCGTTACGATGAAAATAATAATGCTATAAAAGATAGTATAAAATGGCGAAATTTATCAGGCTTGATAACGCTTTCTAATAATGAGGGTCTTAATTATTTAACATTTTTTATTCCAAAAGAGGAATATGAAAAATATATTTTGAGAAGTGATATAGTTGTATTTTCATCACAAACAGGTCATAGTTCAATTTCATCGTTTGTGCTACCAGATAAAGAAGATGATAAGTTTTATACTTTAAATCTTAAAAATTTATCCAACAGCAAAAAGTCTCAATGTATTCTTGCTTATCACAGTATCTCTGAAACAAATGAAATTATTTACTCAATTAGTTTTATGATATATAAATCAGAGTCTGTTTATGATACAGAACGCACTTTTTTACTCAAAGTATTACACTGAATTTTCAATAAAAATAGTTTCAAATACTGAGGGGTCGTTTTAAAGTTCAATTAGAAATGTTGTGAAATTCTTGAAAAATGCAAACTTATATCGCAGACATAATCCCTAAACTTCAAAAATTCAGTAAAAAACTGGATGATTTGACGTTGTTGACCAATCAGCATTGGGTGGTTTTGGATGAATTGACGAAAGCGAAAAATGTTTATATTTTTAGAAGTAATAACGAATTATTGATTTCATCAAATGGCAAAGTAGAAAAAGGAAAATGGGAGTATTTGGGCAATAATTCATTGTTGATTGATAGAAAAGAGGAAAGTTTTCTTTTCAAACATGGCTTTTTTGATGAAAATGTGATGGCTTTGAAAATTGATGGAAAAGAAGAATATGCGCTTTTGGTGAATGAAAATCGGTTTGATGGAGAATTGAATTCTAAGGATAGGGTTTTGCAGTTTTTGTCGAGTCGGTATTTAACTCTTACTTCAACAATATTGCCTCAATCAGACATTAAACCAAAACAGCCAAAGACAAAAGAACAAATTGAGTTTGAAGAAAGAGATAATAGACGAGATTATATAATTTTTATAGTGTCTATGATAATTATGGTAAGTCTTGTAATTATTACGATATTCTTACTTCAAAATAAATAAAATAACCTTCAAATACTGAGGGGTATATTTTAAAAATAAAACAATGAAATCGCTCAATAAAGTACAATTAGAAATATTGCGACAGTTTGAAAAATGCGATTCGGAAGAAGATTTTAAACAGTTGCGAAAGCTTTTAGCTAAATTTTGGCTTGACCGTGCTGTAAAAGAGGCTGATAGAGTCTGGGATGAACGGGGCTATACGACTGAATTAATGGAAGAATGGAAAAATGAACATATGCGCGTAAATGTTGAAGAAGTGGGACGGCGAAAAATATTGCAAGGGAAATGATACTCGATTTCAACATAAAAATCCACCACCAAAACGCATTTGGTGAGTTCATAGTTGGTGAATTTTTAGAAAAACCACCTCATTTTGCTTCTGACCAAGTGTTTCGTTTAGGAGAATTTGAATTTGAAAAATGGGGGATGCCGAAAGAAGAAGTTTGGACTTTTAAATTGGTGACAGATAAAGTGTTTAATATGGTAGTTGAAGAACAATTGGTACACTTTGAAGTTTTGTAAGTAATTGATTTGGAATAAAATAACCCCGAAACGATATGGGGTACTTGATATAAAAAATTAGAATATGCCGAAAGTAACGATTGACGGACAAAGTATAGAAGTGCCAGCAGGTACAACCATTTTGCAAGCTGCACGCATGATTGGGGGCGATATAGTGCCGCCTGCGATGTGTTATTATTCAAAATTGAAGACATCCGGTGGTTATTGCCGCACGTGTATTGTGAAAGTGACGCAAGGTTCAGCAGCGAATCCGACACCGATGCCTAAGCCTGTGGCTTCTTGCCGCACAACCGTGATGGAAGGTATGGTGGTTGAAAATATCACAAGTCCAGAGATTTTGGAAGCGCGTGCAGGTGTTGTTGAGTTTTTGTTGATTAATCATCCGTTGGATTGTCCTGTTTGTGACCAAGCAGGGGAGTGCCATTTGCAGGATTTGGGTTATGAGCATGGCAAAATGGATACACGTTATGAATTCAAACGCCGTGAATTTGAAAAAATTGACATTGGTGATTTCGTTCAGTTGCACATGACACGTTGTATAATGTGCTGGCGTTGTGTGAAAGTGGCGGAACAATTGACAGATGGACGTGTGCATGGTGTCATAAATCGCGGCGATCATGCTGAAATTTCGACGTATATTCATGCGGCTATTGAAAATGAATTTTCAGGAAACGTGATTGATGTGTGTCCAGTTGGTGCTTTAACGGATAAGACTTTCCGCTTCAAATCTCGTGTTTGGTACACAAAACCTGTTGATGCACACCGTGATTGTCCAAAATGTACGGGCAAAACACGTTTGTGGTTCAAAGGTGATGAAGTGTTACGTGTCACAGCGCGCAAAGACGAATATGGCGAAGTTGTGGATTGGATTTGCAACGATTGCCGTTTCCACAAAAAAGAAATTACAGATTGGGTGATTGAAGGACCTACGAAAATCAACCGTCATTCGGTTATTTCTGCCAATCATTATGAAGACGGTGTGGACGGTTTGAAAGCGATACAATTTGATACACGTTTGGCTTTGGCACGTGCCAAACATTTGGTCAATCCTGAATTAGATGGCATCAAACACGTTTTGGGAACGGGTGCTTTGAATCCGAATAACCAAGATGTTGCATAAATGTCTCTGCCCGAAAGTGTTGATAATCAATGATATACTGAGGGGGCGAAATCAAATAAAATATCCTCAATAATTAAAATTTGAAACAGATGAAGCCAAACAAATTATTTATTTTATTTATCCTAATTTTGGGTCAATTCGTTAAAGTGTTTTCACAAAGCGAACATTATCCAGTTAGAATTGAAGAGCGAATAGATGTGGTGAAAGAAGTTTCATCGAAACACGGTACTAAGCTGAATAAAAAATCCAATATCGTCATTACTTACAACGATAGTTCTACTGAAATTGTAACGCATCGTAAAATGAATGAACTGGTAGCGACTATTCCATTGGCTCAATTTGAGTGGAAAAAGTATAACGCCAATCGGGTTTATGAAGTGAGTAGTATTCCTTTGTTTGCGATGGGTTTTTGGGGTGCTTATAATTTATCGCAAGGCAAAAATAAGTCTCAAAATGCTTTGTTAAGTGTTATCGGCTTAGGCAGTGGTTATTTGTTATTTGAGCATTTTGATTGGCAAAAGAAAAGAAATTTGAAGAAGATAATGACGATTTGTAATAATTATTGGAATCAAGAAGAAAAGAGTAAGGAATTCCAGGATTTTATAAAACCCAATATCATACGTTTGGGTGTTATTCATCAAAATAAAATTGGCATTGGTATTTCTTGGCATATTACGCCAAAATACTGAGGGGTCTAAAAACGAAACAATTAACTGAATATCAATAGTTTATGTTATCAACGATACTGATTTATAAAGCCTTAATTGTACTTGCTGTTTTTGCAGTAGCATTGGGCATCGCAGCTTACTCGACTTGGGGTGAGCGCAAAGTTGCGGCTATCATGCAAGACCGTGTGGGTCCAGACCGAGCAGGTCCTTTTGGCTTGTTGCAGCCGCTTGCTGATGGTGGCAAAATGTTTATGAAAGAGGAGTTTATTCCTGCGGCTGCTAATAAATGGCTGTTCATTTTGGGCCCTTCGATTTCGATGTTCGTTGCGAATATCTCTTCGGTGGTCATTCCGTGGGCGCGTCCGACGACTTTATCGGATGGAACACCTTTCTTTTTTCAAATTTCAGACATTAATATAGGTGTGCTTTATGTCTTTGGCGTCGTTTCCATAGGTGTTTACGGCATTATGATTGGCGGTTGGGCATCCAACAATAAATATTCGATGATGGGCACACTTCGCGCATCGAGCCAAATGATTTCCTATGAATTGGCGATGGGCATCAGTCTTGTCGCATTGGTTATGACAACAAGTTCTTTGAGTCTCAATGCTATTGTAGATAAGCAAGATGCTGATTTTTGCAATTTTATTTATCAACCTTTGGGCTTTTTGATTTTCCTCATTTGTGCTTTTGCCGAATGTAACCGTGCGCCTTTTGATTTGCCAGAAGCAGAATCTGAGCTTGTCGGCGGATATCATACAGAATTTACTTCCATGAAGCTCGGTTTTTACCTTTTTGCGGAGTATATCAATATGTTTGCATCGTCTGCTTTAATGGCAACGCTATATTTTGGCGGTTATCATTTCCCATTTGAGAATGAATTGATACCTTCGCTCGGAGAAAACGGTGTACGCATTTTGGGCTTCGTTTTATTGATGGGTAAAATTATCTTTTTCATCTTTTTATTCATGTGGGTTCGTTGGACATTGCCCCGTTTCCGCTATGACCAATTGATGAATTTGGGTTGGAAAACATTGCTACCGTTGTCTATTTTGAATTTGATTTTGACAGGTATTTTTACCGCTTTTTCAGAAGGTTGGTTTAAGGATTTGTTCTAAAAAAATATTAACAAAAAAGTTCTTTTTTTCTTGAAACACATAGTCACATAGGGCACATAGTTTTACATGTTCCTTTAAAAATGACAAAAAAAACTATGTGTCCTATGTGACTATGTGTTTCAAGATTCGATGATAAATAAGGAAAAATGAAATTAACGAATCGCTCAAAACTCGTTTCCAATAAGGAAATGACGTTAGCTGAAAGGATATATCTACCTGCGATTGCTAAGGGTATGGCAATCACTTTGAAACATGCTTTTCAGAAGCCCGCTACGATTAGATACCCAGAACAAAAACGTGAGTTTGCGCCTATTTACAGAGGTTGGCACGTTTTGAAACGAGACGAAGCGGGGGCAGAACGTTGTACGGCTTGCGGTTTATGTGCCGTTGCTTGTCCTGCCGAAGCAATAACAATGGTAGCGGAAGAGCGCAAAAAAGGCGAAGAACATTTGTATCGTGAAGAAAAATACGCTTCGATTTATGAAATCAATATGTTGCGGTGCATTTTTTGCGGTTTATGCGAAGAGGCGTGTCCAAAAGAAGCGATATTTTTGACCGATCGACTTGTTGATACTGACTTCAATCGCAACAATATGATATATGGTAAAGACAAACTTGTTGAGACAATAGATAATCCAATTGATGTTTCAATACGTCAAACAAAAGAAGTGGCTGACTTTAAAACGAATAAATTTCACGTCCACAATCAAACATGGGAAGACCGTTTGAAAGAGGAAGATGATAATCATTAACGAATAACCAATTTTTGTATGATAACGCAGTATCTTTTTTATTTCCTTTCTGCCCTTGCGATTGCGAGTGCCACCTTTGTGGTTTTCACGCGCAACCCTGTTTACAGCGCGTTGGCACTCATCGTCACCTTTTTTTCCATAGCAGGACATTATTTTTTGCTTGATTCGTCGTTTTTAGCGGCGGTTCACATCATTGTTTATTCGGGTGCGATTATGGTTTTGTTCCTCTATGTCATTATGATGATGAACTTAAACGTAGATGGCGAACCTGTTAAATCCAATTTGAGTAAAGCAGCAGCGGTTATTTCAGGCGGATTATTGATGTTGGTTTTAATCGTTGCCTTCCGTGATGCTGAAAAAATGCAAATTAATGGCAATATCAGTGCTGATTTAGGTTCGGTGGAATATTTAGGACGTGTCCTTTATGGTCAATACATTTTACCGTTTGAGGTATCTGCCGTTTTGTTTTTAGCGGGTATGGTCGGTGCGGTTATGTTGGGTAAACGTGAAATTCAGTAAAAATACTGAGGGGTCTAAAAATCTAATTTTAATATAAAAGATTATGAATCAAGATATTATAGCAGGTGTTCCTTTGGTTTGGTACTTATGGTTGAGTGCTATTTTGTTTGCCATTGGTGTAACAGGCGTTTTGTACAGACGCAATGCCATTGTCATCTTTATGTGCGTTGAGTTGATGCTCAATGCTGTGAATTTACTTTTGGTGGCGTTCAGTCGTTTTCACAATGACCCAGGCGGACAAGTGTTTGTCTTTTTCATCATGGCAGTTGCGGCGGCGGAAGTAGCGGTTGGTTTAGCCATTTTGATGATGGTTTTTAGAAATACCAAATCAACGGATATTGACTTTTTGAATCGGTTGAAGTTTTAAATTAATCAGCCGTATGAAGATTTACGAAATTTTTAAAATTTCGTAAATCTGAATCGAGCTAAAAACAAGCATTAAATGGCTCAATTCATAGCAATTGCTTTAAAATCAACCATCGTTCTTTCAAAAAAACGGCTTCAAGCGGATAGGCTTTCTGATGATGTGGCTATCCAAACAGTTAAAGACAATTATGATTTAAGTCTTTATGACTATTCAGAAACCGAACATTTTTATCTTTGGAAGTTGAAAGAAGAGGTTTTAACGGCTGAAATTGTCCCTTTTTTAGAAGCTGTTCTGACCTTTTATTATGCTGATGAAGAAAGCAGTATTAAAAGTTTACTCGGAGAAGTGGGGCGAAAAAAAGACCATGATAGCCTTATGAGAATTACTAAATTGGGCGAATATGAACACTTTGAATTGGACAATACGCAATACGGTCAAATCCATTTGAAGAAACAGGCGCGACATTTAAAGGTTGATTTCAATTATATACAACTCATTAAAGGTGAACGAGTTAGGATAGATGAATTTGACAAAACCATGCAGTTTTTAAATAATTGTATGAAAAAAGCTTTTTCAGAATTCCAATTGAGCAAGGCATTAGACATTTATATTGCTGATACGAAATATACAAAATAAAATCATAAAACCCCTAAAATACTGAGGGGGGTAAAAAATACATTATGTCGCATTTAGTTTGGTTAATACCTCTATTTCCGCTCGTCAGTTGGGCAATCATCGGTTTGGCAAATCGCAATTTGTCGAAATCATTGACAGGCATCATTGCAAGCGGTTCTGTTTTGGCATCGTTTGTCGTGGCAGTCTTGATTTTTATGGAAAAACTCCACAATCCTGCACCTGAAACCATCATGGTTTTTGATTGGATTACAGTTGGCAATTTCTCTGCGACAATGTCCTTCCTCATTGACCCTTTGTCTTCGATTTTCCTATTGGTCATAACAGGCGTTGGTTTCCTAATTCATTTATACTCAACAGGTTATATGCACGATGACGATGGTTTCCGTCGCTTTTTTGCGTATCTCAACTTGTTCGTATTCTTTATGTTGCTCTTGGTTTTAGGCAATAATTTCCTTGTTATGTTTATCGGTTGGGAAGGCGTTGGTTTGTGTTCTTACTTATTGATTGGCTTTTGGTTTAAAAATATTGACTATTCAAGTGCCGCAAAAAAGGCATTTGTGATGAATCGTATTGGTGACTTA
>JAYVFS010000240.1:0-29475 GCA_043772905.1 Saprospiraceae bacterium | reverse complement strand
AATTAAGCTGTAAAACACTTGAAACAGGATTTGGTGAAACGCTAATGTCTTGAAAATCAATATCTTGATTAGAACTTGTGCAACTCATTTTTGAGAGTCTGTCCCATAGTTCATTGTCAAAATTACTAAGCGCATAAATCGGAATGCCAGCGGTTTCACCCATGCGGACAATGACCATATTTTGAGACGGCACGACATATATTTTCTGATCATTTTTACCCAAAGCGGCATACATATCATTAGGCGCACTGTCCACAATGCCGCCTGGGTAAACCAAACGGATTTGCGGTAGCATATACTCACTTTTGCCATTGAGCCACCACAAATAGCCATAAGACTTGTTCATTGGTTGAGAAGTATTGATGCTTGCGCGCCAATATGCGGTATCTCGCAAAATCCTTTCACCATTCCAAACGCCATTTGCCAACGACAATAAGCCAAAACGAGCCGCAGAACGGGATTTTGAATAGAAAATGTGGTCTAACCAAACTCCTGTAATGCCTGTTTTGGTATATAATTTTTGAGTTGTAAATTGATTTATGGTCAAACCCGAAGCCTTTTCAATCACATCATGCACGAGGTGATACACGCCGTTGTGATACGCCCAACGAGTACCAGGGTCGGCTTTATAGGTCAGACACTGAGGGGTCGTGCAGTTGTCGTCTGACCCTCCATCATCCAAACCCGATGACATAGATAGTTGATGAACAACCTTAATTTTGCCTTCTTGTGCAGGTGTCAAACTTGTCCAACCTTTGCCTAAATATTTAGAAGTTGAATCTTGAATATTCAAAATGCCGTCCTGCTGCGCCATACCCGTCAAAAAACTGGTCAAAGACTTGCCCGCAGAAGCCCAATACCAAGCAGAATCCTGCTCAAAAGTGCTAAAATACCATTCCACAGCGATGCGTCCGTCTTTGAGAACGATAAAGGCTTTGGTGTTTTTGGACGTTAAAAATTGCCGCAATGAATCCATTTTGGGCGTGCACCAATTCATGGATGTTTGTGGCGAAACGGTCTCCCAAGTATTGCCTAAAATGGGTGGGAAGTAAAGGTTTTGAGCAAAGCTCATAAAAGAGCAAAGGCAAAAAACGAGGATGTAAACTTTTTTCATAATTTCTATTTTTGATTTTAGAACGACCTTTTTAGATGATAGTTTAAAAGGCTATGCAATGTCATTAAAAACCAGATGCTTTCAAATCGAAAGATGATGCTATTTTTGCGGAGACCATTGATGAACTGTGGTCAAAAGAACAATTATCATTTTCAAAAATCAAACTCAAAAACACATGAAGAATTGCTTTTTACTCATGTTGTCGCTTTTTTTATTATTAAGTACCCCCCTCAGTATAAGCGCTCAAAAAACCACTTTTGACCTGCTCATTCGCAACGGAAAAGTGATTGATGGGTCTGGAAACCCTTGGTTTCGGGCAGATATTGGCATTGTGGGCGGTAAAATCGCTGCCATAGGTCGTTTTGATTCGAAGGATGCGAAACGGACAATTGATGCGGCAGGCATGGTTGTTTCGCCCGGTTTTATTGATGTGCATACACACGCGGAAGACGGTATTAAGCGTGTGCCAACAGCAGATAATTTTATTTTAGATGGTGTAACATCCATCATTACAGGCAATTGTGGCGGTTCAGAGGACAATTTGAGTGATTTTTTTAAAAAAATAATGGAAAAAGGCGTGTCCGTCAATGTCGCTTCATTCATCGGTCACAACAATGTGCGGCGGCAAGTGATGAAAAGAGCGATGCGCGATCCAACGCCCAAAGAGCAAGCAGAAATGGAACGTCTCGTTGAAAAAGCGATGAAACAAGGGGCGGTGGGTTTGTCAACAGGTTTGATTTATATTCCGGGTACGTATTCTAAAACGCCTGAAGTCGTGGGTTTGGCGAAAGCAGCGGCTCGATATGGCGGTATTTACACCTCACACATTAGAAATGAAGGCGAAAAGGTGGAAGATGCTATTGCAGAAGCCATTACGATAGGTCGTGAGGCACAGATTCCCGTAGAGATTTCGCATTTTAAAATCTCTTTCAAACCACTTTGGGGCAAAAGTACGGAGACGGTGGCGATGGTCGAAAAGGCTCGTCAAGAGGGTATAGATGTCAATATTGACCAATATCCTTACACCGCCAGCAGTACCAATATGGGAACGATGCTGCCGAGTTGGGCTTTGGCAGATGGCGATTCGGCGATGAAGGTGCGTTTTGCAGACTCCGCAATACACGCCAAAATCAAAGCTGAAATGATTGAAAGTTTGACAAAAGACCAACGGACGAATTGGGATTATGCGGTCGTCGCTAATTGTGTAGCAGACCATAAAATGGATGGCAAATCGGTTTCAGACATCAATATACTGAGGGGTCGAAAACCGACTGCCGAAGACGAAGTAGAAACGGTTTTTGAACTGTTGGCAAAAGGCGGTGGACAAATGATTTATCATAAAATGAGTGAAGAGGATGTTGACATCATTCTTCGATATCCAAACACCATGATTGCGAGCGATGCAGGCGTTCAAGTCTATGGATTTGGCGTGACGCATCCACGTGCTTATGGCACGAATGCACGTGTGTTGTCCCGTTATGTGCGTGAGCGCAAAACATTGACCCTTGAAGATGCGATTCGGCGCATGACCTCTTTGCCCGCACAACGGTTTCGAATTGACGATAGAGGCTTGTTAAGAGTCGGATATGCGGCGGATATTCTTGTTTTTGATGAAAAAACGGTGAGTGATAAAGCGACTTTCGAACATCCACATGCCTATTCAGTCGGTTTTCAATGGGTTGTAGTCAATGGAAAAGTAACTGTTGAGAAAGGGCTACATAATGAGGTAAAAGCGGGACAAATCATCTTTGGCAAAGGTTTTTTGAAGTAAAATTGACGAAAATCACTAAAAAAAACGAGAATGTATTCGTATCTTTGTGCATTACCGTTGATTGAAGAAGGTTTATTTTAAATCTTTTTTTATTTATACGTAAAGACAAACTTATTTTATAATTAATTACTAAATTTTACCATCTATGAATTCAAGAGCGAAATTACTAATTTTCCTTGCTTTTATCTCATTAACTTCTTGCGTTTCAAAAAAACAATTTTTGAAATCTCAAGACGATTTAAAAATCGCAAATGAGCAATTGGGCAAATGTGGCGAAAGCCTCAATGACTACATGAAACGTCTTTCTGCTTGTAACCAAGAAACAGAAAGACTTAAAGGCGAAATCAAAGCATCACAAGGCACTGTGCAAGTACGTGAAGAACAGATTAAGGATTTGAAGGACCAAATCACAGATATCAGAAAATCACGTGACAATCAAGTGCAGCAAGTGGGTGATTTGACGGTCTTATCACAATCTGCAAGCAACAACATCAAAACCACTTTGGATCAATTGGAAGGTAAAGACAGATACATCAAGTACCTTCAAGCAGCTAAATCACAAGCAGATTCAATCAATTTAGCTTTGGCTGTGAACTTAAAAAGTGTGTTGAAAGACGGTATTGATGACCAAGATGTGGACATTAAAGTTGACAAAACGGTTGTTTTCATCAATTTGTCTGACAAAATGCTTTACCAAAGCGGTAGTGCAAACATCACTGCAAGAGCCAATGAAGTGTTGGGCAAAATTGCTAAAATCGTTGAATCAAGACCAGATGTTGAGGTCATGGTTGAAGGTTATACCGACAATGTGCCAATCAAAAACGCTTGTATGGACGACAACTGGGATTTGAGTGTAAAAAGAGCAACTTCTGTTGTTCGTGCTTTACAAAAGAATTTCAAAATTGATCCAAACAAATTGATTGCTGCGGGTCGTGGCGAATACAATACTTTAGCTGACAATGCAACTGCAGATGGTCGCTCAACGAACCGTCGTACACGCATTATCATTATGCCTAAGTTGAATCAGTTTTATGATTTGTTGAACCCAGCTAACGTGCCGGGTGCAGGTAAATAAGGATTTTTATTTAATGGATAATGGATAGTTGATAATGGATAATTCATAGAGTTAAAAATCTGTTTGTTGTCAAGCCAAACATTTTCATTTAAGTATAGAATTCTATATTTCTCAATTCAAGGATTTGGTCGCTCGATGCGACCAAATCCTTTTTTTTGTACTTTCGTGCATATTTAATGTGTATTTACTTGCATTTTAATTCAAAATATATGGAAAACGAGGTTATTTCCTTTGAGGAATCTAAAATTCGCAAAATTTGGCATGATGAGCAATGGTATTTTTCAGTCATTGATGTCATTGAAGTTTTAACGGATAGCCCAATCCCACGTAACTATTGGTCTATTTTAAAAAAACGAGAACCGCAACTGCATACAATTTGTATGCAGTTGAAATTAACAGCGTCTGACGGACGAAATCGCTTAACGGACTGCGCCAATACTGAGGGGGTCTTTCGCATTGTCATGTCTGTACCTTCTCCAAAGGCAGAGCCTTTGAAATTGTGGTTAGCCAAAGTGGGACAGGAGCGATTGGCAGAAATAAACGACCCTGAACTCGCTATTGAACGCTTAAAAGAGAACTACATACTCAAAGGTTATACGGATGAATGGATTGAACGCCGCCTAAAAAGTATCACTATTCGCAAAGAATTGACCGATGAATGGAAAAATCGAGGCGTTAAAGAAGGACAGGAATATGCTGTTTTAACAGCTGAAATCGCTCGAGGTACTTTTGGTTTAACGCCTTCTCAACATGCAAAATTAAAAGGTTTGGAAAAAGAAAATTTACGTGACCACATGACAAATATTGAACTTATTTTTACAATGTTGGGAGAAGATGCGACACGTAGTTATACCGTAGAAGAAGATGCACAAGGCTTTAATGACAATTTTGATGCGGCTCAAAAGGGCGGTCATGCAGCAGGCGGCGCACGCATGAGTTTTGAGAAATTGCGGAATCAAACTGTCGTTAGTCCTGAAAACTATCTTCATTTGAAAGGAAATGAAGGAGAAAAATCCCTAAATGAACCCGATGACGAAAAAGAATGAATGTTTTTTCAATGCAATTTAACTTGTGATTTATTATTATCAAATTTAAACTAAACAACTTTATCATGCTTTTACGATTAAAAAACATACGCCTTTATGTGATACTCATAAGCGTATCTTTCTTTATGTCTGCCGCTTCTTGTAAAAAAACGCAAGGTGGCGAAATGCCTATAATTCCCACAACATCGACACGTGTTTTTTACACACCCGACAAATTTGTGATGGGTGCAGACTTGTCTTATGTTAATCAAATACAAGACTACGGCGGCGTTTATAAAGATTCAACGAAAGTAAAAGACCCTTATGTGTTGTGTAAAGAACGGGGTACGAACCTCGTGCGGGTGCGCTTCTGGCATAATCCGACATGGTCAGCACCGTTGAACAATGGTAAAATGTATAACGATATTGTGGACGTTGCCAAAACCATCAAACGGGCGAAAGATGCGGGTATGACCGTCAATCTCGATCTACATTATTCCGATATTTGGGCAGACCCGAGCAAGCAAGACGTGCCAAAAGCATGGGAAGGACTACCCCTCAGGATTTTGAAAGATTCGGTCTATAATTACACATTAGCGGTGTTAAATTACTTGAAAATAAGAAATTTAACGCCTGAAATGATACAAATTGGCAATGAAAACAATGGCGGCATGTGTTATCCTGTTGGAAAAATTGTGAGTAATAACTATCAACCATTTGCCGATTTATTGAAAAGCGGTATTAAAGCCGTGCGTGATTTTTCAGCGACTTCGACCATAAAACCACAAATAATCCTACACGTTGCTCAATTGCAAAATGGCGAATGGTGGGCAGATGGTGTCATAAACAAAGGCGGTGTAACGGATTTTGATGTATTGGGTTTGTCTCATTATTATTTATGGTCAACAGTCAATGCGATGGCGGATATTGGTACGACGATTAAAAATTTGAAAACCAAGTATGGTAAAAAAGTCATGATTGTCGAAACCGCTTATTCTTGGACAACTGCGAATGCCGATTCTTACAACAACATCATGTCTGACCCGACGAAGACCCCTCAGTATCCCTTAACTTCCGAAGGACAATACAATTATTTGAAAGATTTAACGCAAACAGTCATCACGGCGGGCGGTTCGGGCATCATGTATTGGGAACCCGCTTGGATTACGTCTTCGATGAAAGACCTTTGGGGAACGGGTTCAAGTTGGGATAATAACACGTTGTTTGATGCTTCGGGCAATGCTTTGCAAGGGTTTGATTTTATGACGTATTCATATAAATTTTGAGAAAATGGACGAACAAAACAAATTGATGCCTTTTGAAGGTAAAGAAATTCGTAAGATTTGGCATGAAAACCAATGGTTTTTCTCTGTTATTGATGTCATTGAGGTTTTGACGGATAGTGTGACACCTCGGAAATATTGGAACACACTTAAAACGAGAGAACCTCAGTTGTCCTCAGTTTGTGGACAACTGAAATTGCCTGCTTCTGATGGGAAAAAATACAAAACAGACTGCGCAAATACGGAGGGGGTACTCCGTATTCTTATGTCCGTTCCGTCACCGAAAGTTGAACCATTGAAATTGTGGTTGGCGCAAGTTGGCAATGAACGTTTACAAGAAACTGAAAATCCTGAATTGGCTTTTGAGCGAGCCAGAGAAATATATCGCGCTAAAGGCTATCCCGAGGATTGGATTGGATATCGAGAAAAAAGTATATTGATTCGTCGTCAATTGACCGATGAATGGCAGAAACGCGGTATCAAAGAAAATGCAGAGTATTCAATTTTAACGGCTGAAATAGCCAAAGCAACTTTCGGACTGACCCCAACGGAACACTCAAATCTCAAAGGCTTGGAAAAACAAAACCTCCGAGATCACATGACCAATTTGGAACTGATTTTTTCAGCTTTGGGTGAGGAATCTGCACGTATTATTACAGACCGAAATAATGCACAAGGTTTTACGCAAAACCGTGAATCAGCAATTGAAGGCGGCAATATTGCGGGCGATGCGCGTGAACGTTTTGAATTAAAATTGAAGGAAAAAGTCGTGACTGCTAAGAATTATTTGAATCTCGAAACGGATAAACCTAACCAATTACCTAAAAATGAAGCAGATGAGACTAAAAACCCATAAACATTTTTCGATAAGCCAAAGGACTATGCCCCAAAGCGTTTTTGAATTGTTTGTTAAAAAAAGAAATATTCCCAAAACCACTTTCAAAGCAAATATCATAAACCGATTTGTCAGTTGAAGTCAGCAACTGACAAGCGTGTTTAATGCGAAATTCAGTCACCACGTCCACTAACGTTTTACGGGTCATTTTTTTAAAATAGCGACAAAATGCTGTTGGTGTCAAGTGTGCAACGGCTGCAATCGTTTCTAAATCAATATCTTGTGTATAATTTGAAATAATAAAAGCATAAACTTTTTGAAAACGCTCCGTGTCAATTGGCGATAGGGTAGTGGTCGAAAATTGAGGGTCAATCAATTCCGTCTCTGTTGAAGTGGATATCGTTTGAAGGATATCAAGGAGTTGCAAAAGTTTTTGAAAAGGGTTTGTGGCAGTTGCAAAAGACATTTTATCGGCAACGACATCGCGTGTTTTGCCTTTAATTAAAATGCCTGATTGTGCTTTTTGAAATAAAAACTGGATAGCTGTCATTTCCGGCGTTTCTAAAAAAGAAGTGCCTAAAAAGTTTGTTTTGAATTGAATAACAGTGGATTTGGCTAAATCCACCCCCTCAGTATTTGACGAATTATTGAGCCAACAATGCGGCACATTTTCGCCCAACAAAACCAAATCTCCTGCTGCAAAATCGCTGACTTGCCTGCCCACAAAACGTTTTCCTTTGCTGCTTTCGATAAATGTTAATTCCAATTCTGGATGAAAGTGAAAAGGGGCTTCAAAACGGGGCAAACTGAATTGTCGGATTAGGAAAGAACTTTCTACATTGTCGCTTAACTGTTCGTATGTTGCCTTCATTTTTAGCTAATTTTAGCGTTTATGTAAAGATGGGTTTAAAATTAAGGTAAAATTACACTATTTTTAGCAAATAAAGGCAAAGGTTAGGTTTTGGATTTGCTGTTATTTTGCATCATAATTTTTAACAATTAAAACATTTCCGTAATGAAAAACAGGCTCGACCAACCTTACGAACTGCCACAAGAAGCCGTTGATTTTTTTCAAAAAAACCGCTACATCAAACTCAAAAATGTGTTTGATGCAGAGACTTTGGCGTATTACAGCACATTTATCAGTGAAAAAGTCGCTGAATTGAACAAAAATGGACAGCCACTGGATGCCAGAGACACCTATGGCAAAGCATTTTTGCAAATTTTTAACCTTTGGCGTGAAGACGAAACGATCAAAGAATTTGTTTTCAGCAAACGGCTAGGCAAAATTGCGGCTGACCTCATGCAAACCGACGGCGTGCGTATGTACCACGACCAAGCCCTCTACAAAGAAGGCGGCGGGGGCATCACGCCGTGGCACGCCGACCAATATTATTGGCCCCTCAGTACCGACAAGACAATTACGGCTTGGATTCCTCTTCAAGCAGTACCTTTGGAAATGGGACCGCTTGAATTCAGCGCGGGCAGTCACGTCATTGTTGAAGGCAGAGAATTAGCCATTGGTGATGAAAGTGAGGTGATTATTCAAAAAAAACTTCGTGTAACAGATTTCAAACACGTCATCGAACCGTTCGATTTGGGCGAAGTCAGTTTTCATTCAGGTTGGGTGTTTCATCGTGCGGGTGCAAACACAACAGACAAAATGCGCAAAGTAATGACCGTTATTTACATGGATAAAGACATGCTTTTGCAAGAACCTGAAAACGAGAATCAAGTAAATGACTGGAATACTTGGTGTCCAAATGCAAAAATTGGGGAAGTGATTGACACGCCTTTGAATCCCATTATTTATCAAAAATAGGTTGAGTTTTGCCAAAAATGACCCCCTCAGTATTTTTACTAAAAACAGATAAAAATGATAGAATGCAAAGCTGCCATTGCAGATGGCAAAGGCAATTTTTCAATTGAAAATATAACCGTCAACGACCCACAAGGCGATGAAGTTTTAGTACAAATCAAAGCCGCTGGCGTTTGTCATACAGACTGGGATTCTCAGTCATGGGGCAAGCCTTTGGTGATGGGACATGAAGGCGCAGGTGTCGTGATTGCCCTTGGAAATCGCGTAAAATCGCTTAAAATTGGTGACAAAGTGATGCTCAATTGGGCAATTCCATGCTACGAATGTTTCCAATGTCAGGAAGGCAATCAGCATATTTGCGAACGCAATTCGGCTGTGACGGCAGGAAATAAATTGAGCGAAGGACACGCTATTTTTGAATCTACAACCTATAACGATGTGCCGATTGAACGGGCATTTAGTCTCGGAACGATGTCCGAATATACCCTTGTACGTGAAGCCGCATGTGTAAAAATGCACGTCGAAATGCCGTTTTCTTCGGCAGCGATTGTCGGTTGTGGCGTTATGACGGGCTATGGTTCGGTGGTCAATGCAGCGAAAGTAAAGGCAGGAACGTCGGTTGTGGTTTTGGGCACAGGTGGCGTCGGTTTGAATGTGATTCAAGGCGCACGTATCTCTGGCGCGAATAAAATTATTGCGGTTGATGTCAATCCTTTGCGCCTCGAAATGGCAAAAGAATATGGCGCAACGCATACAGTTTTGGCAGAAAAAACAGATAAAGGTTTGATAGAAGCGGCGAAAGTCGTCAAAACCATGACAAATGGACGGGGTGCGGACTATGCTTTTGAATGTACCGCTATTCCCGAATTGGGCGCAGCACCTTTGGCGATGGTCAGAAATGCAGGTACAGCCGTTCAAGTCAGCGGCATCGAGCAAGAGATTACGATTGATATGAACCTCTTTGAATGGGATAAAATTTATATCAATCCATTGTATGGAAAAGCACGTCCGCAAATAGATTTTCCTATTTTGCAAGACCTTTATGCCAAAGGTGATTTGATTTTGGATAAAATGGTGACAAGGACTTATCCTTTAACGGAGTTGGCACAAGCCTTTGCGGATATGCACGTGGGTAGAAATGCGAAAGGGGTAATTGTTTTTTAAATTATAAACACATAGCCACAGTAGAACACACAGTTTTTGCCTTTGTCATCCTGTAAGGAACAAAAAAACTATGTGCACTACTGTGGCTCCTATGTGTTAAACAAAAATAAAATGAGCGAATTTTTTACAACAAGAATAGGCGATTTCCAAGGCTTTAGTTTCATAACTGTCAAAAGTAATGCACTCAAAAAGCGTGCAGACATCAGCGTTTTTACCCCCCTCAGTAAAAATGGCATTTCAGAGGGTATTCCGATTGTTATTTTGCTGCATGGCGTTTACGGCAGTCATTGGGCATGGTCAATGAAAGGAAAAGTGCATGAAACTGCGCAAAGACTGATAGATGAAGGCACTATCAAACCTATGATATTAGTTATGCCATCGGATGGTTTGTTTGGTGACGGCAGCGGTTATGTGCCACATAAAACTGAAAATTATGAAAAGTGGATAGTTGAAGATGTGATTCAAGTGGTGAAAGAACAGATTGCACAAGTCAACGATGAATCACCCATTTTCATCGCGGGTCTTTCGATGGGTGGTTTTGGGGCATTGCGTTTGGGTGCGAAGTACCCCCCCCTATTCAAGGCATTTTCGGGACTTTCGTCCATTACGCATTTCAACCAAATGTCTTTATTTGTGGCAGATTTTGACGATTTGACTGATAAAGCCCTTGAACAAGATGGTGTTTTGGATTTTTTAATAAAAAACAAAGACGTTTTGCCGCCTTTTCGCTTCGATTGTGGCAGCGACGATTTATTGATTGAATACAATCGTCAATTGCATGAAGATTTAGAAAAACACCACATCCCACATATTTATGAAGAGTTTGCAGGGGAACATTCTTGGGATTATTGGACGGAGCATATTGCCAAAACGCTTGTGTTTTTTAATCAGTATTGTTGAAAAATCAAGCCGTTTGCACAACTTGCTGTATGAACGTCCAATCGCTTTCAGGAAAAGCAGGTGGCGCAGGTTCTTTTGTATAATCAATGGACAAATGGTACAAACTGCGTTCAAAAATCATATCCATTGCTTTGCCCAAATCCAAAACAACATCAGGGTCGGGAGCGAGCAATGGCACAGGCAAAACGGGCAGTTTGTCTTGAACATTGACAGCCCAAATTGCGGCATTGCTTTTTTTAGCTCTTAACAACATGACTTGATAATGAGAAGGCGTTTTTTTAGAAGAATAAGGACGTGTACCTCGTCTTAACAAGTCAATTTCTATGACATGAACGCCGTTTGTGTGCAAATCTTGAACTTTTTTGCGATAATCGGCTAAGTTTGGATTGCGTTTATTGACCGCCGATAGAATCTCAATTGCCGTTACTAATCTGTTATGAGCAGTATCTCTGACTTCAACAATGGGTAAACGAAGCGTTATCGGCAGTTTATAAGGCGTTATAATGGTCGGTTCAGTCAAAGCGGCATTACCATAAGTGGCTATAGGTTCTTCCATCATGTTTCTGCGTTCCATCACTTCAACGTCTGGATAAGTGATGCCAATTTCAGATTCTGGGTCGTTATCCATAATCGTAGCGATGTCAATGCGCGCCACATATTTAGGTGCAATTTGTGGTGCGAGCAATTCAGCAAAAACGCGTGCCAAGTGGCTATGCACATCAGGCCAAATATATCCTTCGAGCCAAGGGTCCATGCCAGGGAATGGTGATTTCATTTTCAAATCCGTTTTAGATGACAAAACTATTCAATTTTTTTCAGTTTTAAAACATAAAAACCACAACCTTCAAATATTGCAAAGCATACTAAAAATGCAAAGAATATTGCAAAATAACCCTTTTTTTCAAAATTTTATACCTTTAAATGTTCCACTCTCCAAAAGTGGTAGGGATGTTTCCCAATGTGGTACTCTACCAAAGCCCTTTCTTCCTTGCTTTGCACATTGAAATTTCTGTCGCTCACTAAGTTAATTAGATAAACAGCTAACCAACATGAATCAGTTGCTAAAAACGACTCTATTCCTCATCTTTTTACTGAGGGGGGGTATCAGTCTCGAAGCTCAACCAATTGATATTCAGAAGGTGCATCCTTTGAATTGGTACGTCGGAATGCTCAACCCAAGTTTGCAAATTTTAATTTATGGTAAAAACGTTTCGGCATCGAAGGTGTCGCTGAAGCCTTACGCAGGTGTATCGCTTCGGGCAGTTCAGATGGTCGAAAACCCGAACTATCTTTTTTTGGATATAACGATTGACAAAACGGCACAAGCGGGCGTTTTAGAATTCGTTTTTTCAAAGAATGGAGAAACAGTAACCAAAAACTACGAACTGAAAAATCGTTCGGCGAAGCCACAAGGGCTGTCGCCGAGCGATTTGGTTTATTTGATTATGCCAGACCGTTTTGCCAACGGCGACCCTTCGAATGACCGTTTTGCTAACCTAAAAGACACGATTCGTAACCGTCAAGAACACTCGTTGCGGCATGGCGGCGACTTGAAAGGTATTGTCAATCACCTCGATTATCTTAATGATTTAGGGGCGACTGCCTTGTGGTTAACGCCTGTTTTAGAAAACAATCAACCCATCTCATCGTCTGACGGGCGTACTTACAGTTCTTATCATGGCTATGCTTTTACAGACCATTATCAGGTTGACCCGCGTTTCGGCGGCAACGCAGCTTATCTCGACTATACAAAAGCGGTACATGCCAAAGGTTTGAAAGTGGTACAAGATGCCATTTACAATCATTGTGGCAGCGAACATTGGTTTTTCAAGGACTTGCCCATGCACGATTGGGTCAATCAGTGGGACACCTACACAGGTTCGTCGCATCGCAATCAAACGATTTTAGACCCGTATGCGTCAAATTCTGACAAAAAACTCATGTCTGATGGTTGGTTTGTAAAGACGATGCCCGATTTAAACCAACGCAATCCTTATTTAGCAACTTATTTGATTCAACATGCTATTTGGTCAACCGAATATTTTGGCGTTGATGCTTGGCGCATTGACACCTATATGTATTGTGATTTGGAATTTATGAATCGGTGCAATCAAGCCTTGATGGATGAGTTTCCAAACATCTTTATGTTTGGCGAGTCGTGGGTTGGGTCGGTGATGAATCAAGCGTATTTTGTTAAAAATCACTTGGATTTACCTTTTAAATCCAATCAATTAGGTGGTTGTGATTTTCAGATTTTCAACGCTATGAAGGATGCTTTGACTTCAAAAGTTATGTGGAATGATGGTGGCGTCAATAAATTGTATCAAACCTTAGCACAAGACTTTGTCTATCAAGATGCCACACGTAACGTCATTTTTTGGGAAAACCACGACACAGATAGGTTCTTAAACGTTATTAATAATGATGCCCAAAAGTTCAAAATGGGTATGATTTGGCTGTTGACACTGAGAGGTATCCCACAAGTCTATTATGGTACTGAAATAGGTATGAACAAGTCGCGGCAGCGCAGCGATGGAGATGTGAGGGAGGATTTTTCAGGTGGTTGGGTAGAAGATAAAGTCAATAAATTCACAGCATCGGGCAGAACCGATTTTGAAAATGAGTGTCATGATTTTATCAAAAAACTGGCTAATTACCGCAAGCAGTCCCCAGCTTTGACACAAGGTAAAATGATGCAATTTACACCAAAAGACGGTGTTTATACCTATTTTCGATACACAGACAAGCAAAAAATCATGATTATTTCCAATACAAATGATAAAGAAAAGGTTATAAAAACCGATTTTTGTAGTGAAATACTGAGGGGGGGTAAAACGGGTCGAAATGTTATGACTAACGAAACAATTTCAGATTTATCAACCTTAACGATACCTGCGGGAGCAGCTTGGGTGATTGAGATACATTAATAACTTCAAGTATAATAATCAAATTTATGAAAAAGATATTGTTCCTTTTGGCTCTCAATTCGTTGTGGTTTTCATGTTGTAATAAACCCATCGCTGTCGCCCCTAAACCGCCGATTGTGACCGAGCCTAAACCTGACGCTGACCCAGCCGCTTTTGATGCGCCATTTGCGGGAGTTCCTACAACAAAGGATGTCGCTATGTATGAAGTCAATATGCGCGCTTTTAGTGTTGATGGTAATTTTAAAGGCGTGCAGGCACGTTTAGATTCTATCAAAGCATTGGGTATCAATGTGTTGTGGCTGATGCCGATACATCCGATTGGTGTTAAAAATAATGTGGGGCAATTAGGTTCCCCTTATTCGGTAAGGGATTACAAAGCAGTTAGTTCGGAGTACGGGACATTAGCCGATTTACAAACGTTGGTGAAAGAAGCCCATAGCCGCAACATGGCGGTTATTATTGATTGGGTTGCTAACCATACGGCATGGGATAATGCTTGGATAACCGAGCATCCAGAATGGTACACACATGATGCAGTGGGCAATATTACTATTCCTGCGGGCACGAATTGGGCAGATGTGGCAGATTTGAATTTCAGCAATGCGGTTATGCGTAAGTTTATGATAAGTGCGATGAAATATTGGGTTTTAAAAGCCAATATTGATGGTTTTAGGTGTGATCATGCAGATGGCGTTCCAGCAGATTTTTGGAAACAAGCCATTGATTCGCTTAAAACGATACCCAATCGCAAATATATCATGCTTGCAGAGGGTAATTTGGGTGAGCAGTTTTCAGCAGGTTTTGATATGAATTATAGTTGGAATTTTTATAATCAACTAAGAAATATCTATAAAAACAATCTAAAAACGTCTTCATTATTAAATACGCATACCTCTGAATACGCACAGATACCAAATGGTGCTGCAAAATTGCGTTATACCACTAATCATGACCAATCGGCTTGGGAAGATACGCCGCTTGTTTTTTTTAATAGTAAATCGGGGTCAATCAGTGCTTTTGTTTTGGCAGCTTATATGGGCGGTGTTCCGTTAATATACAATGGTCAAGAAGTTGGACGTGCCGATAAAACGCCTTTTTTTAGCAAAAGCCCTATTAATTGGAGCTTAAATCCTGATATATTGTCAGAATACAAACGCTTAATGGCTTTTCGACAATCCAATAATGCAGTAAAGCAAGGTTCGATTGAAATCATAAATGATAATTCGAATGTGGTGGTATTCAAACGGGCATTCCAAACGGACGAAGTGCTTGTTTTGGTCAATACGCAAAACAGCCTGTCTAATTATTGGGTAGCCACGTCTTTGGTGAATACAACTTGGAAAAATGCGCTCGATAATACGACGGTTACGTTTTCAGCAGCTATAAATTTGCAGCCTTATCAGTATTTGATTTTGAAAAAATGAAAATACTAATCCAAAGGATTCCTTCGGAGGGGCTCTTGAAATACATTAAATTCACTGTATGTTGTATGGTTAAATAGTTGAATAACTATGCGATACACAGCTATTTAACTATACAACAATTAACAATTATTCTTTATTCAACTAAACTATCAAATTGTATGAAAAAATTACGTTTACAAAATGGGTTCATACGACATCTTTCTAATTGGCAAAAGGTCCTTTTCCTGATGCTTTTTGGATTGGCATTGACCCCCTCAGTAATGGCACAACGCACAGTCACTGGTACGGTGACAGGTGCTGACGGAGCAGGTGTTCCGAGTGCAAGTGTTGTCTTAAAAGGTACGACTAACGGTACAATAACAGATTTAGACGGTGCTTTTAGCTTAAAAGTACCTGAAAATGCTGTTTTGGTCATTTCTTCTATTGGTTTGTCAACCAAAGAGGTGGCTGTTGGCAATCAATCGGTTATCAATGTCAAATTGGCAGAAGATGCTAAAACGTTGGGTGAATTGGTCGTTATCGGTTATGGTACGCAAAAGCGTAAAGACTTGACGGGCGCTATTGCCACTGTCAACGAAAAGGATTTCCAAAAAGGTAATATTGTTTCGCCAGAACAACTCATTGCGGGTAAAATCGCTGGGGTAGCAGTTACGCCCGGTAGCGGTGCGCCTGGTTCAGGTAGCCGCATCCGTATTCGTGGCGGTTCATCATTGTCGGCTGACGATCCACTTATTGTTGTGGACGGTGTGCCTTTGGCAACGGGAGGCATTGGCGGTATCGCTAATGGTTTGGCATTGATCAATCCAAATGATATTGAAAGTATTAACGTCTTAAAAGACGCTTCTGCGGCAGCCATCTATGGTTCGCGTGCCTCAAACGGTGTCATCATCGTAACGACTAAAAAAGGTCGGAAAGGAGATGCTTTCCGTGTCAATTTCAGCTCGTTATTGTCTTCGGCTCAACCTGTAAAATTTGTGCCTGTACTGACGGGTGATGAAGTGAGAACGTTGGTCAATAAAGTAGGTAATGCCAGTCAAAAAGCACTTTTAGGGACTGAAAACACTAATTGGCAAAAATTGATTTATCGGAATGCTTTCAGCCATGACGAAAACTTGAGTTTTTCGGGTACTGTGGCAAAAGTATTACCTTATCGTCTGAATTTGGGATATTTAGACCAAAATGGTATTCTTTTAAATTCAAATATGAACAGAAAGTCGGTCACCTTGAACGTGAATCCCCGTCTTTTTGACGACCATTTAAAGGTGGATTTCAGCTACAAAGGTTCTTTTGCAAAAAGTAAATTTGCCGACCAAGGTGCGATTGGTGGCGCGGTTTTTTTCGACCCTACAAAGTCGCCACACACCAGTAAGGATGCTTATCAAGGCTATTTTGAATGGTTGAACCCTGACGGTACTTTGGCTACTTTGGCAGGACGTAATCCATTGGGTTTATTAAATTCAAGACAAGCTGTTGGCAATGTTGATCGCCATATTGCCAATGCGATAGTGGATTATAAATTCCATTTTTTCCCTGATTTAAGGGTCAATATGAATGTCGCTATTGACCAAGCGAATACTGATGGTTATACAAAAAAAGACAGTACAGCGGCTTCTGCGGCGGCTATAAAAGGACAAAACGACACATATACAGAATCTCGGACGGCTAAAACGTTTGAATCTTATTTGAACTATACCAAAGAAATCAATGGCTTCCGTGCGGATGTCATGGCGGGTTATGGTTATCAAGATTTCTACTTTGAAGGTTTCTACAATAGTTTCAACTTAAAAGGCGAACGTCGAGGTGATACGATTCCTTCTGCAGTGACACCAAAAAGTCAATCTACATTGGTTTCTTTCTTTGGCCGTGCAAATTTTAGTTTCAAAGACCGCTATTTAATGACATTTACAATGCGTCGTGACGGTTCTTCAAAATTGGCACCCGGTCATAAATGGATCACATATCCTGCTGTCGCTTTGGCTTGGCGTATGACAGAAGATGGCATTGGTAAAGACATTTTCTCTGATTTGAAATTGCGTGTCGGTTACGGCGTAACAGGTCAGCAAGACGGTATTAGTGACTATAATGGCTTGAAAACCTTCTCTTTAGGTGGTAATACAGCACAATATCCTTTCGGAAATACTTATATATCAACATTGCGCCCTGAAGGTTTCAACGAATTGTTGACTTGGCAAAAAACAGCAACAACCAACGTTGGTTTGGATTTTGCATTTAAAAATGACCGTTTTTCAGGTGCGATTGATTATTATTTCCGTGAAACATCACAGCTTTTCAACGATGTTAATATTCCCGCGGGTGCGAACTTCACAAACCGGATCAAAAGTAATATTGGTACACTCGAAAACAATGGTATTGAGTTGACTTTGAACACAGTACCTGTGAAAATGAAAAACTTGACTTGGGAAGCGAATTTTATTGTGGGTTTAAACAAAAACAAAATCACCAAATTGACTTTGGTAGACGACCCTAAATTTGTGGGCGTTCCAACAGGAGGTATTGGTGGTGCCGTGGGTAACATGATTCAAATTCACGCAATTGGTGCACCCAAAAATTCTTTTTATGTTTATCAGCAAGTTTATGGGGATGGCGGGCAGCCCATTGAAGGTTTATACGTAGATAGAAATGGCGATGGTAAAATCACAGTGGAAGACAAATATTTATTCCAAAAACCGGATGCTGACTATTCGCTTGGTTTTACATCAAATTTGACTTATAAAGACTTCAGTTTTGGTTTTGTACTGAGGGGTAGTATTGGTAATTATATGTACAGTGATGTGAATGCTGGTGGTACTTTCAGTTCCAATTCACTTAATTATTTGTATAGCCCTGCACGCAATGTTTTGGAGACGGATTTCAGAAATGCCCAATACTTCTCAGATTATTACCTTCAAAATGCGTCATTTTTGAGAATGGACAATTTGACATTTGGTTATGACTTGAGTTCAGTGTTCAAAAACAAGTATACTGTTCGTTTGACAGCTGTTGTACAAAACGTCTTTACGGTTACGAATTATACAGGTGTTGACCCTGAAATTAGTGGCGGTATTGACAACAATATTTATTTACGCCCACGTACGTATTCATTGGGTCTTAATGTTCAATTTTAAAAACTAAGCAACATGCAAAATAGTAAAAAAATAATATTCTTTGCTTTGATTACGGCTTTGACCGTTTTCGAATCATGCGTAAAAGACCTTGATAGAGTGCCTTTTTACGACATTACGTCTGCCACAGTCTATAATGATCCTGCCAACTACCGTGCTATCATCGCCAAAGTTTATGCAGGTTTGGCGGTCAGCGGACAACAAGGACCTGCGGGCAAGCCCGATATCAGCGGTATTGACGAAGGCTTCTCTACTTATTTGCGCCAATATTACAAAGCGCAAGAATTGACAACCGACGAAGCCGTTATCGGTTGGAACGACGGTAGTATCAAGGATTACCACAATATGAAATGGTCGTCTGGCAATGAATTTATTGCAGCGATGTACTACCGTATTTTTTATCAAATTACTTTGTGCAACGAATTTATTCGTGAAACAACCGACGCTAAACTCTCTGAACGCGGTTTGAGTGGTGATACCAATATCAAAAACTACCGTGCAGAAGCCCGCTTTATGCGTGCGTTGAGCTACTGGCACGCTTTAGATATGTTTGCGAATCCGCCTTTTGTCACAGATGCCGACCCATTGGGGGCATTTTTGCCAAAACAAACCAATCGCGCTGAGCTTTTTACCTATATCGAAAAGGAATTAAAAGAAATCGAAACGCTTTTACCAGACCCGAGAGCCAACGAGTTTGGACGGGCAGATAAAGGAGCGGCTTGGACACTTTTAGCGAAACTCTACTTGAATGCAGAGGTTTATACAGGCACAAACCGTGCAACAGACTGTATCACTTATTGTAACAAAATTATTGCTGGCGGCTATACGCTTGAACCTAAGTATGAAAACCTATTCAAAATAGGTAATGACGCATCGAAAGAAGTGATTTTTGCAGTTCGTTTCGATGGTTTACGCACCAAAACTTGGGGCGGTATGACATTTTTGGTTCATGCACCAGTGGGTGGCACCATGAGAGCGGCTGATTTTGGTATCAACGGCGGCTGGGGCGGCTTGCGTACGACTAAAGATTTCGTTGCCTTGTTCAACAATTCTTCAAACGCAGTGGACTACAATGACACGCGGGCGATGTTTTATACCGACGGTCAAAAACTGGAAATTGACGATATTGGTGATTTCACAAATGGTTATGCCATCACAAAATATAAAAACATTGACCAAGCAGGCAAGGCAGGAAGTGATCCAGAAGGTAATTTCCCAGACACAGACTTCCCCATGTTCCGTTTGGCTGATGTACACTTGATGTATGCTGAGGCTGTACTGAGGGGTGGCACTGGAGGCACAACCGCGCAAGCTTTAACGTATGTCAATGCATTGCGTCAACGCGCTTACAAAACAACACGTACCGCTTTGACGGCTATCACATTGAGTGATATTATGGCTGAACGTGCTCGTGAATTGTACTGGGAAATGCACCGCCGTACGGACTTGATTCGTTTCAAAAAATTCACGGCGGCTGATTATCTATGGCAATGGAAAGGTGGTACAAAATCAGGTGTCGGCGTTGCTGAAACCTTCAATGTATTCCCAATCCCAGCAGCAGATGTCATTGCTAACCCGAATTTGAAGCAAAATACGGGGTATTAATGAATTACGAATTAATAAATTGTCATTACAAGTTCGTAATTCCTAATTCGTAATTGATCTCAAGGGGTCTATATTTTCAATAACAACAATAGTTCAAAATATAAAAAAATGAAAATTTTTAATAAAATATTGTTTCTGGGGCTGGCTTTCGTTTTGGCATGGGTCGGCTGTAAAAAAGAAGAAACACAAATCTTATTGAACCCGAATGCCAAACTTGAAGCCTCCTATTCTGCGAACACGTTGGTGCTTTTGAAGGACAATGCGGCTTTAGATGTTTTAACAGTGTCTTGGATAAAACCAGATTTTGGTTTTCCAACAGCAGCGACTTATACGCTTTATATCGACAAGAAAGGCAATAACTTCGCAAAGCCAAAAACAGTTAGCGCAGGTTCTGAGTTAAAGAAAACATTCAAAGTGTTAGAATTGAACAATATTCTGACAGATTTGGGCTTAGTCGCAGGTACTGCGGCTGATTTGGATTTCAGAGTTGAATGTCTCATCGGTGCAGCTACTAAATTGGTTACAACCATAGCCAATGTTAAAGTGACACCTTATGCAGAGAAACTGGACTTGAGCACAACTTGGGGTGTGGTCGGAGATGCTACGGCAAATGGTTGGAATGGTCCCGATTTACCGATGTATAAAACGGATGTTACAAATGAATTTGTGGTTTATGTTAGCTTAAACGCGGGGCAAATCAAGTTCCGGCAAGACAATTTATGGGCAGTAAATTTAGGTGCTACAGGTACCGTTGAACCTAATACCAACCCAAGTGGATCATTGGTGGCAGGCGGCAAAAATCTCGGTGTAACACAAGGAACGTACAAAATCACCATGAACCCTGTCGCTTTGACTTACAAAATCGAAGCTTACTCTTGGGGTCTTGTCGGTGATGCTACGGCAAACGGTTGGAATGGTCCAGATGCACCGATGACTTATGACCCAACAGTTGACCTTTGGCGTGGCGTTGTTACTGTCAATGCAGGTCAAATCAAGTTCCGTCAAAACAATCTATGGGCTGTCAACTACGGTTCTACAGCGAGCACTGAACCAGATCCGATTATCACCACAGGTGTAGAAGGTAGTTTGGCAGCAGGTGGCAAAAACTTTAGCATTCCGAAAGGCACTTATTTAGTTACACTGGATTTGAAAAAACTCAAATATACGTGCAGACCTTATAAGCATATTGGTATCGTCGGCGATGGAGCACCAGGCGGTTGGGGCGGCCCTGATGTTAAATTCACGTATGATTTAAGCACTAAAAAATGGGTCTTAAACAATGTTACTTTGACAGCAGGACAAATCAAGTTCCGTGAAGACGACTTATGGGCTAACAACTGGGGCGCACCTGGCACTGTTGAACCTGCACCTATTACAACGGGCGGCGTGTCTGCAGCTTTAGCCGCAGGAGGTAAAAACTTTGGTGTCACTGCTGGTACATGGAGCTTTGAATTAGACCTTTCAGATGCTGCAAATCCAAAATATAAGGCAACTAAGAAATAAAAAGTCTTGGTTTTCAAGTAAAAACAGCCGATAATGCTACATTATCGGCTGTTTTTTTTATGGGAAAACGTATTATTCTGAAAAATACTGAGGGGGTCATTTTATATCAAAATCCACAACAACTTTATCAGACTTAGTAATGGCTTGACACGTCAAAATAAAACCTGCATCGGTCTCTTCTTTTGTCAAAGCATAATTGACCAACATCTCAACCTCACCTTCAACGAGTTTAGCACGACAAGTGCAGCAAACACCACCTTTACAAGCATAAGGCATATCCGCACCGATGGCTTGGGCAGCTTCTAAAATCGTTTGACCCTTATGTATCGGCACATCAAAGGTCAATCCATCGAGTTTTATAGAGGCGAGGCTGTCAATGGCATTTTGCCCTTTGTCTTTTGTCCCTTGGCTTCTTGGAGCATTGAATAGTTCAAAATGAATTTTAGAACCATCAACTCCTTGTTCAGTTAAAATGGTTTTCAACGCTTCGGTCATCTCAATGGGACCACAAGAGAAAAATTCATCACCCCTCAGTAAGTTGGGTATTTTATCAAAAAAACAAGCAATTTTCTCTTTATCCAAGCGTCCATGCAGCAACTCGGACTCTGTCCGCTCACGACTTAGGACATTAAATACTTGAAAACGTCCTAAATAAATATTCTTCAAAGCCTCAATTTCTTCCTTAAAAATAATGGTTGACACGTAACGATTGCCATAAATTAAGGTGCAAATACTGAGGGGTTCTGTTTTCAAAATCGCTTTGATATTGGATATAACAGGCGTGATGCCACTGCCTGCAGCGAAAAAAACGTAGTGTTTTTGGTCATTTATACTGAGGGGGCTGAAAAAATGTCCTAATGGTGGCATCGCTTCCAACGCATCTCCTTTTTTCAAAATACGATTGGCATATGTTGAAAAAACACCATCCGCCACTTCTTTGACGGCAATCCGCAACTCATTGTCGTTAGGTGCGGTGCAAATGGAGTAGGTGCGCCGTACTTCTTCGCCGTTGATATGGGTTTTTAAGGTCAAATATTGCCCTTGTGTAAAGGCAAATTCTGTTTTAAGGTCTTCGGGTACGTCAAAAGCAATGGAAACGCAATCGGCTGTTTCGCGGCGGATGTCTTTAATATTTAGTTTATGAAATCTCATTTATAAGGATTTTGAGGGGCAAATGTATGGATTTTGAGCTGCGGATTACACAGATTTTACGAATTTTGCTAGTTACGACTTATTCAAAACGGGATTAGTAAAATTGGTAAAATCCGTGTAATTCGTAGCAATATTCATCAATAATCAATCAAAAATATTCAATTTATTTAATTTATATTATATCACTGGTGTCCGCTTAAAAAATTTGAAATCTTCATAATTACTTAGAAATGACTAAGTTACGAAGGTTTTGGGTTTAAACGATTTGGTACTGATTTAAAATGTATGCTGTCTAACTTATTGATTTTCAAGGCAGTTCAAAAAAGAGGTCTATTTTTGAAATACAAATCTCGTAGGGGGCTACATGATTATCAGATTTATGCGATTCTAAGCAGGTTGATAAAATAAAGAATTTACCTAAATCATTGATAATCAATGATTCTATATCAGCATACATTTTAAATCAGTACCAAATTTTTAAACACGCTCTAATAGATTAACAATCGGAAAACTCAAAATCTCATTCTTTTCGTATTGGGTTATTTCGTCATTGCTTCGTACCTCGCAATGACGAAAGAGTTATAAAGAAAACGACCCCCTCAGTATCACCAGCTTAAAATCTTCATTTTAGCTTTTTGTAATTGCTGATTTATCGTTTCTAAGTCTTTCGTTTTAAAACCATTCCATTGTGTTGACAATGCTTTTAGTTTTGCCACAGTCTCGGAAACGGCAGATATAGTTTGAGATGTTGGCGGCATATCGGTTTCGTGAAGGATATCAAAAATACGCCCAAAAGCCGATTCCAAAGAGTTGAAACTCGGCTCGGAACTGCCATGTGGCGTATTTTCAAAAGCAGACAATTGGGTTTCAAAAACTGTGAGGGCATTTGTTAACGGTGCTTTCGATTGTGGCAGCAATGTCTTTATCTGCTGTTTCAATTTGTTTATGTCAGATAAGGTAGCCATTGACATTTGCTGACCTTCGTAGCATTGAACCGACAAATCATGTTGCACCTTTAAATCAGCCGCAGATGTTTTCACACGCGGGTCAAGTTTAACGGCCAACGGTTGTGTGTAGGTTTTACCATTTATAATCAGTTTTACGTTATAGGTGCCCGGCAAAACCCATGGAGAAGTCGGGTTCGGTGCTGTATTTTTATAAATTGCAGAGATAGGGTAGGAGGCAGGCACATTTAAAGGCGTATAGTGCAAATCCCAAATAAAACGATGTGCACCCACCTGTGCCGAAAGAATGTGTTGCGGACGAATCCAATATGGAGGCACGTTGTTTTTAGGTATTTCATAAGGTTTATCATTGCTCGAAAAGCGACGAACAGATTGACCTTTGTCATTGAAAACCTCTAAAACTACTTCGTTTTGTGCCTTTTCCCTTAAAAAGTAGTTGATAATAGCTCCTTCGGGTGGGTTGTCGCCCGCAGGTTCTTCTTGTGGCATTGGTGTATCTGTCCACATATTCCAACGGACACGCACAGCTGTTTGAGGTGCAAAAAGGGTCGCAGCAGCCGTTTTTACTGAGGGGGTGGCTTGACGCAAAGTTGTGATGTCGTCCAAAATCCAAAAGCTGCGTCCATGTGTGCCAACAACAATATCATCGTCTTTAATCACCAAATCACGAATTGACGTAGCGGGCATATTCAGGCGCAGCGTTTGCCAATGTTCGCCATCATCAAAAGAGACATAAACGGCACGTTCTGAACCTGCAAACAATAGCCCTTCACGTTTTGGGTCTTCACGAACGGCATTTATAGGGTCATTCGGCAAGCCGTTGGTGATGTGTTTCCAAGTTTTGCCCCCGTCCTTTGTGCGATATATATGTGGCTTCATATCGTCCAAACGGATGCAATTGACCGCCGCATAAGCCGTATTTGCGTCAAAATGGCTCGCATCCATAAGAGATACCTTACTCCAAGCAGTGATTTGTGGTGGTGTGACATTTTGCCAATTTTTGCCACCATCACGCGTGACGTGTATCAAACCATCGTCTGTTCCTGCCCAAATCGTATTGATGTCTTTTGGCGAAGGCGCAACGGTATAAATGACACCTCGACGAGGCATTTTTTTCATATCGGCATCTGTATAAATGCCGACACTGAGGGGTATGTCATCATATTTGTCTCGAGTCAAATCGGGGCTGATGATGTCCCATGAATGACCTCCGTTTTGTGTTTTAAACAGCACATTTCCAGCAAAATACAAGGTTTTATTGTCCACAGGCGAGAATAAAACGGGTGCAGTCCGCACAAAACGATATTTTCCAGAGCGCACAGCTTCGGGTGCGATGTTCTGAACTTGCCCTGTACGCTTGTCAAATTTTGTGATTTTACCACCATAAATGATGTTAGGGTCGAGTGGGTCAGCAGCCACATAACCGTATTCTTCAACGCCCACAGGATGCCATTCTCGGAACGTAATTTGTCCATCATTGCCCCTTGAAGTGATGCCGACAGAGCCACTTTCTTGTTGTCCACCTAAGACATTATAAGGAAAAGAATTGTCGGTACTGACATGATAAAATTGCGCTGTCGGTTGATTGTACCAAGAGCTAAACGTCTCGCCACCATTGACCGTAATAATCGCCCCTTGGTCACTCGCAATTAAAATAACGTCCGTATTGTCTGGATTTATCCAAATTCTATGATAATCATCGCCACCAGGCGCACCGCGAAAGGCGTTCCAAGACTTGCCACCGTCCGTTGATTTCCACGTGACGACATTGGCAGAATAGACAATATCGGCATTTTTGGGGTCGGCTCGGATCTCCGCAAAGTCTGTTCCTCGACCCCAAAGGCGTGGGTCGGCATCCATTTTCACCCAATTTTCACCCGCATCGTCGCTTCTGTAAATGCCACCATACTGGGGGGGGGCATCAACGGTTGCATACAAGCGATTTGGGTTGCTGGGCGCAATACAAAAACCGATGCGGCTCAAACCTTGTGCAGTGGTTGGCAGCCCGTTTGTGAGCTTTTTCCAAGTATTTCCACCATCAATAGACTTGATTAAGCCACTTTCAGTACCATTCCACACGCCATTTTCCCAAGGTCCTTGTCGCCCTGCCCAAATATCGGCATAGATAATTTGTGGGTTTTTAGGGTCAATTGTCACTTGAACTGCGCCTGTATTTTCGTCAACATAATAGACACGTTCCCATGTTTTACCCCCATTTAGGGTTCTATAAACGCCTCTTTCGGTATTTGGTCCATAGGGATGCCCTAAAACGGCTGCAAAAACGCGGTTTTCATCATTGGGGTCAATGGCTAAACCACCGATTTGTTGCGCTTCTTTTAAGCCGGTATTGACCCACGTTTTGCCACCATCGGTTGTTTTATAAATCCCATCGCCAACGGACAAATCGGGGCGTTGCAAGCCTTCGCCACTTGCTACATACAAGACATTTGGATTGGACGGTGCGACGACGACATCGCCCACAGAACCCGTCGGTTGGTCGTCAAAAATGGGCTGCCACGTTCTACCATAATCAGTTGTTTTCCAAACGCCGCCGTTGTTGACTCCGATGTAAAAAACATTGGGTTGTTGCGGCACACCGACTGCGCCAACGGTTCTGCCGCCACGGTGTGGACCAATCATGCGCCATTTCATCGCTGACAATACTGAGGGGTCAATATTTTGAGCGTTAATCGTTGTAAAAACTAAAAAAAGGAAGGAAAGACTTAGGATTGGTTTGATTTCCATCATTTTTTGATTTGCAAAAGTGTTAAAAATGGCTTTTTAATTCTCACTAAACTCATCCGTTGGATTACGGTCTTTGGGTACGCTTTTGACCGATACCCGCGCAAAATAGTTCATGCTCCCTTTTGCGACCGATATCATACCCATATCCAAGTCTGCAAAATAGAAAAAAGTATAGACATGTTTCCCATTGACCAGACCCGAGCCATGCCAAAAGTAGCGTTGGCGCACTTCAACCATCATCATATTGACCATTATGATTTTTGAACCTTCTTCTATGAGGTCTTGGCGTAGGCAAATTTCTGTCAATGTAGAGGCAATAACGTCCTTCAACACTTTGTTTTTACCCGATTTACCATCAATGGCAGCCATATTGGTTTCCGTCAAAGTGAGAAAATAGTCTTGAATGTCATAAAAACGGGAAGAAGCAACGAGGATTTTTTTCAATCCACCGATAGTATGTTTTTCCATGATAGAAAGGGCATTAATTTATGAAATGTGTCGTTTTTTAAGCCCATAAAGGTAAAATTGTTTTCTGATTTTGAATGCCTATATTTTGACAGGATAAATAAAAAAAGCGTATTTTTGTAAAAAAATAAGATAAAAATGAATGTTTTAGAACTAAAAGGCAGCATTATGAATATGGTCGCTCATTTGGAAAGCCCGAATGACTTAGTGCGTTTGTGTGAGCTTATTAAAGATTTTATTACATCGCCAAATGATTACGAAGCTTATGAGGACAATTATGAACTGACATCTGAACAAGAAGCAGAATTGGATGAGGCTATCCAACAAACTTATGACCCTAAGAAATTGACACCTCACAGTGAAGTGACTAAAATGATGCAGGAATGGCTAAACGAATAGAATGGTCAGACAAAGCAATTGACCGATTGAGCCAAGCCATCAAATATCTGAAATTGGAGGTTTCGCATACTGCCGCAGCTAATTTTGCTGATTTGATAGATAAACGCATTGCATTTATTGAAAAACATCCAATTTCTGGTAGAAAAGTAGTCAATCGCAAAACAATTCGATTTATATTGGTCGGTAAACATTACCGTCTTTATTATCGTGTACACGGTTCAGTACTCTACATAACTGCTCTTTTTGATACCAGACAAGATCCGAGTAAGAGACCTTATCAATAGGAGTTTATTTAGATTTCAAGCAACAAAACCACTGCGTCATTAGACAAAGCCTCCAATTCGATTTCTGAAATATCAGGAAGAGCCAATCCGTCGCGTGCATGAAGCAGCCTATTTTGCACCTCAAAAACGCCTTCGATGACGAAAACGAAAATACCGTTTTGCGGATTTTTCAAGGTGTAAACGCTTTCTTTTCGACCGTCATATTGACCAATAAAACCAAAATTTGTCTGATTTGAAAAATAGGGTAGGAGTTGGTTTTTAGCATTTTTAAAATCAAATGCTGTTTCATTTGAGGTGTTAAAAGGTTGGTTATCAGTATTTTGCAAACGAATTTGAAGATAGCTGACCATGCCAGCATCAAAAGGATGACAGATTTCTATGTCTTCCTCATCAACGGTTGTATAGAAATAGGCTTCACCAACTGTCACGAACGACCCCTCAGTATGAAAGTCATTTTTCACTTCAATTGTACCAAAAATAGGTAAAAAAATAACGGTTGTTTGGGGATCTATTTTTTGTTTAACAACAGCATTGGGCATCAATGTGTCCTCATTAAAAGCCTGTAAATTGCCAAAAGGTGTTTTGTTTTCGTCAAAAAAAGACCCGAAATTGAAGGTGTGGAAGCTGCGGAAGGTGTCGGTTTGAGTACAACCTCTTTGTTCTGACAAGTAAATTGTGGCGTTGGTTTGAATCATTATTTTTCCGAATCGTTTATTTTAATTTACAACTGTACATATCGGATACTTTCAAAGTATCCGATATGTTACTCGTTGACAAAGTATTGATTGACAAATATTTACGCAGCAACGATAATAGTATGAACCAACGAATAACCTGCTGAAACACTGCCTGTTACGGTCGGCATTTCGCAAGAAATGGAATCGGAGAAAATACCGTCTTTGGTATTTGATGTATCTTGTTTACCTTTTGTATAAAAATTAGTGGCTGTTGTATAAACCGTATCATTTACATCTGTTGGAAATGCGATTTGTGTCACCAACAAAGATTTTCCACTTGAATCATAAACATGAACATGGATATGCGGTGCTCTGCCCGGATACCAACCTGGATAAATTGTGAGGAATTCAGCGACCCCCTCAGTATTTGTCGTTTGGCGACCTCTTAGAAAGTGAACGGCTGTTAAACTGCCATATTCTGAATAATCACCATCTTTATCACAATGCCAAATATCCACAAATGCACCAGCCAGAGCTGTACCTTTGCTTTGAATCGTGATTTTAGCGGTCAAAAGCGTACCTGTTCTATCCGACCGAATGTCTTTGATAGCGTAAGCCGCAGGGTTTTTTGTTGGATAAGGACCTTCAGTTTCGCTCGGAGTTGTTGAACCACAAGCGAGTGAGCTACCTGTTGTGTCTTTGTTGCATGAAACAATGAAAGGGGCGATGGTGGCAAAACCTAATAGTTGGAAGCCTTGTTTCAAAAATTCTTTGCGTTGCATAAGCTATTTTTTTTGTTAAAATATTACTTTCAAACACGTTGCAAAGAACATTTGGGTTGCGGCTTAACGAGATTTACCAAGTTTAAAAAATTTGGTAAATCTGTTTTTATCCAATCCGTACCGATGTCATCGTCAAAGATCCCGCCACCGCTTTGTCGTTAAAAATGCTCACTTTTTCATCTTTTTCTTGCAAAGCCAAGCTGTACAAAAGAGGGTAGTAGTGGTCGGGCGTAGGAATTGCTAAATTGGCTATTTTGCCTAATGAATGGTAATCAATCAAAGGTTTGTGGTCGCCATCGTTTATGTTTTTCTTAAAAATATCATTCATTTCAATCGCCCAATCGAAGCCTGGACCATTGAGGTTTTGCCATGTTGCCATGCCCAAATTATGCACCATATTGCCACTTCCGACGATTAATACGCCTTTTTTGCGTAAAAA
>JAYVFS010000239.1:0-76740 GCA_043772905.1 Saprospiraceae bacterium | reverse complement strand
CAACAATTTGTTCACCGTCATTCAAAACACCACCCGAACAAGTGATGATGGCGGGGTTTTGAAAAGCTGAATCTGCAAAATTCCGGATCGTTTGCCCTGTTTGAATGACCCCCTCAGTATTGTTAACAAAAATAGGTTTAAAGTTTTCTCGCTTCATATCCATAAGCAAGACAGAAATAGACGACTCGTGTAAAGTATCGTTCATAATCTCTCCTGCTGTCGTGCAGCCCAGTAAATCAACATCAAAACGGTCGAAAATACAGCCAATTTCTTTGAAATCTTGGATAGGAGAACAGAAAACGAACCCAAGAGTGGGACGAAAGCCGTTATTAAACAAGTCAATTAATTTACTTTCTAATACAATTGTGTCAGAAGAGAAAAAAGATTCAACTTTCATGTGCGTAAATTTTTAGTCATAAATTGAAAATCCGTTATGATTAGAACACAATAAAGCCCGTAATCCGCTTTATTAATGTGTCAATGATTAAAAAATAAGTGACACCGAAAATACAAAAAATATAGCCTTGTTCATTATATGTTTGGTATAGAAAACAAATTTAAATTTTCTAAATCTCAAAATAAATTTATAGCGAAATGAATTTTGATAACAATTTATTTCTTTTGGCGAATGTGTAATTTTGCACTTTAACACATTGTTTTCTTATTTCTTTTGAACTAAAAAAGTATGACTAATACCTTAAAAGGCTTACAAATCAGCTTCGTTTTCTTAATTATAGGACAGTTTTCTGTTTTTTCCCAAACCTCAAAGTTTACCTTCCAACGACCTAAAATGGGATCGCCTTTTATCATTTCTGTTTTTACAGATGACTCACTCACTCTTCTGCCCATCATCGAAAAAGCCTATTTACGTGTTGATATATTGAATCAAATATTTAGTGATTATCTCGATAGTAGTGAAATAAATACGGTTTGTCATAATGTTAAAATTTGGCAACCTATTTCCAATGATTTGCATCATATATTGAAAATTTCGGAAAAAGCAAATCAAATGAGCGGTGGTGCTTTTGATGTAACCGTTGGGCATATCGTTAAAACTTGGCGCAAGGCACGCAAAAACAAACAGATGCCCGATGACGCAACTTTACAAGCCGCTTTCCAAAAAACGGGCTTTAAAAACATTGAAATTGATGCAAATTCTCCTCGAATGAGGTTTCATACTGAGGGGGTACTTTTGGATTTTGGGGGCATTGTCAAGGGATTTGCCGCTCAAGAAGTGGTGGATATTTTGACAAAAAACGGCTTTCCATACTGTCTTGTTGATGCAGGTGGCGACCTGGTAGCAGGTAAAAAACCAAGACAGGGACAGGTTGAGTCAGGTGGTTGGAAAATTGCTATTAGCCTACCCAATTCAGATAGAAAAATGATGCCCCATTTGTTATCTATTCAAAATCAAGCAGTTGCGACTTCAGGTGATATGTATCAATTTTTTGAACACGACGGCAAACGGTATTCTCATATCGTCAATCCGAAAACAGGTTTGGGTTTAACCCATCAACGCAACGTGACCGTTATTGCTCCTGATGGCGCAACGGCAGATTGGTTGGCAACAGCTTGCAGTATTTTGCCTATGCGAAAAGCCAAACGATTGATTAAAAAATATCCAAACACAGCGTTATTGATTTTAGAGAATAAAAAAGGAAAGATAAAGTCGGTACAAAGCAGCCAGTTTGCAAAATATTTTTTCCTAAATTGAGACCTCTTTTGACAATACCACCCCTCAGTATATTTTATTCTAAAATCAAAAAAAGCGTATTTTTTATGAAAAAACTACTTTTTATAACCTTTTTCCCAGCTTTTGTCTTAGCACAAACAGATTCTAAGCCTTACGAACAGACCGTTGCGGGTACTAATATAGCCTTAAAAATGACCCCCATTCCTGCGGGCAGTTTTTTGATGGGCAGCCCCGAAACCGAGAAAGGACGTGACTCAGACGAAAACACGCCACGTAAAATCAATATTTCTGCTTTCTATATGTCTGTCTATGAAACCACGTATGACCAATACGATTATTTTAGAGATGAAGAAAAAGACAGCGACCCAAAACCCGACGGCATCACCCGCCCAAGCCCCCCTTATATTGACCTAACCTTAGGCATGGGCAAACAGGGTGGCTTTCCTGCCAACAGCATGTCGCAATACGGCGCACTGATGTTTTGTAAATGGTTGTATCAAAAAACAGGGATTTTCTACCGTTTGCCCACTGAAGCCGAGTGGGAATACGCTTGCCGAGCCAATGCGACAACGACTTATCCGTATGGCGATGATGCTCGAAAATTGAAAGAATATGCTTGGTTTTCGCAAAATAGCAAAGACAAATACCACAAAGTAGGCGAATTGAAGCCCAACGCTTGGGGTTTGTACGATATGTTAGGCAATGTGTTGGAATGGACTTTGGACGAATATCGCCCCGATTATGCCCAAATCACAACCGACACAGACCCCTCAGTATCTCCCACAGACATGCATCCAAGAACCCTCAAAGGAGGCTGTTTCAGCGACAAAGAGGCTGAACTACGCATTGCCAATCGCATAAAATCCGATCCTATTTGGAATCGCCGCGACCCTCAAATCCCTAAAAGTAAGTGGTGGAATGCCGATGCGCCGTTTATTGGTTTTCGGATTGTTCGCCCAATGGCACAACCAACAAAGGAAGAAGTCGAAGCGTTTTTCGAAAAACACCTTAGTGAATGGTGAAATATGAATGATGAATGATAAATGATGAATGATGAATGATGAATGATGAAAAAAGCGACTTTCATCATTCATCATTCATCATTAATTACGACGTTTTGCCTAAAAAAATAATATTGGCTTCGACATCAACAGAACGAGGTGTGATTTCGCGGAAAAAAAGTTTGATGCGGATATTGAATCTTTTACCGTCTAAGATGAATTTCTGAATATTATTACCATCGGGCACGAGGTCGAGGCGGTCGCTTGTACTGAGGGGGACATCGTAGCGATAAAAAATAGGGATTTCAGGCACAGTCGGTCGGTCGGGGTCAAAAATGACGACTTCAACATGGTCAACATTGGCAAAAGTATTGCCGCCGCCTTGAAAAATCGTTCTAATATTCATCGAACGTGGCACAACGCCATTGATTTGGCTCGCTGTCAGATTGTTGATTTGAAAAAAAACAGCTGTATCAGAAGGGATATTTATCAAAACAAAATTGTGTGACGGTCCCGCTGCCAAGCCAACAGGTATCTCAAATTGTCGCCGATAGGTCATATCAATACCCGTCTCGGTTTTGCGACAAGCCGATATAAAAGGTAGAAAAAGGAGAAATGGAAGGAGATTTTTTATCATTTTAATTTAACTTGAAAACAAAGAGGCTTATTATATTTCCCTTTTATTTTTTTGTTGGTTGTTAAGAAACGCTATGCGTGTCGGATACCTTTGAGGTATCCGACACGTATTTATAACGATTGTTAAAGCACTTTTTCATCCCCCTCAGTAAAACGCACCTACAACCATCCAACAATTCACCCTATTTTCGCCCAATGAAAATAGCTATCAACACCCGTTTTTTGCTCAAAAACAAACTCGAAGGCTTCGGTTGGTTCACTTATGAAACGGTGCGGCGCATGGTAGTGGCACACCCCGAAGATGAGTTTATCTTCTTTTTTGACCGCCCTTATGATGAAAGTTATGTGTTTGGTGAAAATGTAACGCCTATTGTCTTGTTTCCACCTGCCCGACATCCGTTTTTGTTTATTTGGTGGTACGAATGGTCGGTAGCCAGAGCTTTGAAAAAGCACAAACCCGATATTTTCCTGTCAACTGACAATTTCTGTTCACTAAGAACGGATGTGCCGACGTATCTCATACTCCACGATGTCGGTTGGGCGCACCCCGAAGCACGCAGCACGCTGCCGTGGTTGGTTTATCAATATTACCAATTCTTTGCGCCCCGTTTTTTGAAAAAAGCGCATACTATAATATGTGTATCGGAATTTGTGAAACAAGATGCCTTGCGCTACTATCCTTTTTTGAATTCAGAAAAAATAGTCGTTTGTCACAATGGTTGCCGCACTGATTTCAAGCCAATTGATGAAGCAGAAAAAATGGCAGTTAAGGTGGCTTATACTGATGATACATCCCGAGACAATCGGGAGGGCGTGCCTTTTTTTGTTTTTGTCGGTGCAGTGCATCCTCGTAAGAATGTGCATCGGCTCATAACGGCTTTTAGTGAGATGAAACAGCGGACTGGACTGCCTCATAAATTGGTCATCGTCGGTCGTTTTGCTTGGCAAACAGGCGATGTGCGGACAGCTTTTGATAATTCTGCTTTTCAAAAAGACATTATTTTTACGGGTTATGTTGCCGATGAAGAAGTGCCACGCATTGTCGGTGCAGCAACGGCAGTTGCTTATGTATCGCTTGCCGAAGGTTTTGGTATTCCAATTTTAGAGGCGATGCACTGTGATGTACCTGTCATTACCTCTACGACGACTTCGATGCCTGAAGTGGCGGGTGATGCCGCCATTCTCGTCAATCCATTGTCGGTATCTGAAATTGCTGATGCACTTGAAAAGGTCGCAATAGATGCCGATTTACGCCAAAATTTAATAGAAAAAGGACGTATGCAAAGAGAGAAATTTAGTTGGGACAAAACGGCAGCAACTTTGTATGAGGTTTTGACATCCCATCGCTGACAGATGTAAGCGTTAGCATAAAAAATTAATGACCGACTTAATCGGCAGGAACGACCTACCAAGCAGTGAACAAAAGCCGATGCTTCACAAAGAAACATCGGCTTTTGTTATTCAGAAGGTATCCCTTTCATCGCTGTATCAAAACCCTTTCTGATACCACTTCTTCATTGACTTTCAGTTGCACAAAGTACAAACCTGTTGTCCACGTACTGCAATTGACCGTAAAGGATTGAGACCCCTCTGTAACTTTATAAGTTCGGCTGACTTGAAGACCACCTTGTGCATTGTAAATATTCAATGTCGCTTCACCACCTTTCTCTATACCAATGTCAAGGTTGATATTGTCTTGTGCAGGATTCGGATAGATGCGGTAACTCATGGGCGACAATTGTACAGGTGTCGTGGGTTTAGGGGGATTCTGCTGTACGATTTGAGCGTTGGTATTACCATGAGCGCATTGTGTGGCGCCCGATTGTACCAATTTGTAGCGAATACCATTTGCCGTAAGTGTTGCTTGCAACCGTCTCTTTTGTCCATTGGTAAACATATAAAGCATGTTGTCATTCGTGTTATCCATATAATTCATAGACATCACGACAGGGTTGCCGTCGCAGGTGCTGACAAACCGATAATCCACATTACCGAGTGTCGGGGCGTTGTGAATCGGTGTATCGTCCACACCGTCATCGCCGCACAAGACGGTTTCAGACCACAGTTCATACAAGTTCAAATAACTGCCTATCAAATGCGTCATGGTCTCCCCCTCAGTATATGGGAAGGTTTTATCGTTATTCGGCTTTTTACCGAAGTAACGGGCATCAATCACGATACCGTCTGTCGCAGCGAGTCCGGCAGGCATTTGAGCATAACCACTGATGCTGTCAGGAAAACTCACAACCCAGACATTCAGATACTTCTCGGTGTCCCAAGCCGTGCTACCGCCTGTCCTGGCAGATTTCATATTGTCATCAGCGAGCCAAGTTGTTACAGATGTTGGCACAGTCAAAACGCCCGAAGTCGCTCTGCCCGAAGGGTCTTGAGAAGCGAGACAGAAAGAAATACGTGTATCCAAAGCATTTTTATCTGTAAAATGCTCTTTGTCGTCGGCTTCGTGCTTTGTGATGCGGACGGTTTGGCGGAAGTCTTTACTCACGATGTCCAATTGTTGCCGAATATCACTTTCTTTTGGCAAATCCTTGGTGTTTGTTCCCGCTTTGTACAATACATGCACAACAACGGGTATCGTCACATCGGCGGTCAAAGGCGGTGTATTCAGGTTAAGCTGCATATCCAAAAAGGCGCGTTTCCTACCCATATCAGGGTCAATCGTCAGCAGCCGTTGGTAGTTTTTTTGGGTGTAATAGCGGCGTGGCGTTGTTGGCAACAGTAGTCTGTCGCTAACGCGACTGTTTCCAGCACTTTGTGCCTCAAGCAACGTGGGCAAAAGGAAAAGGACGAAATAAATGACTTTTTTCATATCGTGGTTGTTTAGATTTTTTGAATGAATTTTGGTGAATAGGCTTATATTTGTTCAACTTTTTTAATAAATGAAAAAATAATTAAAGATATGCTGTACACAACCTATCATTTAACATCAGCTCAAGAGGTCAATTCTGATATTTTGGACGCTATTAAAGCCGTTTTTAAATCAAAGCCCATCACCATCATTGTAGAAGAAGACGAAGCGCATTTTGAAATGACGACCGATATGAAAACCATCTTGGATGAAAGGCTATTGGAAGATGAAAACACCTATCTCACTGCCGAAGCCTCCATTGACCAACTCAACCAAAAATATGGCTTATAAAATTATTGTCTCCCCGCGTGCTCAAAAAGAAATCGAAAACGCCATTGATTACTATGCCTTGTATAGCGAGAATACACCGCTTAATTTTATCGCTGCATTAAAAGAAACTTATAACGCTTTAGCTGTAAATCCTCTTCACAGAGTTCGTTACAAAAATATCCGTGCGTTGAAGATGCCTCAATTCCCTTACACTTTGTATTTTGTTGTCAATCAAACTCAAAATACAGTTAAGGTACTTTCCTGTTTTCACAATAAAAGAAACCCAAATAAAAGACCTGAATAAGCCTGTCAATGTGAATACTATAAATTGGCAAGCTCATTGCCGCTACAGCTTTGACCTACGATTGGGCATTTTTTGCGGACAATATCAAAGACTATACAGGTATAAAAGGCTTGAAAATACTTTCTCTTAAAGAGGCTTTGGGCGAATAAGTGCCTTTTCCAGCTTTTATTCTATCTTTTTCTACCCTTTTTACTGAGGGGGTAGGCGAAACCCCTTTCGCACACCGCCTTTTTTCTGACCCACGTAAACGGCAGCAGTTGTTTGCTTAATGCCGCTTTCAATCAACTTCGCAGGTCGGAGACCATAGCCGTCAGGCTAAGAAAGAAAACAACTCATATTATATTGAAAAGAGCTAAGTTTACTTTGTTTCTTAGATTCATATTTTTCAGCAATTAAAAGTTCTAAATAATTATCTATAAAGCATTGATTTTCAATTGTAATTTTCTTAGCCTGACGGCTATTATAGGTGAGTTCGGTGAAAACACCGAACCCAGCGCCGTCGTTGTTTTGCTTGGTGGATGTGCGTTAATTTAAAGAACTCCTTTGTCGAGAGGACTTTTTTGCATCGCCAGCATCGCCTCTTGCACTACTTTTGTAGCTATTCTTCAATTAGAGAACACCATTTACAAGTATGCTCATGCAACCCTGCCAAGTGAGCACTACACTTTTTAAAAAGGGATTATTACGCCGTAAACCTTATTTAGAAAGAAAAGGGTAATTAGGGTTATAATAATTATTAGAGTTTTACTATACTTTGTTTTACCATATAATAGAATAAACATAGTAAAAAACACAATTGTCCCATAATAACTAACTAAGTTTGCTATTACACGCATGTTAGGAGTAATTGTGTCAATGAATGTCAAAAAATAGAAGCATAATAAAGTACAAGCCATATTCATAACGATGAAAAAAAATCTTATTTGTTCCATTTTGTAAAGTTGAAAGTTCTAAATTGTGGTTGATGTGATACTGAAAAACCAGTATAGATTGCACTATTTGATTTATTATCCTCAACTTTTGCATTATAAAATAGTACATGTAAAGTGCCCGAAAAAGGCTTAAAAAGGTTTCGTAATCGAAAAAAAATAGTTAGTTCATTGACATATTAGGCAAACAACACCTATATATCCCCCAAACAGTAGTAAAGGGATATCATATAACTAAAGAATGAATGGAAGATTATCCTAAATTAAACGCTGGTAAAAGCGTTTTCATAATCTTCTCCAAAGAGTCACCTTGTCGCAAGGCTTCCTCAATCCACAAAACCAAGCCCCAAAGCACTTGGGCTTGTGTGGTACGTCGCCAAGTCGCTAAAGACCCTTTGATATTTTTATCAAGTTGCGTTTGAAGAGTGTTCAAGAGCACAGAGTCATAACGGGCATGTTTCAATAACGAATAGACAAGGGCAACCATGGCAATATGTTTTTCAATTGCCTCAAAGTTCCTAACTTGATACTGATCCAATCCTTCGGCTTTGCTTTCTTTATGATATTCTTCAACAGGCCAGCGATGGCGACCTACTCTGGTCATGTGTTGCACTCTCCAGTTTAGGCGGTTTGATATAAAAACACGGGCAGTATCGGACAAATCTTCTTTTTGATGAGAAATCAAAAGATTTTGCCGTCCATACCCAGAAATATGATGTACTTGACAATAATTGTAAAATACTTCTTTTTTACCTTTGTAATTAATCGTTGTCTTAACAAACACCGATTTTGGGTTTTGCGATGACTTTAACTCAAGATGTTGCTCCTTTAGTCGTTTAACAAAATCACCAACGGTGATTTTTACTGAACCCGCTAAAAGCAATGCTTCGTCACTTTTCAAGCCACCAACATAAGATTTCTTCAAATCTTGGTCTATAAATTTGCAAAAACTGGGGCTTGTGAACCATTTATCGAAGCTGATTGGTAAATCTTCATTTGGGTATTCATTGAAAAAATCCCGTAACAAATCCTGTCCAATAATAATTTTACTCCGATAGGCTTTACGTACGCACTCTTTTTGCTGGTTTTTTCTGTACAAATACAATAAATAGTTCCGCCATTTCTCTGGTTCACTAACCTTCAAGGGCTCTTTTTTCTCTTTTATTTTAACCCCACTATCGCGTAAGCCTTTTTCTAAGGCTTCTATCTCAACGGGTTTCCATAATTCAAAAGAGATCGGATAATCTGTTTGGTCATCACTATAATGCAGATTAACCAGATTATGAGCCCACACATACGTTTGAGTCGAATGGTCGAATAATTTAGTTAAACCTTCAAATTCGCGCCCATAATGCGTCAATAAGGTATCATCTAAACCCAAAACGCCACCATGCGCACCCATGCTTTTTAGCTTGGTTTCTGCTTGACTGTTTAACAAGTCTAAGCGTTTGCGATGCAAGGCCGCTATCCTATACTTGGAGTGAGTCAAAAAGCGGTTTAAACTGCTTTGATTTTGGACATCCAATACAAATAGACGATTTATCGCCTCTATTGTCTTGTTTTCAGATACTATGAGTCCCGACAGATATTTTTTAAAATGCTCATATTCTCCTTCACTGAATACTTCTTTAAAGTGGGGTGAATAGTGACTAATTATTTCTGGTAATTGTACTATGGGTAGCATTTTAATATGATTTATTGGTTTAAATCATAAATTTATGCTCTTTTATTTCTCTTTTTAACCGTTTTGCCTAATATTTTACCTATATTATTATCTTATTTAATGCAAAAGTTGAGGAATTATTACTTAAATCTCCTTTTGTTCATCGTTTTGACCCTCATTATAACTGGATCTTAATAAAAGATGACCCTGATGACGACAAATTTGCCGATTGCTCCGTTGCAGCCAATGCAAATTATTTAGTAACAGATGACAAACATTACAATGTTTTGAAAAGTACTCCTTTCCCTTATTTCAATATTATTTCTGCTGACGCGTTTTTAGAGTTAATAACGGAACACGGTTTACTTTGACCGCTGACTCTTCGATTTGAAATAATTTGCAAATAACTCATAATCAATATTTTATGAAAAGAATAATTCTCATTTTTAATATTCTATTCTGCTTTACAATAACCGTTTTTTCACAAAACTATACAACCCGCAAAACGGCTACTGGCAAAGCAATAAAAGCCTATTCCGATGGTGTAAAACTCAAAATTCAAGACGATACTGAGGGGGCATTGAAAGAATTTACGAATGCATTGAAAGCCGATGCGACGTTTATTGATGCCCAGATTCAACAAGCAGCGATGTTTTATAAACTCGGAAAATTGCCAGAAGCAGAGGCGGCATTTGAAAAAGTATTGGTGATTGACCCTAATTTTGAAGTAGAAGTCTTATTTTCATTAGCTAATATCGAAATGCGCCAAGACAAATTTACGGAAGCGGCGGAACACTATGAGGCTTACTTGAAATCTGAAAAAGCGAACAATAGGAATAAATTTATTGCCACAAAAGCCGCTCGAGATGCCCGTTTTGCTGCCGTTGCCATCAATAATCCTGTGCCATTTGAACCTAAGTCATTGGGAGACAAGGTGAACACCCCTCAATATTCCGAATATTTGCCGACCCTGACGGCTGATGGTGAGACCATGATTTTTACACGACTCGTTGGGCGGCAAGAGGATTTTTTTTCTTCTAAAAAAGTAAATGGTGAGTGGACTTTGGCAACGCCTGTCGAAGAACTCAACACAGATAACAATGAGGGCGCACAAACCATTAGTGCCGATGGCAAATTGTTATTGTTTGCCGCCAAAGATAGACCTGATGGTTTTGGCAGTTTCGATATTTATTATTCAAAAAAACAGAATGATAAATGGAGTCCTCCGAAGGGTTTTCCAGCGATTAATACAGAATGGTGGGAATCACAGCCTTCAATTTCAGCCGATGGACGGACGATTTACTTCGCATCAACCCGTCCAGGTGGTATGGGCGGGGTTGATATTTGGTATGTGCGTTTTGAATCGGGCAAATGGCAGCCAGCCAAAAACATGGGTGCGCCGATAAATACGACTTGGGACGACCAAACGCCTTTTATTCATCCCGATGGTACAACGTTGTATTTTACATCGGAAGGACACGCAGGAATGGGCGGAAAAGATTTGTTTTTGAGCAGAATAGACTCTTTGGGCAATTGGGGCGAACCTCAAGATTTAGGTTATCCCATCAATACAAAGGACAATGAAGGCACTGTCACTGTGAGCCTTGATGGTAAAACAGCGTATTTTGGACGTGGGAATGGGGATGAAAAAAAATATGACTTATTTGAATTTGCCCTACATGAAAAGGCGCGTCCACTGCCAGTGACCTATGTACGTGGCACGGTGTTAGATGCCTCAACAAAGCAACCTATTCCTAGTGCGCGCTTAGATTTTGTGGATTTAAGCGGTCAAAAAACGGTTAATCTTTCTCTTTCTGATGACAATGGGACGTTTTTAGTCTGTTTGCCTTTTGGCAAAAATTATGCTTTGAATGTGTCAAAACCGAGTTATGCTTTCAGTTCTGAAAATTTTAATTTGACTGAAAAAGCGACTTTTGATAAACCTTTTACCCTTGATATTTTTCTACAACAAGTGGCTACGACTGCCGAAAAGCCTACGAGTACTGAGGGGTCTCCCAAAATCGAAGACAAGCCGATTATCTTAAAAAATGTCTTTTTTGAAACAGGGAAAGCGGATTTGATGCGTGAATCTATGACTGAATTGAATAAATTGAAGCTACTTTTGCAGGAAAATCCAACGATGCGCATTGAAATCAGAGGACACACGGACAATGTCGGTACAGATGCAGACAATCAAATTTTGTCTGAAAAAAGGGCAAAAGCAGTACGTGATTACCTTGTGTCAAATGGCATAGCCTTAGAAAGGCTGAGTTTCAAAGGCTTAGGAAAAACGCAGCCCATTGACTCGAATGATACTGAGGGGGGGCGTGCAGCAAATCGGCGGACGGAATTTGTCATTTTAAAATAACGGACACGAATTACACGGATTACACGAATTTTCTTTTTGAATATTAATAGAATCCATTCGTGTAATTTGTGAAATTAGTGTCTCTCAACAAGTGTTATGCAATTATTTTTCTCAAAAAACATTAAAAACGGTATTGCGCAACTCGATGAGGTTGATGCCCGTCATGCCGTTCAAGTCCTACGCCGAAAAGTAGGCGATGCGATGCAACTGACCGATGGTGAAGGCAATCTTTATGACGGTACGGTTATTGAAATTGGTAAAAAAAGTTGCCTTATTGGTATCAATTCCACAATTGAGGCGTACAATGAGCGACCTTTTAAATTGCATATTGCTATTGCACCAACAAAAAATATAGACCGTTTTGAGTGGTTTTTGGAAAAAGCAACGGAAATAGGGATTGATGAAATCACGCCTCTGATTTGTAAAAGAAGCGAACGGGAAGTGATAAAATGGGAGCGATTGAATGGCGTTTTGTTGTCAGCGATGAAACAATCTTTAAAAGCTTATTTACCCAAACTCAATGAAGCAATTGGTTTTCAACAATTTATGAAAAACGATTTTTTAGAAAGTCAAAACTTTATTGGGCATTGTATGGAAAACGCCGAAAAACAGTTGCTTTCTAAAATGTACAAAAAAGGCGGAAACAGCGTTATAATGATAGGACCCGAAGGGGATTTTACTGAGGGGGAGGTAGCAACGGCTTTGGCTAAAAACTTTCAAGCGGTGAGCCTTGGCGATAGTCGGTTGCGGACGGAGACGGCAGGTGTTGTGGCTTGTCATACTGTTAATTTGATAAATGAAATTTAAACACTTTTGTCATTCTGAACGCAGTGAAAGAATCTAAATAATCTAAATAATTTTTCATTCAGATTCTTTCACTTCGTTCAGAATGACAAAAAAAATCAGTCAGACAATGATAAAAAAGATTCTTTCACTTCGTTCAGAATGACAAAAAAACTGATTATACAATGATAAAAAAAATTCTATTTTTAATAGCTATTTTCTTCATAACGCTTTCATTTTCAATGAATAAACCCACATTGAAATTGGCTCTTTTGAAGTACAGCGGTGGCGGTGATTGGTACAACGATGTCAATTCGTTGAAGAACTTAGCAGCGTTTTGCAATAAAAATTTAGGAACCAATTTTGAATTGGACTATGCGACTGTTGAGGTGGGTAGTGCCGATATTTACAACCATTCGTTTTTGTACATGACGGGACATGGCAATGTTGTTTTTTCGAATCAAGAAGCTGAAAACTTGCGAAATTACCTCATGGCAGGCGGCTTTTTGTTCATCAATGACGATTATGGCATGGATATTTTTATTCGTCCTGCTATGAAAAAGGTGTTTCCAGAGTTGGAATTGACTGAATTGCCTTATGCGCATCCAATTTATCATCAGCGTTATGAGTTCCCAAATGGCATTCCTAAAATTCATGAACACGACGGCAAACCAGCAAAAGGATATGGTTTGATGTGGCAAGGTCGCCTTGTAGCATTTTATAATTATGAATCTGACTTAGGCGATGGCTGGGACGATGTGCATAAAGATCCAGAGGAGTTGCGCCAAAAAGCGTTGGAAATGGGGGCAAATATTATTCGGTATGTGTTTCAGCAACAATAAATTATTTAATTGATAAATGGCTGTATTGTTACTAAATCCAGACAGCCATTTATCAATTCACGGTTCGTGGGCGGGCTATTTGGCGCGAGATAGACAGCAAACCATTATTGTAGGCATTTACTTTAATTCTTTTAATTCTGCGAGCCCTTCACTATTCATTTTTGCCTTAATTCTATTCTCTATTTTAATAAATTCAGGTTTTGAAGAGTTATTAATGACTTTTAGCCAAATTCGTCCAATATCAATGAGACATTCCACCCTAATTTTGAAGCAATCATCATCTATAGATGATCCATTCAAAATCAAACCTGTTGCACTTTGTCTATATGTCGGGTCGTCAACATATATTAGATGACCTTCCATCTTTAACTCAATATTGAATATTTTATAAAAATCACTTGAAATATGAGCTTGAACCTTGTCAAGTGATTTTTCTATTCGATCAACGACTTCATTCTCGTCATTGATGCCTATATACAGTCTGTCTGCAATTTCCTTGATTGCTTCGTATGATTTCATTTTTTAAAATTTGACTACAATAATTTAATTTACAAAATCGCTACCTACAATTTCAAACTTCCATCCCATACTTTCTGCCAATATTCTAAGCGCATCAAAATTGCGTTTGCCTTGTTCATTCACATTGTTCATAAAATCGCTTTTCAAGGCTTGTTCGCGCACGACTTCCACAGCTCGTTTGTTCAGACGCGTGTAGTCTTCATTTGTAAATGTATTAAAAACGCCGTTGGCAATGTCGTAATAGCTGATTTCAGGCTCAATGCTGATGATTTCAGGCGCGGGAATATTGCTTAAACGCAGGGTTTTAGTGGTATGGTCGGCTTCAATTTTCATATTTGCCAGATTGAACCCAGCCGATACCTTAGCTTTTACTTTTATCAAAACTTTTTTTGTAGATGGAAATCCGAAATAGGATTTGGTGTCCACCTCACTAAAAATTTCTGAAAAATACCCCTCAGTAGTCACGAGTTTTGTCACCGCTTTTACCTGTTCCAAAAGCACTTGCGACTCCTGTTGTGTCTGTCGGTCATTGCTTCCAAACCACCATTTCGCTCCATAAATGCCCAAAGCGAGGACGAAAAGTAAGACGATGATTCTACCAATATTTTTAGTCATTTCTATGTTTTTTTATTTTTTTTGAAAATTATTGTAGGGTAAAGTCTTTGTCAAATGTCTTTTCTGAAAATCAGTTCATCAATTCAAATAAGAACTTTGTCATGAAAAAAATAGGACTTTTACTCACTTTTCTAATGGTCGCAACCGCTTTTTTTGCACAAAATAGAGAAAAAAGACGGGACAGCGACATTTCTGAAAACCTTGATTTGAGCGATTTCACGACCATTCAAGCCGAATTAGGTGCCGATATTTACATCCGTCAAGCTGATACTTTCAGCGTTGTCGTCGAAGGTTCGGAACAAGGCATTGACCGCATGAAAACGCGGGTCAAAGATGGTAAACTATTGATTACGAAGCAATATAATTGGCAGTTTTGGAATGAATTTGAAAAAATCAGAATTTACATCACTGCACCCGTGCTTGATGAATTGATTTTTTCAGGCGCTGGAAACGTCGCTTTACAAGGCAAATGGACGGGGCAAAAGCTCAATATTTTGTTGGAAGGGGCGCACAATGTAACAGCAAACGATGTGGACATTGAAGAACTAAAAATCAAATTAGACGGCGTTGGCAACCTCCAAATAGCTGGAAAAGCGCAAAAAGCACGTCTTTTCTTAAACGGAACGGGTAATATTGATGCTTATGATTTAATGATTCAAAACGCTCGCTGCGCCGTCAATGGCATTGGACGATTGGAATGTTATGTGAGTGATGAGTTGGTTGCCGATGTGTCGGGCATGGGCAGCGTACTTTATCGAGGCGACCCTAAAAATGTACGGAGTTCGGTCAGTGGTTTGGGTAAAGTGAAAGCGCAAAAGGGCTATTAAGATTTTAGGATATTAAGAACAAAGACGTTAAGACTTATTGCAGTCTTAACGTCTTTGTTCTTAATATCCTAAAGTCTTAAATGTATTACTCACTGCCAACCCTTGAATTAGTGATAGGTCTCTCGATTTCTTTCCAAACTTCATTGAGAGCGGCAAAAAATTTAGGTAGGTCAAAATTCTGTGGATCATCGTGCGCATATTTGATACCCGAATCAACGCAGGCATGAAAACCCGGAATCAAATACTCGCCTTTGCGAACAGCGGCAATCGTATAAAGCTGTGCCAAGCGTTTATACTGAGGGGTGGTAAAACCAGGCGTTGGCGCATCCACATCGTTGTGGCGACCATAACCTTTCATAGATTTTCTGGGCTGAATCAATTCGATATGTAGATACAAACCCTTCGTCGCCCCTTCACCCAATACAAAACGCTCTAATTTCGTCGCCGTAACACTTTCATGAAAAGGGTTCATCGTTTTAGAATCACCAATACGGTTGACAAAAATATGTGTTACATTCGCCACCCAACGGTTCAAACGATTCCATTCCCACGATTCATCATCTATGTTTTTTGGAAAACTCGACTCATAACGCGGATAACTTGTATCGTGAATAACCATATATTTTGCATAGTTCTGATTGCCTTTGGCATCAGTTACAGAACTTAATGGTAAGTCAATATTGCCACCCACTTCCCAATCTGCAATATGATTTCTTTCAAGATAAGCCCGCAATTGGTCACGTGAAATCAAACATTTTTGACCCACTCTTTTTTCCAATTCTGGGTCAAGTCCAGGCAATTCACTACCTACTTTGCCTGTTAAATAGACTTTTCGGAGTAAAAACCGTGCTTGTTCAGCAGGTGTCAAATTTGTTTGATTATTTAACACTTCTGCAACGCTGCTCGGTATTACGGGCAAACGCTCTGTTTCTGTTTGTGTAGGCATTGGTTTGCTTGGGGCAATACATAAACCTATACTCAAAACCATACTTGAAATGGTCAAAAATGCGCTTTTAATCATGTCTTTTTTGTGTGTAATTTTAATAAAATTATTGTCCTTTATAATCCTGAATCATTCTACGGTAAAACTAAAAAACTTTACGTTTTCTTGTTTACCCGTTTCACTTGTTGACGAGGCTTTTATTTTAAAAGTGCCTGTACTGAGGGGTTTAAACGCAGTTGAATTGCTGTAAGTATAGGTCTTGAAAGTATTGACGTAACGTTCAAAAATCTTTTCAACCACAACATCTTTGTCATCCATAATTTCAACTTTCACATTATGAATGTAACCACTTGGATTGCGGTCAAAGCGGACTTCAATAGGAATGTATTGATTTTTTGAAAAAGTCGTTGCAGCCGGTTTAGAAAACGTGAAATTGACAATGTAAGGTGTCGCATCATCTTCTTGAGGGATTGTTGGGTCGAAACAACCTGACGAATAGACCCCAAGCATGAAAAAAAGTGTTATTCTGCTTAAATAGTGGAACTTTTGCATGGCAAAATTAGAAAAATTTGTCGAGACGGTCATACCGTACTCTTTTTTTTACAAAATATTAATCCCTCATCATTCCAAAAAAAATGAGAAAAAAGGGGGTTTCAATTTATAAAACGAGAAAATGCTGTAATGTTTCGTTAAAAAGAACTTAATCTTTTTGTTGAAAAAAATAACACAAAAAATTTCAATTTATACGTGATAGTTGTAATTTTATGTTTGAAAAAGACAATTCTTAATTGATTTAAAAACGAATCTTAAATATTAATATTTCACTATGGAACTGATTTATCTTTTTGCAAGTTTCGTCCTCGGTGCCTTATTAGCGGGCTTAATCGTTTACAATCGTCTCGTCGGAAGCGGTCAATATATGACGGTTAAAAATATTACAGACAATTATGTTTCCAAAGAGATGATAACCGACCGCGATAGTAGAATCCATAATTTAGAAAAAGACACAACGGATAAAACACTGAAAATCATTGATTTAAACAAGGACCTCGCTTCACTCGAACAAATAAATGCGCACCTTGACGAAAAACTCAATCTCCAAAAAGAAGAACTGGCCCAACTGCAACAACGCTTTCAGACCGAATTTGAAAACATTGCTAATCGGTTGTTAGAAGAAAAAAGTCAACGATTCACGCAACAGAATCAAACCCAAATGAACGACTTATTAAATCCACTTCGTGAAAAAATCAAAGACTTTGAAGACAATATGAGCCGTCGTTTTTCAGACGAAACCCGTGAACGCATCAGCTTGAAAACTGAAATCGAAGGGCTTGTAAAACTCAATCAACAGCTTAGTTCAGATGCCCACAACCTAACAGCTGCCTTACGCGGTGATTCAAAAATTCAGGGGGATTGGGGTGAAATGCAGCTCGAAAAACTGCTCGAAAAATCAGGGTTACTGAGGGGGGTGCATTACGATGCACAATTTTCTTTTACAGACGAAAACGGACAACAACGTCGTCCAGATTTCATCATTCAATTACCTGAAAATAAACAACTTATACTTGATTCAAAAGTATCACTCACGGCTTTCGAACAATTTTTCAACCATGATGACCCCTCAGTAAAAACGCGATTTTTGAAGGCACATATTGATAGTTTACGCAACCATGTTCGGGGTTTAAGCGATAAAAACTATGCCAAACTATACCAACTCAATTCACTGGATTATGTCATTATGTTTGTCCCAATTGAATCCGCTTTTAGTTTTGCAATGAAAGAAGATACCACTTTATTCACTGATGCGCTCGATAAAAACGTGCTGATTGTGACACCAACAACACTTATGGCGACGATGCGTACCGTTGGTTATATTTGGAAACAGGAAAATCAAAAGAAACACGTCCTTGAAATAGCGCGACAAAGTGGCTTGTTATATGACAAATTTGTCGCTTTTGTAGAGGATTTGAAACAAATTGGACATCGTTTGGATGGCGCACAAACCGCTTATCACGATGCAATGAATAAACTGCATGACAGCCGAAAATACGGAGACACCCTTGTAGGCAGGGCAGAACGCATCCGTGAATTGGGCGCAAAAGCCTCGAAACGGCTGCCAAAAGAGTTTTTAGAGTTGGAATTTGAAGAAAACATAGAATTGGAAAATCCGCCTGTATAAAAAAGAATGAACAAGAGTTGACAGACAGTCAAAACTTGTTCATTACAGCATTTTCAGCATGAGAAATTCGATTTTGTGTTTTTTTGTTTAAAATTGGGTTAGATGCCATGAATAAGTATCTCTCCTTGTGATTGAACAAATATAAAGCAACTTTCCCGCGACAAAATCCCAAATATTTCAATATTGTGACAGGCAAGGAGATTTACGAGAGTTTAATTTTTTGTAAAGTTTTTTTCACTTGTTGTCTAAAAAAAACACAACAAAAGTCCGTGTCTAAACATTTAGCTAAGAAAACGGTTAACTTTGCACGCTTCATTAATCATCTCTTTTTTGAATTTAGCTTTCTATTATACATGGAACATCTCAAGTCTCTCAATAAATATTTTTGGAAATACAAAATACACTTGCTCGCAGGTATCGCTTTTGTGACCATTTCCAACTATTTCCGCATCCTTCAACCTCAAATGTTGCGCCGTGCACTTGACCTTGTTGTGGACAATATCGGTTTGTATCGCTTGACGAATGGCTTCGATTTGCAAGAGGACTTGTACGGTATTTTGGGCAAAAGCCTTTTATTCTTTGGGGTTATGGTGCTGGTTTTCGCTCTTTTGATGGGCGTTTTCATGTATTTTATGCGTCAAACCATCATTGTTATGTCTCGTCTTATCGAATATGATATGCGTAAAGGCATCTATGACCATTATCAAGCCCTCAACCTCGCTTTCTACAAGCGCAATTCTACAGGCGATTTGATGAGTCGCATCACAGAAGATGTCAATAAAGTGAGAAACTATTTTGGTCCGACGGTGCTTTATGGTGCTAATCTTGTGACATTATTCGCATTGACCATTTACTCTATGATTAAGGTCAGCCCAACCCTAACTTTTTATTCTTTGCTGCCTTTGCCTTTTCTTGTGGCGGGTATTTATTATGTATCTATTCAGATTTCAAGGCGTTCTGAAATTATTCAACGTCAATTGGCATCGCTCAATTCGTCGGCACAAGAAGCCTATTCAGGTATCCGCGTTGTCAAATCCTACGTTCGAGAAGAACCCATTGTCAATCATTTTGCCGCCCAAAGTGAAGTTTACATGACAAAAGCCCTTAATTTGGCGGTTATCGACAATGCTTTTTTTCCAGTCATGTTGTTGTGCATCGGTGCAAGTACCATCATCACAGTCTATGTCGGCGGCTTGCAAGTTGTTGCTGGCAATATTACGCCTGGCAATATCGCTGAATTTGTGATTTACGTCAGTATGTTGACATGGCCCGTCACGTCTATCGGTTGGATTGCTTCATTGACACAGCAAGCAGCGGCTTCGCAAAAACGCATAAACGAGTTTTTGGATACGAAACCAGAAATTGAGCATCGAACAACATCTACGTTCAATCAACCCTTAGAAGGTGATATTGAATTTAAAAACGTGTCGTTCACTTATCCTGATACAGGTATCGTTGCCTTGAAAAACGTCAGTTTCCGCTTGAAAAAGGGTGGAAAACTCGCTATTATTGGCAAAACAGGTTGTGGAAAAACGACAATAGCCGATTTATTAGTCCGTTTGTACGACGTTACTGAGGGGGTCATTTTGATTGATGGTCAGGACATTCGGGACATCCCTCTTGATACTTTAAGGCAACAAATGGGCTATGTGCCACAAGATGTTTTCTTGTTTTCGGATACCGTTGCGGGCAATATTGCTTTTGGTAAAAAAGGAAAAGCAGAACGCGCAGAAGTTGAACAATTTGCGCGTCATGCTGCGGTTTATGACGACATTATGGGCTTATCAAATGGCTTTGATACCATCGTCGGGGAGCGCGGTGTTACCCTGTCGGGGGGGCAAAAACAACGAATTTCGATAGCACGTGCCTTGATAAAACAACCTGATATTGTCTTACTCGATGATTGTTTATCCGCTGTGGATACTACAACGGAACAAACCATTTTAGGCTATTTGAACGAGGCTTTAGCCGATAAAACATCTATAATCATCACGCACCGCATCCATGGCATGTTGCAATTTGATAAAATTATCGTTTTGGAAAATGGCTCGATTGCCGAAGAAGGCACACATGACCGACTTATGTTAAACGGTGGCTATTATGCAGAAATATTTGAGCAACAACGGATGCAAGAGGAAGCGGTTTAGATACATCGCTTAGATTTCCTAATTTTTTTGAAATTCATGAGATCTTTGCCCCCTCAGTATTTTCTTGTTTTGACACTAAAATCAACAATAAATTCTAATTTTGCGCCTTCTTTTTTGGAATAAATCAACTAACAAAGTCGTTTTAGTAAAGATAAAAAAATAATATGGTCACTTTGTCATTCTGAACGCAGTGAAAGAATGACAAAAAAGATATGTTATTATTCACACGTTACTTAACGTCAACAATAACAGCACTCCTTTCTTGTGAAAAAACATCTGATCAGTATTCTCAAATATTCGCTCTTTTTGGGCATTGGCGTTGCCATTATGGTTTGGCTATATAACAGTCAAAATACCGCTTTTCAAGAGCAATTGCGCCTTGAAGGCAAGCCACCAAGCCCATTTATCAACAAACTCATAGCCGATTTTCGTTCTGTCAATCTCTTTTGGATTGCGATGACGCTTGTGGCTTTCTCGATTTCCAATTGGAGTCGAGCGATTCGTTGGAATATGCTCATTCACCCTTTGGGCTTTCGACCAAAGACCATAAACTCGTTTTTTGCAGTCAATATCAGTTATTTCACCAATTTATGGATGTCTCGTGCAGGTGAAGTCGTGCGGGCAAGCGCTTTAGCAAAGGCGGAAGGTATGTCAGTCAGTCGGGTCATGGGAACAGTTGTCGTTGACCGCATTCTGGATTTGATAACCTTAGCGATTATTGTTGGGTTTTCTTTTTTGCTTCAATACGATCTTTTATGGCAATGGCTCGATGATAATATGGGCAGTGGTGATGGTACATTCCGCTTATTTCAACACCCCATTTTTATCGGAATAATGGCATTTGGTGTGCTGAGTATGGTTCTTTTTTATATTTTTCGTAAGAAAATCGCTCAATTACCGCTTATCAATCGTGTTTGGCATATTGTTGAAAAATTTTCAGAAGGGTTAAAAACCATTAAAGAAATAAAGAACCTACCCGTCTTTATTTTTCACAGCATCAATATTTGGGTCATGTATTATATGATGACTTATCTCTGCTTTTTTGCTTTTGCGCCAACGGCTAACTTGACGGCTATGGCAGCCTTAACCGTTTTTGTTTTTGGTACTTTTGGCATCGTCATCCCTTCGCCTGGCGGCATGGGGACGTATCATTTTTTAGCGACGGCTGCCTTATTATTATATGGTGTGAAAGGTGATGATGCTTTTTCTTATGCGAATATCAACTTCATTACCATCCAGATTTTTTACAATGTTGTTGTCGGCATCCTTTCTATCGTCCTCATCAATCGGATGAACAAAAAACAGCACCCCCTCAGTACAGAAGACCTTTTAGAGCCTGATACGGATATTGTTTTTGAAGCAAAGTGATTTTTTTTCAGACCACAGATTAGACTGATTAGACAGATTTACGCTGATTTCTTTTCTTACATAATGAAAAAATCAGTGTAAATCTGTCAAATCAGTCTAATCTGTGGTCTGAAAAAACTATCCCATCCTTTGCCGCAACACTTCATACAAAATCACACCCGTTGCAACCGACACATTCAGCGAGTCCGTTGTACCCATTTGAGGAATAATAAACGTTTCATCAGCGCGACGTAGTAAAGCTCTATTGACACCTTCTCCTTCTGAACCCATGAGAATAGCCGTTGGAAAAGTAAAATCCACATCAAAAACCTTGTTTTTTGCACCCAAATCACTTGCAACAACACGCACACCTGATTGAGCGAGATAATCCAAAACGGCACTCAACGTTTTTTCACGACACACAGGTAAGCGACTTAATGCGCCTGCGGAAGCTTTCATCGCATCGGCATTGAGCAAAGCACCACCATTCTGTGGAACAACTATCGCATGAACACCCATGACTTCTGCCGAGCGAGCGATAGCACCGAAATTGCGGACATCTGTAATATTATCGAGTAAAATCAAAAGCGGTGTTTCTCCTTTTTCAAATACAAAAGGTAAAATGTCTTCCAATTTCTGATATTCAATAAGCGGCAAAAAACCGAGAATCCCTTGGTGGTTACCGCCATTTGCCATTTTTGAAAGCTTTTCACGCGGCACGATACTGAGGGGTATGTTGTACTCCTTAGACAACTTGCGGATTTCAATTTCCGCTTCGCCTCGCAAGCCTTGTTGCATCATGACTTTCTCAAACGGCTTGCCCGACCGAATCGCATCAGCGACAGGGTGGCGACCGTATATCAATATGTTTTCGTCTTTCAATTTCGTAATTAGTTATAGGTGAATGAGTTAACAGTTTTTTTTGTCATTCTGAACGCAGTGAAAGAATCTGTGTAAAAATTGAAAATCAATATTTTATATAGATTCTTTCACTGCGTTCAGAATGACAAAAAAAGCCGTTATTTATATGTTACTAAATGAAATTCGTAGCTCATTGTTCAAAATCCTTTTTCTCCAAAAGTTTGTAACCTTTGGTCGTGTCTTGAAAATTGAAATATCGCTTATTGGTTTTTTCGTATTCAATATTGTCAAAAATAGTAAAAAAGTTCTTTTTTCCACCTGTTATCCACATAGTTTCTTTTGGTTCGGTCACGATGTAAAGAGAAAGGGTCGAATCAGGTGATTGTGTTGCCGAAATATAGAGTGTTTCATAAGCACTGCCCCAATACATCAGTAGCGTTTTTTCATCAATATCATCGTTGTTTGTAAAAAACTTTGTGCCTTCAAAATGGCGTGTTTTATCCAAAAGCTGGGACAAATAATTCAGACGTTGTGTATAGGGTTTATGCGTATTGAAAATGTATAAAACTTTGAAAATCAATATAAAACCAATAATACTAACAGCCCATTTTACATTTTTAATACTTGGCAATACATCAAAAATAAACGGTACAGTTAACATAACTGCAAGCGACAAATATTGACTTTCGAGATAGAACCAATCTTTACTATCGAAATATGATGTGGCTATGATAAAGATGAAACCCAACGTGGAAACGACAAAAAAGGATAATTTTAGAAATGCTTTTTTCCAAATATAAAACCCAATAATGCCGATTAGAAATGGTAAGACCAAAGCAAAATCATCAAAACAATGTCCCCAAAACAGGCGTTGACTGGCTCCTGTGAGTAACTCTGAAAGTGGTCTTTTGATGTGTTCTGACAAGCGTTCAAATGCCCCTTTGTCATAAAAATTGACACCTGTGATATAAAATTTGGAAAAACTAGCTGCCGCAAAACTTAATGCAGACCAACCAAGCAGTCCGTAACTTAAATTTTGTTGCCCATAGGCTATTGATTTCTGAAATTTACTGAGGGGGGGCATTTTTTGAATAAAAAAATAAGCCCATAAAAAGCCAAAGGAAAAAGTAATCAGTGGATGAAAATAAACAAGCGTAAAAACGAGCCCAATACTGAGGGGGTAGTCCCACCAACGCAATTTCTGAAATTCGCCTCGATTCATCAATAAAGCAAAATAAACAAACGTGAGGGATATGCCTTGTATGACTTCGTTTTGCGCCCAATAAAATGTATGAGCCGTCATCAACATATACCATAGCAGCACGCCCAAAGCTAAGGTCTTGATCTTCAATACCTTATCGCAAATAAAAAATGCTAACCAATGGAATAGGACAAACGAAAGCGAGTAAGACATCAAAACAAACGACAACGGCAAACCCAATTTAGCGGTCAACAAGGGAAAGGACTGAACGAAGGCGGCACCAAACCTATCAACAACGATGAAAAGACTTTCTTTGTTTATGACATAAAAACTTTGAAAGGCTGCATCTAATATCATCGTCCGTTCACGCCAAAAAACGAGGGAAAGGACTGCCAAAATACCAAAGGTAACATGACCGATGCCTGTCGTATAGCGATTTATATTGGATTGCATGGTTAGTCGTTGTATTGCTGAATGGTTGTATTGTTGTATGATCGTATTGTCTTTCAACAACTTAACCATACAGCAATACAACCATACAACACTAAGCCGCTTTTAATCGAACCAATTTTGAATGGCTCAATTTTTCGCGGGCATAAGAACGTGTTATTTCAAATTCTTTAATTTCATGCCTTTGAGAAGGCATTTCGAACATCAAATCTGTCATAATGGCTTCGCAGATTGAGCGCAAACCACGTGCACCTAAGTTATAATCCAAAGCAGTCCGTGCAATGAAATCAATGGCATTTGGCGAAAAAGTGAGTGAAACACCTTCCAAATCAAACAACTTTTGATATTGCTTGACAAGTGAATTTTTAGGTTCAACCAATATGCTCTTCAAAGTCTCTAAATCCAAAGGATTCAAAGCCGTCAAAACGGGCAAACGACCGACCAATTCAGGAATCAAACCAAAGGCTTTTATGTCTTGTGGAGAGATGTATTGCAGCATATTTTCACGGTCAATCAAGGCTTTTTGCTCGGCATTGTAGCCAATGACCTGCGTATTGAGCCGTCTTGCTATGACTTTTTCGATGCCATCAAATGCGCCGCCGCATATAAAAAGGATATTATTCGTATTGACATTAACCAATTTTTGTTCAGGATGTTTCCGTCCGCCTTGCGGTGGTACTTGCACATCTGCCCCTTCGAGCATTTTCAAGAGACCTTGCTGAACACCTTCGCCTGACACATCGCGTGTAATGCTTGGATTATCGCCTTTTCGAGCGATTTTATCAATTTCATCTACATAAACGATACCTCTTTCAGCTGCTTTGACATCAAAATCACAAACTTGAAGCAAACGAGACAACATACTTTCCACATCTTCACCGACATAACCCGCCTCTGTGAAAACAGTAGCATCTACTATCGAAAACGGTACATTCAACAGCTTGGCAATCGTCCGCGCCATCAATGTTTTGCCTGTTCCTGTACGTCCAACAAAAAGAATATTTGATTTTTCAATCTCAACATCGCCTTCAACAGGCGGCGGTTGGTTCAGCCTTTTGTAGTGATTATATACGGCAACAGCGAGTGTTTTCTTAGCATCGTCTTGCCCGATAACGTATTGGTCGAGGTAGTTTTTCAACTGCTGCGGCGTTCGGTCAATGGGTTTCCAATCGTCCTTTTTCTTTTTCTTTTTTTTGCTATCGGGTAAGGCTTGCTCGCCTAATTCCTGCTCAACAATTTCCATTGCTTGACTTGTACAAGCTTCGCAAATATGCGCTTCGGAGCCAGCAATCAAGATGCCGACTTGCTCTTTTGGTCGTCCGCAAAACGAACAATAATAACCTTGATTTTTCTTATTCATGTATAGAATGACTATTTATTTCAAATTGTCCGCAAAAATACGCATAATTTGTCAATAGTTATTGGTTAATCGTTATTGGTTTTCCGTATTGAAGGAGAACCAATAACGATTAACCAATAACTGCTATTTTTTTGCTGCATAATCCACAACTAAATGACAAAACGCCTTGACACCTACTGTAAAACCACTTTCGTCAATATAAAAATCGGGCGTATGGTGCGCCGATACTTCTGATGCTGTTTTATCTTTTGCCATGCCTCCAAGGAAGAAAAAGAAACCAGGCACTTTCTCTTGGAATTTAGAAAAATCCTCTGCGCCCGTTACGGGAACAGTGACACGGACATTGTCCACACCTGCGGCATCTTCAAGGCTTGGATACATTTTTTTTGTCAATTCTGGATTGTTATAAGTCACAGGATTGCCCAATTCAATTTCACAAATCGCTTCTGCACCCGCTGATTCTGCAATGTTTTTTACCACCCGTTTGATATTTTCATGCACTTGTTTTTGAATTCTCGGATCTAATGCACGAATCGTACCAACCATTTTGGCTTCTTCTGGAATGATATTGCCGCGAATACCTGCATGAAAACTACCAATAGTGACAACAGCAGCCGACTCATTGAGCGGTGTCATGCGACTCACTACTGTTTGCAACCCCATGATGATTTGTGCACCTGTCACAATCGGATCAACACCTTCCCATGGGTATGCACCGTGCGTTTGTTTACCTTTTATTGTAATTGTCAAACCATCTGAACTTGCCATAGTTCCCATTGGACGGTATCTGATTTGTCCTGCTGGGGTCTGTGAATTGATGTGCAAACCAAAAATAGTTTCCACTTTTGGGTTGTCCAAAACACCTTCTTTAACCATCATACTTGCGCCACCTTCTTCGCCTTTTGGCGGGCCTTCTTCGGCAGGTTGGAAAATAAAGACGACGGTACCAGCCAATTCGCTTTTTACTTGCGACAAAACCTCAGCCGTTCCCATGAGTATAGCCATGTGTGTATCATGTCCACAAGCGTGCATAACACCTGTTTCCATATCATTAAACGTAGTTCTTACTGTTGATTTAAAGGGCAAATTGCCGCGTTCCGTCACAGGCAAGCCGTCCATATCGGCACGAAGAGCGACTGTCGGTCCCGGTTTGCCCCCCCTCAGTATACCGACGACTCCAGTCTTAGCAATGCCCGTTTTCACCTCGTCAAACTTTAAATCGCGAAGAAATTTAGCTATTTTCTCTGCTGTTTTAAATTCTCTATTCGATAGTTCCGGGTTTTGATGAAAATCACGTCGCCAAGCAATGACCTTTGGTTCAATGGCAACAGCCAATTTGTCGAGTTTAATTTTCAATGCGGCATTTTTATCCGGTTGAGCAGCAAGCGATTGAGTTGAAATTAAGAGAAGTACAAACAACGCACCTTTGAGAGCAGACTTAGAAAGCGGCGTAAAATGGTTTTTCATATTTTTAAATTAAATTAATAAATGATTGATTTTAAATGAAATACTACTTTATTGTTTATTGAGCATGAGTTCACTTAACAAAGCGACTTTAATACCAAAATCTTTATTCCCTTTTGAAAACTCTTCTTGCGCGAGCATGTGCAGACCCCTCAGTATATTTTGAGAAAAAAGTGTTTTTTGAACGCGTGTGTCTTTTTTTACGGCTAAAATGTCTTGTTCGGAAGGGAACTCCGTCAAAGCAGCAATTTCAGCAATGTTATTAGCTGTCAAAATTTCACTCGTTCGAATATTGTTTGGTAAAGAATCGTAACCCATGACAACGGGTTGCTCTGGTTGTTGAATTTCGAAAAGAGAAGTACCACTGGCTCTTGTGTACCAATAACGCCCCATTCTGCCCACTGTATCTACTTTAAGCGGATCAATGCGATTTTTTTCTAAATCTAATATATCTTCGTTGATGTGCATACGCAGAACACGGCATAAAATTAATACGCCGCCGCCTTTTTCGTTGCTCAATGGTAGAATTTGTTCAACCCGACATTCCATCTGAATAGGCGATTCTTTGACTCTAAATGGTCGTATCAAGTCCGATTCGATGGGTGTCAATCCAGCTTTCTCAAACTCGCTCACACCCTTTGGATAGTTGACAGCCGTTAGAGACATTTGTCTGACAAAATTATAACTAACAATATTAATCACACATTCGTTGACCTCTTGAACGTTTGCCAAAGTATCTTTTGTGGTTCCATCTTTAGTTCGAATGCTTGTTGCAAAGCCTACAATTGGTGGTTTGGAACTAAAAGCGTTGAAAAAACTAAATGGCGCGAGATTGGGTACCGCCTCAATATCAACAGTACTAACAAAGGCAATTGGGCGCGGCGATACTGCACCAATCATAAATTGATACATATCGAGAGTGGAAGTTGTCTCCGGATCTATTTTTTTCATCATAAAACAAGATGTTTTTGCAAAACTAAAATTTAAAAGCCTAATTATACTAAAAAAAGATAACTATCACGCAACAAAAGGATAAACATATCAGTATGATAAATTAACACCTCTATAATTTTTTTTTAAAAAATGGAAATACCATTGATTTTTTTTATAATATTTTTCATTAAGCAAAATTTCACTTTTCCCTGTCTTGGCATTATAAAAAAAGGATAATCAACGCCTTCGCAAATTAAACTTTTGGTTATTCAAATTGTCTCAAAATGTAGATTAATTAATTAATTTAAAATTATCATATGCTTTCTTTTAAAAGTGGTTTTTTATATAAGAATCACATAACTTTGTATTATTGTTAGTATTTTTAAACCATTAAACTCCCTACAACATGACTTTCTCACATGACATTTGGTTGCTTGCGTACCTTACTATTTGTTTAGTTTTGATGAATATCCCATCCAAAAAACTGAATAAAGCGAAGTAATGAAAACAAAAAGCCCGTACCTAATTGGAACGGGCTTTTGATTTTTTTTTGAACTATTTATCGCGAAATATTATATCAATGATTGCTAAGAGGTGGGCAACGCAAATCACCGAAATAGTACAAAAGACTCACACCAAAGAAAGAAAACATATCATTACTTTTTGAATCTCCTCTCTGACGACCCAATTGACCTATTTTTTTCCCTTCTGCATCTGGTATAGATGGATCTGACAACAAAACGGCTATATCACCGTGCTGCTTCCGTATTTCGTTCATACTTGGATATGTTTTACTCACATCATCAAGATAGTCTGTAAACAATTTCCGTGCACTAATTTCCACATTAATACTCCAAACTTCGTTTAAAGCTATTTTAAAACCACCACCATAAGCCAATGCCATCTGAGTTGTGTAATATTCCTCTCCTCTAAACTGCCCCTCAGTACCCAATGGGCGCAAATCATGCCAAGTACCATTGTACTTTCCTTGTGGATTGAAGTGATAGACACTCAAACCAGCCAACAAATAGGGTGTAAACCATTCTGCCTTATCAAAATAGTTATATGGCATAAAGTTGAATTCAAACTGCCCAGTTCCATCCACGATCACTGATCGAAAATTGAGGTTTCGCCGTTGTTCAAAAACGTTGCTCGATGTTTTGTCATCAGCACTGATGTTGCCATAGTTGCCAGACATTTTAAGACAAAGACGGTCATTGAAATTGAACCTGAAAACGGCTCCGCCTGCAAACCCCGGGCGTTTTAGGTCAAAATTGGTATTCATATCACCAAAATAATGCGATACACCTGCCCAACCACCAATTTCCCAACCGCGTTGGGCATGTGCAGCACTGATTTGGAAAACCAGAACGGTTCCAAGTATCAAAAAGATTTTTTTCACTATTTGCTATTTTTATTGGAAGATAAAATATGTTCAAACCGATTATGTTCAAAACAAAATCTTTGCGTTAGGATTAGGTAGCTGACAAAGCAGACTTTCCAAAAACCATGCAAAGTTATCTAAAAACGCAAAAGCAGTGAAGTTTCTTACAGGAAGGAGGACGTTTTAACTTAATTAATGGTAAAATGATTGAGATTAACGTTTTTTACCCTCAACAAAATTAGCCCAATCGCTTAAATGCGTTGCACGTCCACTTTGAGCAAAATTTAAACAATCCAATGTTGATATGCCAAAATATTGTTGAATTCGACCGAACACCGTTGCCGCAGCCCTTGAATCTTGTAACACCGCCCCAACATCAGACCGCCCGCCAAAAATTTCTTTGACCGCTTTATATGTACTGTTCGCTCTTTGAACAACACCCAGCCAATTGTCGCGTGTGCCACCATAACGAATACGCATATCATCATAGAATTTGGCTTCGTCATCTGCCAATCCCCAATTATTTTGGTCATTTGCGGTGCGTATATCTGTAAAAACAGGTGATTCATACTCATCTTTTATAGACTGAAGCACACCATCAACTTCTGGTGTCGGCTTTTCAAGGTTTTTGAGCCGTTCTTTGGATATTTGTCGATTTTCATACTCTCCTGAACGGACATCCATGACAGTCGCTTTGTGTTCGCTATCCACCGTTTTGAAAATACCAAAAACCTGCAAAACGATGAGGACACTGGCGATGCCTACAATAAAAAGAAGCCATGGAAAACTGTCTTTCTCTTCTGGTATATATTGTTTTTGAGTTGTCGATTGACGTTTCATTTTGTTAGTCATTTAAATTCGTTTTCATAAAAATCATGATTGTCTCTTAGTTCTTATTAAGAAAAAGTCCATTTTGATACCCCCTCAGTAAAAGAACCCTTTTTTGACGGAAAATATTCAATGAGTTACATAATTATTAAATAATAATCCATTTAAGTCATTTTCAAGTGAAAATATTTTATTTTTAAAATAAAAAACTGTCTCCTTTTAAGACAGTTTTCATCTTTTTTGTTTTTTATTCATTGATAAAGCACTAATTTTACGATTATAAAAAACTGCACAATATGAATATCATGCATTTCCATCGTTTCTCAAAAGTGACTGCTCTCGTAGCAGTTTTATTACTTTTCAATCAATGTTCTCGCAATCCTGTTACAGGCAAAAGAGAATTGTCCTTTATGTCGGAGGCGGCAGAGCTGTCTCTCGGACAACAATCGGACCCAGCTATTCAAGCCGAATTTGGCGTTTATGCCGACTCCCTTTTACAACAATACGTCGGCATACAAGGTCGTTCAATGGCAAAAATCTCTCATCGCCCAACTTTGGATTTTCAGTTCAAAGTTATGGACTCCGAAGTGGTCAATGCCTTTGCCGTTCCTGGCGGTTTCGTCTATTTCACACGTGGCATATTAGCCCATTTCAATAACGAAGCGCAATTTATGGGCGTTTTGGGTCACGAAATCGGTCATGTAACGGCACGGCACGGGGCGCAACAACAAACCAAACAAATTTTATTACAAGGAGGTTTGATTGTCGGCATGATTGCTTCTCCTAAGTTTGCCGAATATGCCGATGTTGCCAGCCAAGGCTTACAACTTTTGATGCTCAAATACAGCCGTGACCACGAATCTCAATCAGACAAATTAGGCGTCGAATATTCCTCGAAAACAGGCTATGATGCTCGTGAAATGGCTGGTTTTTTTCAAACCATCGGACGTATTCAAGAGGCTGCGGGTGCCAATATCCCTAGTTTCCTGTCCACTCACCCTGACCCGGGCGACCGCTACAAAAACGTAACGGCAATGGCTGTCGAAACCCAAAAAGCCAATCCGTCAAAAAACTATGAAGTAAATAGAGACGGTTATTTGCGCCGCATCGAAGGCTTAGTATACGGCGAAGATCCACGCCAAGGTTATGTCGAAAACAATAATTTCTACCACCCCGAACTCAAATTTGAGTTTCCAGTTCCCTTAGATTGGCAAACCCATAATTCACCAATTCAGTTCCAAATGGCTTCAAAAGACCAAAAAGCCATGATGATTTTGACACTTTCCCCTGAAAAAACGCTTGATGAAGCCGCAAATGCCGTCGTTCAAAAACATAAACTCAAAGTGATTGACCAACGAAATACAAGTATAAATGGGCTTCAAGCCATCATTCAAGTAGGCGACCAAGTGCCTGTAAATGCGCAAAACGCCCAAGAAGCAGCTAAAAATTCAGTTCGGGTTATGACCACTTTCATTGCTTACAACGGAATGAATTACATCATTCATGGCGTAGCAGGTTTAGCGGATTTCCCTCAATACGAACGTTTTTTTAGCAATACAATGAACGGTTTCAGAACTTTGACCGACTACAATAAAATCAATGTCACGCCTAATCGTATCCGTATTAAAACGGTTTATACTGACGGAACACTCCTCGACGCTTTGCGGGCTTTCAATATGCCTGAAAAACAGCATAATGAACTCGCTATCATCAACGGCATGGAATTAACAGACCGTGTGACAAGAGGCATGCAGATTAAAACAATTGGAAAATAAATGACTCATTTTACTGAGGGGCGTTTGCCCCCCCTCAGTATCAAACAAGTTTTTCTAAGACATAAAAAACAGCTGGGCAAAAAGTGCTGTTTTTCAAGGTAATCGCTTGTTTTTTCAACAAAACGTCCTTATCTGTATAAGGAAAACGATGACAATCGGAAGGACGGACTTCATAAATATCACAATAATTGTCCGAACCCAAAAAAGGACAAGGCTTAGTCGTCACCACAAAATCACCCTCTTCATCGCGGCGTAAATATTGATCCACAAACACCGACTCACTCATTTTTAAGTGTTTAGCAATCCGTTTAATATCGGGCGGCTTAAAACGGGGTGAATAATTCTTGCAACAATTGGCACAAGCCAAACAATCTATTTTTGAAAAGGCCTCTTCGTGCAAATGGGGTAATTGCTTCAAAATAAGGTTTTTATCCGCTTTTTGAAGCATTTTTTTATACACCTTTTGCCTTTCGGCAGACTTTTTTTCCCAATTGTCCAATATTTCCATGCCGCAAAATTATACATAAAACGAGAAAAATACCGAAAATACTGAGGGGTATAGAATTACGAAATCTTAAAGAATTTCGTAATTCTTCGGTAACTTGAAGCCTTTTTGTCAACGTAGCAGCGTAATTTTGACGCACAACGTTTCACCTACAAATTCTTACGAATATGCGGCTCTTAACAATTTTCTTTTTTTCATTATGCTTTTTAAGCAACCTAACGGCTCAAAAACTAATGAGACTCGATACCCCACGTGACCCTTCGCGGATGTCATTTCTCATCGGTTCAACCATTACTTTCCAAACAGACGGTGACGACAAAAAGAATAAGGTTTGGATGACCAAACGCATCGTTGACTTCAATATAGACCGCCACCAAATCATTTTTGAAGATTGGTCAGTCACTGTCGAGGACATTATCGCCGTTCGAAAGGGCAATGAACGACGTGCTGTTCGGACTATTGGCGCAACTTTAATGACTTTTGGCGCAGGTGCTGCCTTCTTCGGTTTGGTCGGAAAACTAACGCCTAAATGTCCCAATTGCGACGAAGCAATGGTTGTCGGTGTCAGTTCAGGAGTCATCGGTTGGCTTTTGACCCGTATTTCAGGTTTTAAGACCTTTAAAATTAATAGTAAAACTAAAAACAAGCTCCGTTTACTCGATTTAACACCTAAACCAGATATAGGTCCTGCAAAAGTTTAGTATTTGGACATCAAAAAGTGCCAACGATGACCTCGAACATATCCTCTTTTTTCAAGTATTTTTGCGCTAAATCACGCAAATCCGTAGGAGAAATGGTGCGAATGGTATCCACAAAATGCTCAAAAGAATCTAAGGGAATGTCTTCAATCATAAAAGTGCGAATGACATCATTGACAGCAAATGGTCCGTCCACCATGCCCAAAAGATTGCCCATTAGGTAATTTCTGACCATCGCCAATTCATCATCGCCAATAAGGTCATTTTGCAAAATAGCCATCTCTTTATAGACTTCAACAAGGGCTTTTTCGACAAATTGATTCCCGATTTCAGAACTGATATAGAAAAAACTGTCGCGGTGCAAAGTGTCACTTGCCGAGCCAATATTGTAAGTAAAACCTTTCTTTTCCCTAATATTCCGCATCAAACGAGAGCCAAAATAGCCGCCAAGTATTGTGTTAAGCACAAAAAAACCATTATAATCAGGATGTTTACGGTTTCCAATGCGCCGACCAATGCGTATAGCCGCTTGCAAAGTATCAGGATTTGCAACCCTTATTTTTTGCGGTTTTAAGCCCGTTATACTGAGGGGGCTACTTTCTTTGACAGCAGTTGTTTTGTTTTGACCTAAATATTGATTCAACAACGTCAAAACAGAATCATCAAAATAGCCGCTCAAAAAAATCTTCATATTGTCAGACGTATAATTGTCTCTATGAAATTGCTTCAAATCATCGGTCGTCAAGGCGCGGTAATCATCGGGCATTGAATTGTAGCCATAAGGCATGTCTGCACCATACGCCAATTCTGTAATGCTTCTGTAAGCAATAACATCGTTTTTTGTCAATTCAACTGCTAGATTCTGAATATTATTCTCAACAAACGTATTCAATTCACGTTGAGGAAAGGTCGGTTGTTGAATAATTTCAGCCAACAACGGTAGCAACTTAGGAAAATGTTTCGTCATACAATATAACGTAACATTACCTGTATCGAGGCTAACAGGCATCTTCAAAGTGCCCGCCCAAAAGTCCAATTGTTGAGCAATTTCAGCCGAATTAAAACTCGCTGTACCTTCCCGCAATTGCCGTGAGGTCGCTCTTGAAGTCAACCGTTTATGCTCTTCGGGGCGACCCGACATAATGACAATGTCAATTTTCATTATCTCCTGCGTCCCCAATCGCGTTTGATAGACAGGGATGCCATTGTCGAGCTTAGATACTGAGGGGGCGGGTAAAGTCAATGACGTGACTTCGAAAATCGGGGGCGGTGTTTTCCTAAATAATTGATTAGCTTTCAAAGTCCTATTTTTTAGTTTAAAAACGCAACGTAACTTTTTTTGTCATTCTGAATGCAGTGAAAGAATCTGCATAAACAATTAAAAATGAACGTTTTATACAGATTCTTTCACTGCGTTCAGAATGACAAAAAAAATATGTTATTGTTGACACGATGCAAAGGTTCAAAATTGTTAGGGTTATTCAGAAAAATATTTCAAAAAACAACACTTTTAGGTTCAAAATTTCAAAAACAGCCTTATTATTGGTTTTTATACTTGATACTGATTTTAACCTCATTGAATTATCCATTTTCAACTATCCGTTGTCCATTAAGAAAATAAAATGACAAAACGCATCTTTTGGCTCGTCCTCACAGGCTATTTACTCGTAACCGCTTATTTCGTCAGCTGGACATATTTTCGGTTTTGCGAACAAGCCGAACAAAGCAGTCTTTTGCGATTGGAAGGCATCGCCAACGCCATCGCCTTGCAAGTTGATGCCGATATTCACACCCAAGTTGCCACTTATTATAAGACGAAAGATGCCATATTGTTCAATACACAGGACACCAATTATGACAAAATCCACTACATTTTAGCCCGAAATGCCGTTGCCAATATGCTCAAAACACCTGTCTATACGATGGTGTATGACTCTGCAAAAACGCATTTTGAGTTTTTGGCAACATCGGCAGACACACCTTATTTTAGACATGAATACCGTACTTTTCAACCCATTTTAAAACAAAAATATACAGAGGGGGGCGTTATTCCGATGTATAAAGACGAATTTGGTATGTGGTTGTCGGCATTTGCACCCATCCGCGACAAACTTGGGCAGCCAGTTGCCATAGTTATGGTTGACGAACAATTCAATCGTTTCATCGCTCGTGCAAGGCAGGTGGCACTTCAAAATTTACTTATATCCATTCTCATCATACTCCCCATCATTTTGGTACTCGTCTATTGGCTACGACGCATGTTGTTCCATCAAGAACGTATGAAAATAAAATTGGAATATGCCTATCAAACCAACCTCAAAATTAGCCATGAATTAGAAGAAAGTTATGAGAAACTATCATCTGTTGACAAACTGCGCAAAGAGATGATTGCCAATATTTCACACGACTTGCGCACGCCTTTAACCAATTTATCGGGCTATATTGAAACGCTTTTCTTACGGCGACACGTTATTACGATGCCTGAACGGGAGCATTATTTAACCATTGCCCAAAAAGAATCGCAACGTTTGACGAAACTCATTGAAGACTTATTTGAACTATCAAAATTAGAATCCAATCAAACCCAATTGCATACTGAACCTTTCCCAATTGCCGAATTATTGCAAGACATTGTTGCCAAATATGAAGTTATTTGTGCTGAAAAAAACATCTTAATTTCTACCAATTTTTCAAGCAACTTGCCATGGATTGTTGCTGATATAAAACTGATAGACCGCGTTCTACAAAACCTTTTTGACAATGCCATTCGTTACAACTTGCCCAATGGACGCATTGATTTAGGTTTACAAAAAAAGGATAATCAATTAGTTATAAAAATTTCAAACACTGGCGAGACTATCCCCCCCTCAGTATTGACACAGATTTTTGACCGTTATTTCAAAAATTCAGCGATTGAAGGCAGCACAGGTTTAGGTTTGGCTATTGTTAAAAAAATTGTGGATTTACATGAGAGTGAGATTTTTGTAAAAAGCAATGAGGGGTTGACTTCATTCTCTTTTTCGTTACCTATTTACAAGTAGAATGACTTTATTTCTTCAAAATCCTAAACTCCACACGCCGATTCATCTGACGTGTCTCCTCCACATCATTCGACGCAATCGGCTGTTTGTCGCCAAAACCATTTGAGCGAAGACGGCGAGACGTAATACCGCTCTGAACCAAATAGTCCATAACCATCGCCGCACGACGACGGCTTAATGTTAGGTTATAAATTGGGTCGCCAACATTGTCCGTATGACCAATGATTTCAATTTCAAGATTGGAGTTTTCCCTTAAAATATTGGCTAATTTGTCAAGTTCCACAAAAGAACGTGGCAACAAATCGGATTTATCACTTTCAAAAAAAATGTCTTTAAGGCGCACTGTTTTGCCAATTTCAAGCCTCACCCGCGTCAAATCGTCGTCTTTTATAGGCACAGGCATAATTGGCTCTGTTTTTTTAAGGCTCACATCGTCAAGGTAATAATAGGCAAAATTGAGGTTAGATACTGAGGGGGGACTCATAATCGTCGTCTCTTCATCGGCATTGAAATTGCCTATAATCAACCATTCAGATTCTAAATCAGTCGTAAATTTTAAGGTTATTTTAGACCAACCTTTGGGTTTTGGGTCAACCACTTTTGAAGCAAAAACGGTCGGTTTGACGTTAATACACTCTTCTCCAACATTTTTCACTCGTTTATTAGATAAAAAAGCACCTAAATTATTGACTCTCAAACCTGCGTCAAGGCTCGCAACCCATACTTCAAAAACATAATTTTGTCCTACCACCAACGGCTCTTTTAACTGAATTTGTACATACTCTCGACAGTGCGGCTTGCCATTTGAACAACCATAAACCGTTATGCCCGCCATGTTTTGCCCACTGTGCGGTGTCTGTTTGCCAAAGCCTTTTTCTGCCCAACTCGACGGCACGCGCACACGCGAGCCGTAAGCATCGGGTGAAGCCGTCGTTGGCGATGACCAATATTTGACAACATCATCAAAATCAGAGCCTTTGTAATACCAACCAATAGGAAAACCATCAAATTCCTCAAATCCTGGATTGGGAATAAGGTTGTCCTGCCCAATTTCCGATTGAGCAAAAAACAGAATTGAATTGAAAAAAAGACAGATGAGTGTAAAATTTAGACGCATGACTTTTCAAATTTATTGGCTAATTAGGTGCTGCCTCTGATGAAAATAGTTTGCCAAATTTTCGAATCTTATTTATTTTCTAATAGTCCCCTTAGAATTTTGGCATTTAGCATCCATCGAATACAAATAACAGAACGAAAAGTCTTGCGTTTTTATGGTGTTTGGGTGCTTAAATTCTCATTTTTTTCCCAATCGAGTCACACCCTCCAAAGCCTTATCATAATCCGATTTGAACTCTAATGCCTGTTCATAATCTTTTAAAGCCGCTACCTTATCACCTTTTTTTTCTGCAACCAAACCACGATAATAATACGCTTTGTAAGAAGTAGGCGACTCTTTTATGCACAAATCGAAGTGAAAATGCGCTTTTTCTAAGTCATTTTGTTCAAAATACAAATAACCTAAATTAAAAATTGCCGCTTCGTAGTGTTGGTCGTGCAATATGATTTTGCGATAATTATCAATCGCTTCTTGCGGTTTTTTATTCGATTGCAAATAAAACGCCTTGCCCATCAAAGCATTGACATCAAGCGAATCTTTCAACAACACATTATCAAAATATTTCAAAGCCAATGGATTACCCCGTTTGGTAAACAGTTGACCCAATTCAAAAAACGCATCTTTATTGTCGGCATTCAAATCCACTGCTTTCTGAAATGCACTAATCGCACGAGGGTCATCGCCTTGCTCTTTAAAGACCATACCTGTCAAAAAATACGCATCTGAATTTTGAGGGTCTTGCTTCAAAATAGTCGTAATTTCCTGCAACGCCTGACCGTATTGTTTTGTTATGAGGTAAAACTCCGTCAATTTCAAGAGCGTTGGCAATCGAGTCGGTGCAATAGATGCCGCCCGTTCCATCGTCTGAACCGCCAATCGAGACTGCGAATAGTCCATATACACATCAGCCAAAAAATGATGAAAATCAATGTTGTTTGAATCCAACGACAAAGCATACTGCATATCTTTTATGGCATAATCAAAACCGCCTTTTTCACCATTTTCATTGAACAATTGCGCTCTTTGAAAATACAAATTGGCATCTTTCGGATTTTTAAAAATCAAATCCGTCAACGAGTCAATCGTCGGATTGCCTGTTTTACCATATTGCGGTGCATCTGCTTTTGACTCATTTTTGCAGCCAATTGCTAAGAAAATGATTGAAAACGTTAGTAAAACGGCTATTTTTAAGTCTTTCATGCTGTGTGGTTTTATGAATTTTAAAAACGAGTGCAAAATTATTAAATTTTACCCCCCGTCAGTATATCTTCAACAAAACGTTTTATCCCCGAGTGTATTTTTATAACTTTGTGTTTTTTGAAAACTCAATAACCAAACTTTTGTTTTGGTTTAAAATATAAAGACATGGCATTGAAAGAGTTAAAAAAAACGAAACACACTGTTGAAGAACGAAATCCCGATACAGTCGGGAAAGGGAGCGTTCAAACCGCAAATAATTCAATTTTCATAAAAGGAGCGAGGTCTAACAACTTGCGGAATGTGGATTTGGTCATTCCTAAAAACAAACTCGTCGTCGTCACAGGCGTTTCAGGCAGTGGCAAGTCTTCGATTACGATGGATACGCTGTTTGCCGAAGGGCAACGTCGTTATGTTGAAAGCCTTTCGAGTTATGCCCGTCAGTTTTTGATGCGTATGAAAAAACCTGATGTGGACTACATCAAAGGTGTCTGCCCCGCTATTGCAATTGAACAAAAAACGACGACGGGCAACAACCGTTCAACCGTTGGTTCGATGACAGAAGTGTATGATTTCCTACGTCTTTTATATGCCCGTGTTGGAAAAACAATTTCACCTGTTTCGGGCGAAATTGTTAAAAAACATCAAGTTTCCGACGTTATTGACTTCATTTTAAAGCAAAACGAAGGAGAACGTGTACAATTATTTATTCCATTACCAACAAAATACGACGACCGAACACTTGAAGCAGAACTCAATTTGTTGATGCAAAAAGGTTATACCCGCGTTTGGGCAAACGGAAAATTGGCGCAAATTGACGAAATACTAAGGGGGGAGGGTATTGAGAATTTGGGCTTTCAAATGTCTCATTTGGAACAACCTTTAACGACTTTTAAAGACAGTGATATTCGCATTTTGATTGACCGTTTTGTTATCAAACATGATGATGAGGAAAATACAAAACGCATGAGCGACTCTGTTCAAACAGCGTTTTATGAATCAGAAGGGGAGGCGATTGTTCAAATATTGTCGAATACTGAGGGGGATAAAACGCAAGGTTTCAACAATCGTTTTGAACTTGACGACATGATTTTCATAGAGCCTACGCCACAATTGTTCAATTACAACAATTCATTTGGTGCTTGCCCAAGCTGTGAAGGTTATGGAAAAGTCATTGGCATTGACGATGAAAAAGTCATTCCCGACAAAACATTGTCCATTTTTGAAGGGGCAATAGCTTGTTGGAAAGGTGAAAAATCAAGCGAATGGCTTGATAACTTGTTGGAAGCTGCCCATCGTTTTGATTTTCCTGTTCACAAGGCTTATCAGGACTTATCGAAAAAAGAAAAACAGATTTTATGGCAAGGCAATAAGCATTTTCAAGGGATTGATGCCTTTTTTAAAATACTTGAAGAGCAAACCTACAAAATTCAGAACCGTGTCATGCTCGCGCGCTATCGCGGACGGACGACCTGCCCGACTTGCGAAGGCAAACGCATCAGACCCGAAGCGCAATACGTCAAAATCAACGGCACCGACATTGCGGAATTGACGGAAACACCCATTGATGAACTCCTTGAATTTTTTCAAAAACTCGAAATTTCAGAAAATGATAGACAAATAGGGCGGCGTTTGTTGCTCGAAATTGAAAACCGTTTGCAATTTATGATGAATGTCGGTTTGAGTTATTTGACATTGAGTCGCATCAGTTCGACTTTAAGCGGTGGCGAAACGCAACGCATCAACTTGACACGTACTTTGGGCAGCAATTTGACGAGTTCGATGTATATTTTGGACGAACCAAGCGTGGGTTTACACCCAAGAGATACGGCTCGTTTGATTACTGTTTTGAAAACATTAAGAGACTTAGGCAACACCGTTGTTGTTGTTGAACATGAAGAAGAAGTCATAAAAAACGCAGATTTCCTAGTAGATATGGGGCCGCAAGCAGGCATAAACGGTGGTCATGTCGTTTTTGCAGGCAATTATGAAGACATTTATACAGAAGCGACAGAGAGTTTGACAACAAAATATATGAATGGCACGATGTCCATTCCAACGCCTACAATTCGTCGTCGTTCAACGCATTGGATTGAAATAACAGGCTGTAAACAGCATAATTTGAAGAATATTTCAGTCAAAATGCCTTTGAATACGCTTGTTGTTGTGTCTGGTGTTTCGGGTTCGGGCAAGACGACTTTGGTAAAACAGATTTTGCACCCCGCTTTGCAACGGGCAGTTGACCCTTCCGTAGCGGTTGTCTCAGGGCATTTCGACGACTTGAAAGGCGATGTAAAAAAAATTACGGTTGTTGAAATGATAAACCAATCACCCATCGGCAAGTCCTCACGTTCCAATCCAGTGACGTATGTGAAGGCTTATGATGAAATTCGTGATTTGTTTTCCAAACAGCAATTGTCAAAAATCAGAGGTTACAAACCGGGCATTTTTTCATTCAATACAGAGGGGGGGCGTTGCGAAACCTGCAAGGGCGAAGGCGAAATAGTTGTCGAAATGCAGTTCCTCGCTGATGTTCACCTTGAATGTGAAGAGTGTAACGGCAAACGCTTCAAAGGAGAAACACTTGATGTGACTTACAATGGAAAAAATATTTATGAAGTTCTGCAAATGAGCATCGAAGAAGCCTTAGAATTTTTCAAAAAAGAAAAAGGCATTGTTCAAAAAATTAAGCCACTGCACGATGTCGGTTTAGGTTATGTGCAGTTGGGTCAATCGAGTTCAACACTGTCAGGTGGCGAAGCGCAACGGGTCAAATTGGCTTCTTTCTTAGGAAAAGAGAATTCAAAAGACCATATTTTCTTTATTTTTGATGAACCGACAACAGGTTTGCACTTTCATGACATTCGGAAATTACTCGATGCCTTAAACGCATTGGTTGAAAAAGGACATACCGTTTTAGTCGTTGAACATAATATGGAAGTCATAAAATCAGCCGATTGGGTCATTGACTTAGGTGCGGAAGGAGGAAAAAACGGTGGTCATTTGGTATATCAAGGTACACCCGAAGGATTGGCGAATACTGAGGGGTCGTTTACGGGGCATTTTTTGAAGGAGAAATTGGGTTAACAATTGACTTGTTAGGAAGTTTGAGCCGTGTTTATCCCTTGTATTTCAAATAAAAAACCTTATTTTTGAACCACAATTTAAAGCTATGAACGCTACTGATTTAACAAAAACCGTTCTCACAATGGAGAACATATTCGATAAAAATGGAAGTTTTAAAAGGTAATTTATTCACACATCAAGAATTTAAAGATTTACTAATCCGTGTAGTGGATTTAGTAAACATTGATGGTCCCTTGTTGACTTTATATTTACATGCCAATAAGCATTTATATTTGTTTGATTGGGTCGATAGAAATGATACATCAAATCGGTGGTTGATATATCGTACAACATCTCTGTTATTAAATCAATTTGTAAAAGGAGAAATATCACAACTTGAACTCTTCATGGGCGGTGAATCAGCCGTTTTAAAAGCGGATATAGATAAAGACTTGAATTGGAATAGTTGTCAAATTATTGAAAAAAAGGATTTGCCGAATCGTTATTTACCAACAAAAGATTTTCTTTTTGAAAAAGAACATTGCTCAAATTATCAAAAACTTTGGGTTTTTATTAATTCAGAAAATCCACAGCCACCTTCGGGTGGCTTTTTTTATAAATGTAAAACCTCGTTTTACAAAAGAAATGAACATTTTAGTAAGCTGCAATCAAGGTTTCAGCAGGAATTTTTAATTTCTCATATAAAATCCGAATCATCGAAAGACTCAATTTACGCTTACCACTTAAAATTTCAGATTTGCGGCTACGTGAACCTAAAATTTTATTAAGTTCCGTTTCACTAATCCCCATTTGGTCAAGATGAAATTTTATTGCCTCAATTGGGTGCGGTGGCGCAATTGGATAGTGTATTTTCTCATACTGTTCAATCAGTACACCCAAAAGTTCCAACTCATTTAACTCAACTGATTCTTCTGATAAATCAAGTTGCATCAGTTCATAGGCTCTTTCAAGAGCCTCTTCGTACTGTTCTTCTGTTTTAATTAATCCTTTTATATTCAACATCTTCTACGTTTATTTTATCATATTCGACATGTGTACCTATCCAAACAATATAAACTTGCTTTATTGAATACTCTATGTCTACAATTAATCTATATTTATTGCCGTGAATATTAAACACGACTCTTTTATTTGAAATGATTGATGCGTTTTCAAATTGTTTCTTTAATTCATTGGGGTTGCTCCATTCAGCTTTTACGACCACAGCATACCAACTTTTAAGTGCTTGCTCTACGATAGTTTCCTTTGCCCAATATGTTTTTAACGTTTTTAGTGCGATAACCCGCATATTTATAATTTTTAAAAATTAAAAACGCCTCCTTTCAATTCATTACTTTTTAAATTTATGACCCATTAAGCTGTAAAGATACACTGTTCCCAAATTGGGTGCAATACTTAAAGTAAAAATTTTACAAAATTATTAAATCGTCTAAAAATGTACGTTCCTAAAATAAACTGCATCGAAAATCAAGCAGAAATCTTTGATTTCATCAAAAACAATGGTTTTGCAACACTCGTCAGCGTTGATACTGAGGGGATGCCTTTTGCAACACACATACCCATCATGCTTGAAAAAACGGCAACCGATGAACCAATACTGAGGGGGCATGTCTCACGAGCCAATCCACACGAAAAATTGCTGTTGGAAGACTCACACGCCTTAGTGATTTTTCACGGAGCGCACGCTTATATTTCCTCATCGTGGTACACACATGAAAATGTTTCAACATGGAATTACAGTGCCGTACATGTCCGTGGAAAAATCAAAATATTGACCGATGATGAATTGTGGGATTCCGTTAGTCATTTGACAGAGAAATACGAAGCTTCTGTTGAAAGCCCTAAGCTAATGGAACACATGTCCGCCGATTTTTTGAAAAGAGAAATAATAGGCATTGTCGGTTTTGAAATGACCTTAGACGATGTTCAAGCAAAAGCCAAACTGTCTCAAAACAGAAAAGATATTGATTATCAACAAGTTGTAGAAGCCTTAGAAAAAACTAATGATGGTCAAGCGCATGAAGTCGCTCGGCAAATGCGTGAGAAACGACCTTTATAAAAAAAGAAAACTCCGACTCGGGAAGACGTCGGAGTTTTTGTAAAATTGTTGGTTGAAACTATTTCGATGGTTAAGCCGGTAACAGCTGTATAAGATTAGCGAAATCATCAGTAGGTCGCGGCAAATCGGAATCTGGAACGGTGGCTTCTAAGCGCAAAGTGCAAAGCCTGTTGTCTTTCAAGAGCATTTCAATCGTAATTTGACCGAAACCGCCCACTAAATTGTCGGCATAGCAGCCTTTGGCATTAGGCGCACGAAGGACGTGACGATGAATCGTCTCCACCCAATAATCACCGCGTTGAAAAGTCGTCGTATCAGAAGAAACGGCTTGATAATCAAGGGCGATGAGTCTTTCTTTCAAAAAATCGAATAAATATTTGATGTGTACATCGGGGAAACGTGTCAGCGCGGGGTGCATACGAAAACCGCGTGCAGAAGCCGTACCATAAAAATCAATCCCATCATGTGTTTTTGTCGGAGACGACAGATGCTTTTGACATTCCTCCTGCAAATAGAGCAGAATCGTTGAAAGTTTTGAGGTTTCTTTCCAATTGTCATACTCTCTCGTTTCTTTTTCTGTTCGTTGTAGGGATTTCCGCATAAGCGGCTTGCTCGTTTCAGCAAGTTCAGGCTGACTCAAAATAGTCGCCTGAAAATGTGTAAAGATATTAGCCATGAGCCTGTAATTTGATTGCTTTCGCAGCTGTTAAAAAATTTAGTTCAAGATATGTTCGGTAAAAAATATGGATTATTATAAAAATATGTTCGTGGTATTATTTCACAAAAAATAGCTGTGAATTCTACATAAGGTTTGGCTAAGGCTTCGTTCGTGGTTTTATAGTTTTGTTTGAATTATGTTTTGTTTCAACTGCTCAACTAATTGATGCATCAAAGAAAAGAACAAATTACGGAACTTGCACAACTGTTAAAGTATCGTTAACATTTTTAACGTCTTGTTTGCATTGTTCAACTTTATAAGATGGTGCAAAGGTTAAAACATTTTTGGTATAAATTCAATATTTTTTTAATACATTCAATTAATTTTTTTTTATAAACTATTGAATTAAAACACTTTACAAAATTCATGCAATTAACGGGTTTATTTTTTTAGTCATTTTTTTTAAAAAGAACCTAAAACCGCACATAAAATCAAAAATCTGTGACTGAAAATTTTAACATTCTCTTCTATCCTCGTAAATACGCCATTAGAACTTCCATACAAAATACCTTTGGTCTCTCGAAATACAGAGGGGGTCTTTTTTCAAAATAAATGCTGTAAGTGACTTATCTTTGCGCGGCTTTTTAAAAAATTTGAATGAATCTCGTCGTTGATATAGGAAATACACGCACCAAGTTGGCTTTTTACGAAAAAAATACACTTGTCGAGAAAGCGATTATGCAATCATCAGCGTTAAGTTGGCTGAATGAGCGTTTGCAAGATGGGCGCACCGTCGAAGGTTCTATTCTTTCTGCAACGGGATTGGATACTGAGGGGGTCGAAATTTTTTTAAAAAAACATCTCCCTTTTATAAAATTAGCACACAACACCCCTTTGCCCATTCAAAATAATTACGCCACACCCGACACCTTAGGAAAAGATCGTTTAGCAGCTGTAGTCGCAGCAAATTTTCTTTTTCCTAAAAAAAACTGTCTCGTCATAGATAGTGGTACGTGTATAACGTATAATTGTTTGGATAAAAATGGCGTTTTTCTTGGCGGGAATATTTCACCTGGCTTAACGATGCGTTTGAAAGCGATGAATTATTTTACAGCAAAATTACCGTTAATCGAGCGCAATACAGAGGGGGTAGCGTTAATAGGAGATACCACAGAGACGGCAATGCGGGCAGGCGCACAAATTGGCTTACTCTCCGAGGTAGAAGGCTTTGTCAAACGTTTAGAGAAAAAGATGGGTGAATTTACTGTTATTTTGACGGGTGGCGATGGAGAATATCTTTATGAAAATCTTGAATTAAAAGAAAAATATTTTGAGCCACATCTTGTTTTACAAGGTTTGAATCAAATTTTGAATTATCATTTTCAATTAAAATAAACGAACTGTTTTTCGAAAATTCAGCTCTTACGAAGTAAAAAAAATATAATGTTAAAAAAAATTAGCTTTTTTATTTTATTGACAATCAGTGCTTTAACTATAAATGCACAAATTATTGACAATAACTATAAACAAAATCAACCTAAGGAAAATTCCCTGTTATCTCGCTATGGCTTAGGTAATTTGAATCCACAGTATTTTGCTTCTAATGCAGGTATGGGTGGTATGACCGCAGCATATCGCGATAAATATCACCTCAATCCTTTCAATCCAGCGTCATTACCTGCCTTGCGTACTACGGCTTATGAAGTTGGTCTTTATGCCAAAAGTACTGATGTGAAAAGCAGTGGCGGCAATAGTTCTGCGTGGAGTGGCAATCTCAATAACCTTGCCTTGGGCTTCCCAACATATAGTGTCATCAATGAAGTGCTCGACCGTAAACCACGTGCTGTCCGTTGGGGCATGGCTATGAGCCTAATGCCATACAGTACGGTTGGCTATAATATCAATACCGTTACGCCTGCCCAAAATTCTTTGGACTCATCAACGTTAACCAATTACTTTGTTGGTAGTGGAGGCACCTATCGCGGTATGTTAGGCAATGGCATCAGTTACAAAGGGTTTTCTTTTGGGGTTAATGTAGGTTATGTTTTTGGCAAAATCAATTCTATTCGTCAATCTATTTTAGGCGATAAATTATCTGTTAGTTACGCCAACTATTTTGATGACGATTATAATATCAGAGGTTTTTCGTGGAATGGCGGTTTACAATATGATTTCACACTTGACCCTAAGAAAAATCCAAATGACCAAGGAGATAGGAAGCACATCGTCATTGGTCTCTATGGCAATCCTTCAACAAGTTTTACGACTAAATCTAATCGTTATTACAATCGCGTTTTGGGTACTTTGGTTGACTCTGTTACAAGTTTTACCGACAAAGCGGGTAGTGGCGTTTTGCCTTCCGAATATAGTGCAGGCATTATGTACGAAAATGGTTTATTGTTCAAGGGCGGTATCGAGTACAAGGCTTCAAAATGGAGTCAGTATAAAAATGATGCAAAACCTGAAACGCTTTTAGATGCCAATCAGTTTTCTGCTGGTGCAGAGTTTATTCTCGACAAAAACAAGTTGAAATCAGAAGAAGAAAAAGTTAGATATCGTGTTGGTTTTCATACAGGTTCAGACCCGCGTAGTTTAGGAGGTGAACAAGTGAAAAATACAGCTGGCACGATTGGTATGTGTTTGCCTTTACGTGTTGGTCGAGGTCAACAAATTTCTTATATGAATCTAGGCTTAGAATATGGTCAGTTAAAAACTAAAATCATTACTGAAAATTATTTCAGAATCAATCTTGGTTTTACACTCAACGACAATACTTGGTTCTTAAAACGGAAGTTCCAATAGGTTTTATTCTAAAAGAAAAAAGGTTCGTATCTCGCAAGAATACGAACCTTTTTTCTTTAGTGCCTTATACTTTTTCTAAAAGATATAAAATCTTAAAAGGCAAGATGAATTTAGTGGAATTTCCACGTAACTTTGCACCACTTAATCAGTAAAAAATTGGGGTGTTAACACATCTCAATTCTTTTTTTTATACCCTATATTGTTCTACGTGGAACAAATATGTTTTTGAATATTCAAAATACTGAGGGGGTCAAAAATGCTACAATATGGAAATGTCTAATCCGACTATTATTACTTCAACAAAAAACAAAACGGGCATCAAAGTTTTCGCACCAGCCAGTGTAGCGAATGTCGCATGTGGTTTTGACGTTCTCGGTTTCGCTTTGGAAAAACCAGGCGACGAAATCGTTGTCCGTTTTTCAAACGAACCTGGTTTGCGTATCACCAAAATAACAGGTGGCAAACTGCCTTATGAAGCAGAAAAAAATACAGCAGGCTATGCTGCGTTGAAACTGCTCGAACATTTAGGCGAATCAAAACGCGGTATTGAAATGGACATTCATAAGAAAATGCCTTTCGGTTCAGGCTTAGGGTCAAGTGCAGCGAGTGCGGCAGCAGCCGTTTTTGCCATCAATGAATTGCTTCGTCGCCCGTTGGAAAAACGTGATTTACTTGAATTTGCAGTCTTAGGAGAGAGTATCGCAAGTGGTGCTATTCATGCAGACAATGTTGCGCCATCACTTTTAGGTGGTTTTACACTGGTGCGTGATTCTGCGACAAATGATGTGCATCGTATTCATGTACCACGTGGTATGTACGCCACGGTCATTTATCCCAAAGTAGAAGTGTTGACAAAAGAGGCGAGGGCGATGCTAAAAACAGAAGTGTCCTTGAAAAATGCCGTCAAACAAACCGCCAATATGGGCGCATTCATCATAGGTATGTTCAATTCTGATTTTGATTTGATTCGTCGCTCATTGGTTGATGTGCTTATCGAACCACAACGTGCTTCATTAATTCCGCACTTTTTTGAGATAAAAGAAGCGGCTTATACTGAGGGGGTGCTTGGTTGCTCTATTTCAGGTTCAGGTCCATCTATTTTTGCACTATCTGAAAACAGTTTAGTAGCTGAAAATACAGGTATAGCAATGCAAAAAATCTATGAAAAGCATAATATTGAATGTGAATTGTACATTTCACCTATCAATATGGAAGGTACAGTTCTCTGTTAAATAACTTCATTGTTCTACGTGGAACACAATTTCTATATAAAATCCGTGTTCCACGTAGAACTTTTGTTTTTATAACCAATTAAATTTCGCTTAATTAAGCGTCAAAATCAAGCAATGAAACTTTATAGTACAAAAAATCCGACAAAATTCGTCTCCCTCAAACAAGCTGTTTTCAAAGGTTTACCAGAAGACAATGGCTTGTATATGCCCGAAAGTATCCCTCGATTGCCTGAAAATTTCATTAAAAATCTAAAAAGTCAGTCGTTCCAAAGCATTGCTTTTGAAGTCGCAAAGACAATGATAGGCGATGCGATACCTGAAAACGACTTAAAAAATATCGTTGAGTCCGCTATTGACTTCCCTGCACCTGTTGTCAAACTCGATGACAATACCCATATTTTAGAGTTGTTTCATGGTCCATCATTGGCTTTCAAGGACTTTGGCGCACGGTTTATGGCGCAATTGATGTCTTATTTTAATAGAAATGACAATCAAGAATTAGTCATTTTGGTTGCAACATCAGGTGATACGGGTGGGGCCGTAGCGGCTGGGTTCTATGAAGCATTGGGCATAAAGGTCGTTATCCTTTATCCTTCGGGCAAAGTAAGTATGTTGCAAGAAAAACAATTGACAACATTGGGTAAAAACATTGCTGCCTTAGAGGTTGATGGCACGTTTGATGATTGTCAAGCCTTAGTGAAACAAGCCTTTTTAGATGATACTTTGACGAGTAAAATTCGTTTAAGTTCTGCCAATTCTATCAATATTGCCCGCTTAATACCTCAAAGTTTCTACTACTTTGAAGCCTATAAACAGCTTGAAACGAACGGCAAACCTGTCGTTTTCAGCGTGCCCTCTGGCAACTTTGGCAACCTTACAGCAGGGCTTTTTGCTAAAAAAATGGGCTTACCTGTACAGGAATTCATCGCTGCAACGAATGCAAACGATGTCGTTCCACAGTATTTAGAGACAGGGGAGTACAAACCGACCCCCTCAGTAAGAACGCTTTCTAACGCTATGGACGTTGGCAATCCTTCTAATTTTACTCGCATGTTAGATATCTATGGTTCTACGTGGAACAATATGACAAAGGAAATAAAAGGTTATACTTTTGATGATGAAGCAACAAAAGAAGGCGTAAAAGAGGTCTTTAAGAAGTATAATTACATCATTGACCCTCATGGTGCTGTGGGTTATTTGGCTTTAAAAGAGTATCAGAAAGAGCATGATGTAGTAGGCGTAGTCTTAGAAACTGCCCATCCGACGAAGTTCTTAGACGATATGGAAAGTATTTTAGAGCGAAAAATATCTATTCCAGAACGTTTAGCCAGCCTCGCTGATAAAGAAAAAAGTGCTACACAGATAGGAACAGACTTTACAAGCTTTAAAGACTGGTTAATAAAGAACTACTAAAGTTCCACGTAGAACAATAAAAAAGCCTCACGTAAGATACGTGAGGCTTTTTTTATTGTTCTACGTGGAACTTCTTAATCTCCAAAATCAAATTCTATTGTATCTCCTGCTTGAAAACGAGGGTTTGATTTGGGTGTTTCACCACTATCATCTTCACTTTCATTAGATTCAGTATTCAATTCAACAGGTTCTTCTGGTTCATTTTGCACGACAACTTCCTTTACATCTAAGAGTTTTTGGTCGCTCAATTTGTTACCTAAAGCTTTCCAACCTTTAATATCAATGAATTCTGCAAGGCTCACTTCGCCACCATCCATTTTTTTAGAACCAATCTTAATCGCATAATTGATACATGGTTTAGGTTTTACAGAGACAAAAAGCATTTGCGATTTCTTGTGGTCTGTCAAATAACTAAGCCTGTCGTTTATTTTTATACCCTCAACTTTAAAGCGTTTAACCATCGTCCAACCTTTATTACCATCAAAATGAACAGATGTCACAACTGTATGTGGCTCTATTTTTCCAAGATGTAATATGTCATTCAATTCAAAATGCTTCACCAAATCCACCTCACAAATCTCCAAAGAACCATCTTTGTAGAGAATAAGAATATTGTCACCCGTATCAAATTCGCCTATTAAACGGCCTCTTTCTGTATCATTCAGTTTGCCCGTAATATCGTCGAACCAAATCTTTTTTGCACCCAATGTTGATTTACCAACGGTCTTTTGCTTAACCTCCCGAACAGGATATTTCGTTACAATATTCCCTTGCGAAGCACGCCCTTTGATAGACAATGTCTCAAAATCAAAATCAAAACGCTTGATTTTTGCCGTAGAACTTTGGGTCAATTGAACCGACACAACTTCGGATTCACCATTAGGATTTGCTGTAAAATACCACAGTTTTGAATTCGGATTGCCTTGCGTTAAGTCATATTCATTGGAACGTGTTATAGCCGTAACGTTAAAACGTTTGGCATAACTTGTTCCTGATTTGCCATCCAAATAGATAAGATTGTAAGTTGTTCGCTCATCTCCTTTGCGCCAAACGGCTACATGAATAATATCTTTACCGACAAAGACTTTATCAGCTACTTTGACCACTTGAAATTTACCATCCTTTCTAAACGTAATGATTTCATCAATATCAGAACAGTCAGATACAAATTCGACATCATCTCCTTTTTTCAAACCTGTACCAATGAAACCGTCTTTGCGATTGGCATAAAGTTTAGCATTATTTGCAACAACTTCTGTTGCTTGAATGGTATCAAAAACGCGGATCTCTGTTTGACGTTCTCTACCCTTTCCGTATTTTTTTAACAACATTTCATAATACGCAATCGTGTATTCCGTCAAATGTTCAAGGTCATGTTTGACTTGTGCCAATTCATCAAGCACATTTTTGAGCATTTCATCGGCAGCAAAAGCATTGTATTTTGAAATGCGTTTGATACGAATTTCCGTCAAACGGGTTACGTCTTCTTCTGATAGCCCCCTCAGTAAAACGAGCCGTTTGTCATTCGGTTGAGCAACTGCGTCTGGTTCAAGGACATATATTCTTAATTCCTGTGGAATGATTTTCAAGACATGTTCCCACGATTCAGCTTCTTCGATTTGATGATAAATGCGGTTTTCGATAAAGATTTTTTCCAAACTCGCAAAATGCCACTTCTCTTCTAATTCGCCTTTTCTAATTTCTAACTCTTGTTTCAAAAGATTTTTTGTCAACTCTGTATCCAATCGCAGCATTTCGTTGACATCCATGAACAAGGGTTTGTTATCATAAATCACACAAGCGTTTGGCGAAATAGAAACTTCACAATCTGAAAAAGCATAAAGCGCATCCATCGTCACATCAGGCGAAACACCCGATTGTAATTCAATAACCACCTCGACATCTTTTGCAGTTTGGTCAACCACCTTTTTAATTTTAATTTTCCCTTTATCGGCAGCTCTTAAAATAGAGTCAACCAAATCACCCGTTGTTGTGCCATAAGGAATCTCTTTGATCAGTAGGCATTTTTTATCTTTTGAAATTTCAAGACGCGCGCGGACACGTACTTTTCCACCCCGTTTGCCACCGTTGTAATTTGTCACATCAACCATACCACCTGTCTGAAAATCAGGTAAAATATTTGGCGAACGCCCTTTCAATAAATCAATGCTGGCTTTGATGAGTTCAATAAAATTGTGTGGTAAAATCTTCGTCGAAAGACCAACAGCGATACCTTCCACACCTTGCGCCAACAACAAAGGAAATTTAATCGGCAATGTAACAGGCTCACGTTTACGACCATCGTAAGACAATTGCCATTCAGTTGTTTGATTATTGAAAACAACATCACGAGCAAAAGGTGTCAATCGGGCTTCAATATAACGTGGCGCTGCTGCCCCGTCACCTGTGCGGATATCGCCCCAATTGCCTTGACAATCTATCACTAAATCTTTTTGTCCTAAGTTGACGAGTGCATCACCAATGGACGCATCGCCATGCGGATGATACTGCATCGTCTGCCCAATAATGTTCGCCACCTTATGATAACGCCCATCGTCCATTTCTTTCATCGCATGAAGGATACGTCGTTGCACAGGTTTCAAACCGTCATGGATATGCGGCACTGCCCTTTCAAGGATAACATAACTCGCATAGTCGAGAAAATAATCTTGATACATATTGCCCAACGTAATGATATGGTCGCCATTCTCATCAAGGCGACTGCCATTATTGGGCGTATCGGTATTTCTTTTTGCCATAAAATATCTTTATAAAATCAAAAATTCAAAGTTATACTGAGGGGTATGGTTTCAACGATAATTTATGGATAATGTTGAAAGCTTACAAAAGTAAGAGAATTTTTAAAATTTAGATAAACTTTTTATTTTAAACAAAAAGTTTATCTAACTGACCCTAATATATTGTTGCATACAAAAATATATTTTCTTAGAAAAATACTTATTTTTGTAATGAAACCGACATAAACTAAACGTCTTAAAAATTTATAAAAATGACATACAACCACGAAAATTTCTTAAAAAAATATTGGGCAACAAAATCATTGTCTAAGCAAAAAGAAATGATGAAAGACTATATGCTTAGTTTACCAACTGACGAGTTGGATAATTTTATGTTTAGCAATATTGAAAAAATCAAGTTCGGTATTGAATCGCTTGCTGCTGAAAAACAATTAGATGCACATATTAAAAATCAATTTACAGAGCAATTGGATAGCATCGAAAACAAAATAAGACATTTTAAACAAACACTCAAAGCGATGTAGCCCCCCTCAGTATTTTCTACAAAAAAGCCTCGTGCATTGTCATGCACGAGGCTTTTCTTACCGATAGGAGACCTCAATCTTTACTTTTTAAAAGGCTACGGAGAAATTCTATCTCACTTTTTTGTTGTACTACCATTTTTTCGTAAAGCTCTTTTAACTCTTTAATCGTTTCATTCGAGCCAAAATAACCAATCTGGGCATTATTTTGGTCATTTTCTGAAAAGTTAAAAAATACTTTGCTTTCGTCAAAATTCATCAAATCAAAGATATTAATCCCTAAAACTTCTGCAACTTTTTCAATTCTTTGAATAGAAACACTCGTTTTGTTTGCTTCAATTTTACTATATGCCTCTTGGGAAATACCTAATTGAGTTGCAACATAATCTTGAGTAAAGTTTCTCAACTCTCTTACTTTTTTAATTTTTTGACCTATTTCCATTTATTTATAATTTAAAAGCATAAATATAGAGCTTTCAGTTATAAAGTATAACCTTTCATTTGATATTTTTTTCTGTTTTCATTACAACCTTTGCACTTATTAATTCGCATCTTAATATCTTGAAAATAATTAAAAGCAACTTTCATTAAGTAACACATTTCTCTTTAACAATTAATTTTTTTTTGAGCCTAAAGAGATTGAAATAAATTAAAATTAGAATAAAATTCAATTTATTAAGATGCAACTATTATTGTGGTATAACCTAAAACCACCTCAAAAGAAGTAGGGCGAAAAGCTGAAAGCGTTAGTGTAGGCAACAAATTATTAAATTCAAAAAGAATGAAAAACAAAATTTTTGTACTATGTAGTTTAGCAGTTGCAATACTGTTTTTTAGTTATTGTACTAAGGAGTCTTTAACGATTAATGAGTTGGGTAGTAATTCTTTGTATCAACCTCTTACATTAGAAGAAGGTAGTACCGAAAGTCAAATCTATTATGCGATGTCATCAGAGGATTTACAAATGATGAAATCACAGATAGTCGCATTGAACAGTCTTGGTAATGACTTGTTAACTATTGAAGGGCAAGCTTTTGCAAATGTAGATTTTACGACCTCTAATGGATTAGAACAACGTGCAACAACCGCAGTTTTCAATTTTCTAAAAGTAAGCAATGAACAAGAAATGTGGGACTTAGTAGGAAAACCTTATAATAGCAATATTGTAAAACTTACATCTTTATTGAATAAATATAGTGTTCAAGACATTCCTAAATTTATTAGCTTTGCTTTCGCAAAACAAGGAATAATCTTTACTCCTATTTCACCACCTGTATATAGGATTAATAAATGTTTCATGAGTGGCTTTACAAGCAATTTTTTCAACTTTTTAGGCGACGCTGCTATGTGTATGTACACAGGACCCGCTATGGAAGTTTGTGGTGCAGTTATGACTGCAAAGTTCATAGTTAGTTCGATAAACACAGGATATGGATGCCTAGGCTCTAAGTAAATACATTTGTAATGATATCGTACTAAATAATAGAAGCGGTGAAATTAGTATTTCACCGCTTTCTTAAAAAAAAAGAGTTATGAAAAATAAATCAATACGTATATTTATTGCAATAAGTCTAATTCTTTATTCCATCTTTAAATTGACACAAATTTTAGAGCAAAACGATAAAAAGCAATATTTTTCAATTATTTTGGATATCATATTGATAATATGTTATTTAATTGGTGCGGTTTTTCAATTTAAAAATGCTAACGAAAAGTTTTCTATGAGTAAAAAGCAAATAGTATTTATGACTGTGATGATATTAATCGGTACTTTGTTTTATCTCTTTTTCAAAACTTAATAAAATAACTTCTCTAAAATGGTAATAATTATTTGAATCATATAACATCACAAAAAAAGCCTCGTGCAAAATCACACGAGGCTTTTTTTATGAAAACAAAACCGCTAATCCTTCTTCTTATCTGCGGCACTGCTGTAAAGTTCTTTTTCAGTTACTTTTTGAATTTTAGTTCCCGATTTCAATTTTCGAGCAATCAAATTAAAAGGTGCTGCCACAACTTCCTCATCGCCTTTCAAACCTGAAATGATTTGAATGTGCTGATTGTCTTGAATCGCTGTTTTGACATCTACCATTTTAACAGTGTCGCCTGAAACAATGAAAACAACTTCTCTTACAGCTTGAACCGATTTTTTCTCTTTGGGCTGTGTACCTTCATTCTCTGCGGCGGCTTTGGCTTTTTTGAGGTCTGCTTCTTCGTCACGTGTCGTTACGGCTTGAATCGGCACACTGATTGCATCGGCAACCGATTTAGTATGAATATCAACTGACGCAGACATACCAGGACGGAACGGCGGACGACCATTGCGCATCAAATCCGCATAACTCGCTGGGTCAATCCGAACTTTGACAACAAAATTGGTTACTTGGTCTGTCGTCAAATTCACTGCACCTGATGCTGTAAATGCGTTACTTGCCGTGTTTGCCACTTCTGAAACACGTCCTTTGAACTTACGTCCTGAAAACGCATCAATTTCAATATCCACGTCATTGCCAACAGCCAGACGCAAAATGTCGTTTTCACTGACATCAATTTGAACTTCCATAGCCGAAAGATTGGCAATACGCATGATTTCTGTACCCGACATTTGGGCTGTACCGACCACACGTTCGCCTTTCTCGATGGTTAATTTTGACACAACACCATCAACAGGCGCGTAAATCGAAGTACGGTTTAGATTGGTTTGTAATTCTTTAAGCGATGCTTCTGAACTTCTGACATTGTACTGCGCTGCTTCTGCTGTTTTCTGAGAAGAAGCAATATCATTCAACGCGGCTTTAATCTGTGCTTCTGTCGCTCTAATCGTCGCTTCTTGTTGACGCAACTGCGATTGAGCTGTTTCAAAATCAGCATCTGAAATTACACCCTCTTTATGCAATTGTTCATTGCGTTTGAACGACTGTTGAGTTTGCTTCAACTGGGCTTGTAATTGTTCTTTTTGAGCAATAATTTGTAGTTGACGAGCGCGAACACTTTCAATATTCGACAAAGCATTGGCATATTGAGCGCGAGAGGCGTTAACGCTTGCCTCGCCACGTGTCAATTGGTCGCGATAGATACGAGCATCAACACGGCAAAGCAATTGTCCTGCACGAACAGAATCACCCTCTTTGACAGGTAACTCAACGATTTCACCTGAAACGTCAGAACTGACTTTGATTTCTTTTTCTGGAAAAATACGTCCACTTGCCGAAACGGTTTCTTGAATGGTGCGGGTTGCTACTTTTTCAGCATATATTTTTTCACCTACTTTTTTGTTTTTGCTTACGAAAACGGCAACAATCAGTAGCACGGCAACAACGCCGACTAAAATCCAAATGAGTTTGTTATTTTTCTTTTTATTTTGAACAGCCATTGTTTTTGTTTTGCTTTTATATTTTTTTGATAAAATTTCAGATAAGATTCCGTAAAATACTGAGGGGGTCTCCTAATCTCTAAAATCCAACCCGCCTTTATAATCCGTGATTTATTTCAACGTTAGTTTTTTCCCTTCATAAAACTCGACGATTTTCAAACGGAAAAGATAATCGTACTTAGCCACAACTACATCGCGCTCTGCGGTATCAAGTTGCAAAGTCGCCTGAGCAAACTCAAAACCGTTTGCAGCACCAATTTGAAAACGTTTGTCGGTTGCATCAAAAGCTGCTTTTTGAGCATCTAATGTTTTTTGAGCCGCTTCGTATTGCTTACGTGCTGCACGAGCCGACGCAATGGCATTTTGAACATCGGATTTCAATTGTTGTTTTGTTCTATCAAGCGTAATTACTTGATTATCAACAGATAACTGTTGTCTTTCTATGGTTGTCCGACGTTGATAGCCGTCCCAAATCGGTACTTGTAAATTAAAACCGACCGCTTGACCAAAGTTATCACCGATTTGATTGAAGTAGGGCTTTTTAGGCGCATCTGTCACAACCGTTTGATTGAATGTCAATGAAACAGGGGCTGTTTGACCATTGAATGTCGCTGTACCCGATTGCGTAACAGGCACCGTTGCAGTCATGGCTTTTGTAAAATCCTTAATCGTACTTGAAAAGTTTGAATTAATATTTCCGCTCATAGATAAACTGGGTAAAAGAGCCGCTTGTGCGATTTTTACGCCGATTTCAGCACTTTTTATGCGTGATTCTCCCGCCCGAATCTGGGGTTGATTACCCAACGCTTGGTTATAAACCATTCTGAATGAATAATTATCTGGATTAACATCTTTGGGAATCGTTACTGAGGGGGCTTCAATTTTCATATCTTTATCGGGCGAGAGTTCTAATAAATTTTTCAAATTCAAATAACTCAATTCGACACTGTTTGATGCTGTAACGATTGTCTGTTCGTCTCTTGCCACCTGTGCAGCGAGGTCATAACGAGCATTTTGTGCGGCTGCACCTGCTTTGATTTGTTTCTCTATGCGATCCAATTGGCTCAAAGTCGTTTGCGACCGTTTTTTAGCATTCGTCAACTGCTCTTCGTTCAACAAAATTTGAAGGTAAGCCTGAGCAACTTGTAGCGAAATATTCTGTGCAACTTGCTCCAAATCAGCTTGTGCCGCTTGAATATCCATCGAACTTTGCTTGATTTGATTCTGAATCCGTCCGCCGTTGTACAACATCACACCCGCCGACAAATTGATACCATTGTAACGGGTACTGATGTTTTCAAATTGATACGTCGCAGGGTTGACACTCCGACCGAAGTTAAAACCTAAATTCGACGATGCAGAAACAGTCGGATAAACCGCATATTTGTCTTGCTTATTGATTAATTGAGCATTTTTGACCGAAATTTGGCTCTGCTTAATCGTCCGATTGTTCTCCTGTGCTGTTGATATGCACTTTTCAAGTGACCACACTTCTTGTGCCGACACGCTGTATGCCGACAATAAAATTCCTAAAATAATGAGTTTTTGATACATCGCAAGTCTTGTTTTTTTAAATGACTATTAAAACATGATGAGAAACATCTATGTTTCAAATTTCACACCATATCCATAATCCATGAGACAATGTTAACCCCATAAACCCTAAATGGCGCATTTATTTATATCAAAAAGGGATTTTGATAGATAAAAGGAAGGAAAGCATAATTTTTTTTTTCGGGATAACACGTAGAGACGCAATATTTTGTGTCTCCAATTATTAGCGACAAACACTTGTAAATGACACAAAATTGTGCCTATTACGAATAAATGACAATCAAATATCAGAGACGCAAAATATTGCGTCTTTACGAATCAAAATCATCGGCTTGCTTCAAAACCTCCCACGTATGGTCATACAACAACTGCACCGTCGCCAAATACCGATAAGGTTGATTTCGTCCCCATTCATCGGGTGCAATGAGCGAAATGGTATGAGAACCATCTTTTTTTTCATATAAATGATAAACGTGACCCATGACAGGACGGAAACCCAAAGTCGCTTGATAAATCACTTCTGAAATCTGTTGGCGGCGTTGCAACGATTGGGCTTGAGCCACGAGCGTTTCCATTTGCTCTTTCAATTGGTGCATTTGGCGGTCGGTTTGCTCGTACATCGCCATCATCGCATTGCCTTTGATTCTGCCTTTGTCTTCGGGGCGAATGACCGCACTCCCTGCGGTATGTGCATAAGGCAGCAAACCAGGGTTTTCGGCTACTTTGTCCTTGTCAATGGGGTTAACGAAAGGTTTTTCGTCGTTTCCTGTTTCCTTTTTTTCCTTATTTGTCATAAACATAAATTTTTCTACTCTACTACAAAAATATGCTTTGAAAGTTCAAAATTCATATTCAATTCTTGAAATTCTATCCAATATGCTTCAAAGCCTCTCTTTTACTGAGGGGGGCTAATTTTGTATTTTCGACAAATTGTCTGACCAAATCTGCATCTGTTCGAGCGTGTTGTCGCAATGCCCAACCAATCGCTTTTTGAATAAAAAACTCTTTGGAATGTGTCAGTTGCCGTATATAATGGAACATCAACTCTGTATCCGTTTCTTTGCGATAAGTCAATTGAAAAATGAGGGAAACCCGTTGTAGCCACATATTACCCGATGCCATCCACCTTTCTGTAACGGGTTTAATTTGTTTAGGATATTTTTTAAAATAAACAGACACCAAAGCACTGCCGATATAGTCCACCGAATCCCACCATGATTTGGTTTCGATGATTTTTTCAAACAACTCAATCATGTCTTCTGCCCACGTTTTTTTATATTTTTCAAGCAATTCGATAGCAAAATATTGAAATTCCCTTTCAGGTTCTAACCACAGTTCCCAAACGAGGTCATAAAGCGCATCATACTGAGGGGGTGCATTTTCAGCCATAAATTGCTTGAAAAGTGTACGCCGCAAAGGGGCTTTGATGCCAAAAAGCACAAATTGGTCTTTCAAGTATTGCTGCGACCAATCTGCGTTCTTTTCATCGCCGTTGGCAGCAAGGAGGTTTCGGAGGTTTTTGACGTAGTTTGTCATTGTCTTAGTTTTTGAAATAGAAACATCAGCAAAATTGCTATTTTTGCGTCATTATCTTAGAAAAACGAATTAATTTTTCAAACGAATGACATCCTATAAAATATCAAAACCCAACCGCAACATCGTTGGAGAAATCACGCTCGACGGTTCAAAAAGTTTTTCAAACCGTGTTCTGATTATTCAGGCTTTATGCGAAACGGATTTCCCCATTCACAACCTTTCGACCTCTAACGATTCGCAAACGCTTGTCAAATTGTTAGCGCAAACCGATAGCGATATCTTCGATTGTGGTGCTGCGGGAACAACTTTCCGCTTTTTGACCGCTTATTTTGCATTGCAAGAAGGCACTCAAATCCTGACAGGATCGGAACGTATGAAACAAAGACCTATTGGAAAACTCGTTAATGCGCTGCTGGCATTAGGTTGCGATATTGAATATTTGGAAAACGAAGGTTATCCACCTTTAAAAATAAATGCACCTAAACATTTGACAACCAATGGTTTAATTATTCCTGCCGATACGTCGAGTCAATATATTTCTGCTTTATTACTCGTTGCACCGACATTGCCAAAAGGTTTGAAATTGACCCTTGACGGTAAAATTGTTAGTCTGCCTTATATCAAAATGACATTGTCTTTGATGGAATATTTTGGTGTAAAACATACATGGAAAGGCAATACGATTACAGTCGAAAAACAAGCCTATCAACCACGTGAAATAACGGTTGAAGCCGATTGGTCTGCCGCTTCATATTACTACGCAATGGCGGCTTTTGCCGATGAATTGGACTTGAAACTCAATGGTTTATTCAAAAACAGCTCGCAAGGTGACTCTGTTGTGACTGAAATTGGCTTCCATTTTGGCGTGGACACGGTTTATACTGAGGGGGGTGTTCATTTGAAAAAAACAGGCAATCCGAAGACAGAATTTTTTGAATGGAATTTTGTGAAATGTCCTGACATTGCTCAAACGTTGGCAGTTGTCTGTGCAGGTCGCAACGTGCAAGGTTTGTTTACAGGTTTAGAAACATTGTTCATAAAAGAAACTGACCGTGTTGCCGCTTTGAAAAATGAGTTAGCAAAGGTCGGGGTGTCGTTTGTGAAAATGCCAGCAAGATTCTCACAAAAGTCTCAAAAACAATACTTTATGGTAGAAGGAAAATTAAATTTTGAATCAACACCTACTTTCCCTACATACGAAGACCACCGCATGGCTATGGCTTTTGCACCTTTGGCGATGTTCCACGAAATTGAAATTGAAGAACCCGCAGTCGTCGGCAAGTCTTATCCGCAGTTTTGGGAGGATTTGAAAAAATTAGGGTTTGAGGTGAAATAGTAATATGCTTTTTTGTCATTCTGAACGCAGTGAAAGAATCTGTATAAACTATTGATTTACAGCTTTATACAGATTCTTTTACTGCGTTCAGAATGACAAAAAATTATATCGTTAAATCTTCAAAACTCTTCACAAAACCCTCTGCATCAGCTTCTTGCATATAGGGTTTCCAATATTCGGGAACCATAGAATCATGCAACAAACAGCCCCGTTTGAGATACGGAAACAACTCATCATATCGACTTGACACACTCATCGTTACACGACGATTGACCATAGAACGCCGAATTTGGTCGGCTCTTTCTAAGCCCGATGCACCCAAAAGTTCCACAAAAGCATGAACCGTTGCTTTTTGAAATTGAGCCACACGCACTTTTTTATTATTGACAACCAAACCTTTGACCAATTCAGGGTCTTGCGTCGCTACTCCTGTTGGACAAGAGTTGAGATTGCACTCCAAAGCCTGAATACAACCCAAAGCCATCATCATGGCACGCGCCGAATAACACGCATCTGCGCCCAAAGCCATGGCTCGAAACAGGTGAAAACCGCTTGTAACCTTACCTGCAGAAAAGATTTTTATGTCTTTTCGTAGGTCAAAACCCGTCAATGCATCGTGTACAAAAGCCAAACCCTCTTTGAAAGGCATACCGACAAAATTGGAAAACTCCAATGGCGCAGCACCTGTACCCCCTTCGCCCCCATCAACGCTGATGAAATCGGGCTTAATACCTGTTTTTACCATCGCTTTACAAATACCTAAAAATTCGCTTTTATGTCCTACGCACAACTTAAAACCAATCGGTTTGCCGCCTGACAACTCCCTCAATTGACCTATAAAATGGCATAAACTCAAAGGCGTATTAAAAGAGGAATGAAAAGGCGGCGACAGGACATCCGTAAATGGTTCAACGCCCCGAATCGCAGCAATTTCAGGTGTATTCTTTTTGGCAGGTAAAATGCCGCCATGACCAGGTTTTGCGCCTTGCGACAGCTTCAATTCTATCATTTTTACTGAGGGGTGTGCTGCGGTCTTCGCAAAATTTTCAGGTGAGAAAAAGCCACCTTTTGTACGGCTACCAAAATAACCTGTGCCGACTTGATAAATCAAATCGCCTCCTTCCGCAAGGTGGTGCGGACTCAAACCACCTTCGCCTGTATTGTGAGCAAAGTTGCCGATTTTAGCACCTGCATTCAACGCCAAAATCGCATTGGTGCTTAGAGAGCCAAAAGACATGGCCGAAACGTTGAAAATGCTGGCAGAATAAGGCTGTTTGCAGTCAGGTCCACCGACCAAAACACGTGGATCTTGATTCAAATCGCCGAAATCACGCGCCGCTATGGAGTGATTCATCCATTCATAACCCTCTTCATAAACATCGAGTTGCGTCCCAAAAGGCGTGGTATCCACCTCTTTTTTCGCTCTTTGATAAACAATGCTACGCTCCGTGCGGTTGAACGGACGACCATCAATATCCGATTCTACAAAATATTGATAAATCTTAGGGCGCAGCCATTCCATCCAATAGCGACCACGTCCAACAAGGGGAAATGTGCGCATAAGGGCATGATGCGTTTGGTACATATCGTAGATGCCGAGTAAGACAAGTGGGCCAACAACAATAAATGCCCACCAGAAAGAGTGCCAAAAAAAGCCAATAACAGCCGTCAAACCGACAGAAAGGACAGCAAAAACTTTAAAGTCATTTCTCATTTTGATAGAATTTGGTTATCAATTTTTTTGTAAAATTGGTGTTTTTGAAAGTCATTTTTGCTTTTTTTATTAAAAAAATAATCGTGATGTTTTCGTGATACAACTTTCGTATATTTGGATTAAAGCAAATTCTTAAAAATTTATTTCAAATTTTAAAAATGAAAAAATTACAAATCGTTTTAATCGGTTTTCTTTTGATAAGCCTTTCAGCGTGCCTAGGTGTTAAAGACGTTAACTCTTCCTCGAAGCCTATCAGTCATGCGGCTTTCGACAGTTTGCTCAAAAAGCATGTGAATACTGAGGGGTGGGTTGATTATAATGGTTTTATAAAAGACAGTGCCTTGCTGAATTCGTATTTGAGTTTATTGTCAAAAGGATATCCAAATGACAAAAACTGGAATAAAAATGAACAAAAAGCGTATTGGATAAATGCGTATAATGCGTTCACTATCAATCTGATATGCGATCATTACCCGTTGGAAAGTATAAAAGATATTCAAAAAGGAATTCCTTTTGTGAGTGATACATGGGCTATTGATTTCATCAAAATTGAAGGAAAAATGTACAATTTAAACAATATTGAACATGGCATTTTACGCCCCAAATACAATGACCCGCGCATTCATGCAGCCGTAAATTGTGCTTCAAGGTCATGTCCAAAATTGTTGAATGAGGCTTTTACGGCTGAAAAATTGGATGCTCAATTGGATATGGTAATGAAAAATTTCATCAATGACGATACACGTAATAAAATCACATCGTCTAAAAAAGCAGGATTGTCTAAAATTTTCACATGGTTTTCAGGTGATTTCAAAAAAGACAACCCCTCAGTAATTGCCTTTATCAATAAGTATTCAAAGGTAAAAATTGATAAAAAAGCAGACATCAGCTATTTAGATTATGATTGGAAATTGAATAAACAATAATTTAATGGTGAATGGTGTATTTGTAAAATATTTATTTTTAATATCTTATATATTCATATTAAATACCATATATATAATTATAAGCAAAAAGACGATAGGATTCCACTTGTGAACCTTATCGTCTTTTTGCTTATAATCTTATCGGCTCGAAGAACATTACTTCAATTTAGCCGCCGCCGCGCTTGTATTTTGAACAAGCAAATCAACTGTTGCTTCGTTGAGTTTATTTGTGAAAGTCGCGTGGATCTCGTCCCATGTAGCGATGATATTGGTGTAAAGGTCTTTGCCTTTTGTCGTCACAGCGACATACGTGTATTTCCCTTCTTGTGTACGCGTAACGATGCTGCGTTTTTCCAATTTTTCAATCATACGTGTAATGGTTGAAGGTGCGAGCAAAATCCTTTCGCTGATTTCAGTGGGTTGGACATTAGGTTTTTCGTTGACGACCATTATCAAATACGCATCAGAAGGAGTCAGACCTAAATCCATGAACGCCGTTTCCGCAATAGATGAAATTTGACGAGAAAAAGCTGTTGTTGTATAGTACAGATTATCTGTGTAATAATTTTTCATGTCTGGATTATGAGTTTAATAAATAGGATAGAAATTGTTGCAAATGTAGAGAAATATCGGATTCAAAGATATGTTAACGGTATATTTTACTTGTAGTTGCAATTTTTGTATGAAAAAATGATAAAGCAACGCTCACTTCCGAAATGATGATAGATAAATGATGAATAATGAGTTTGCAAAACGTTGATTTTCAACAGCTTTCTAATGTAAAGTTTGGTATCTCATTTTTTCATCATTTCTCACCTATATTTTACGTTTTTCAAAAACAAGACGACTTCGATAAACCTATTTTTGAAAACACATTTTTTTGTTTCGGTCTCATTTTTGCTTTTGTAATATTACATAATAAACTAATTTATTTAAATTTTGAAAATTATCCCCTATTATTAGGGATGTGGATTCGTGTACAAACGTGGAAATAATTGTTCCACCCACATGCCTTGTGTGAAACTGTTAAGGATATCAACATAATATGCACTACCCTTTTACTTTGAAATACAATGAGTTGTCAGTTTGTCCACATTTATTGTGGATAAGGCAGTGTTCCGTTTGTTTTTTCCCCACACGCTTTGTAAATGTTTACGGAGCGTTAACTTTGTCCACAATGTTACTCACAACTTCGAGGTTATACACGTTTTTAGAAAGCTTGTACTGAGGGGTGTTGACGGATGTGTACAAACAGGGGTGTAATGCACAGGGTTACACACAAGTTTTGTGTATAAGTCTGTATTTTAAAGTGTTGATTCTTAGGTGTTTATGGGGTCTTGAAAAAAAGGTGTGTATAAGTCTTTATTTGCGGTAAACGAATTTGTTTGAACTGAATTTATATGTTTTTGTTTTGAGAACCTGTGGGTTAGTGTTAATGGCTTGATAATCAATATCTTACTTTTTTGTTTTACTTTTTAAAATTGAAAACAAAATCATGTGTGGACGTTTTTCATTCGTAACGGACAAGCCGAAAATCAAAAAAGCCTTGCCAAAGGTTAAAATCGAAGGAGATTTGCGGACAAGTTTTAATATTGCTCCGACGCAACAAGCCTACGTTATCACTAATCACGAGCCTAACAATTTGCAAACGATGTATTGGGGCTTAGTGCCCAGTTGGGCAAAAGAAGGTAAACCAAACGGAGCGTTGATAAATGCCCGTATGGAGACAATTTTGGAAAAACCGTCCTTTCGAGAGCTGTTTCTCTATCATCGTTGCCTTGTTCCTGCCGATAGTTTTTATGAATGGCGCAATGAGGGCGGCGTTAAAAAGCCGTTTCGCATTACGAAAACCGATGAGGAATTAATGTTTTTTGCAGGTATCCACAATGTGTGGAAAACCATATTGACAACTTTTGCAATCATTACAACAGAGCCCAATGCGGAAATGGCAGCGATTCACACCCGTATGCCCGTCATTTTGAAGACAGCACAAGAACGTGCGGCATGGCTTTCGGATAAAACGCCAATTGACACCTTATTATCTATGTGTCAAAAGCCACTCGATGGTTTGTTGCAAATGTATCGGGTTTCTGAAAAACTGAATTCGGTTAAATATGATGGTGCAGATTTGCATCGAGCTGTGCCAGAGGATTTGACATTATTCTAAAAATAAATTTATGCGTGTAGTTATTCAAAGAGTAAAAGAAGCATCGGTAACGATTGATGGGCAGATAAAATCTGAAATTACTGAGGGGTTGCTTATCCTCCTCTGTGTTGAAGACGTGGACACGTTGGAAGACATCAAATGGCTGGCAGCAAAGGTTGTTAATTTACGGATTTTTGGCGACGAAAATGGCTTGATGAACCGTTCTGTCATGGATATTCAAGGAGAAATGCTTGTTGTGAGTCAGTTTACACTTCATGCTTCGACAAAAAAAGGGAATCGTCCTTCCTTTTTAAAGGCTGCAAAACCCGATTTTGCTGTGCCGATGTATGAACGATTTGTAGCAGAATTGGCAGAAATATCAAGTTTAAAAGTCTTAACAGGCGTATTTAGTGCAGATATGAAAGTCGCTTTGCTCAATGATGGACCTGTGACGATTTTTATTGATTCAAAAAACAAAGAGTGAGTAATAATGATGAAGTATGAATGATAAATGATGAATATTACACTCATACTGAGGGGGCAGTATTCATCATTTATCATTCATACTTCATCATTATTATTAAAACTTTGCGACTAAGTTTTTGTCTTCAATATTACATTTCATCCAAGAAGGCATCGGATTACCAGACTCTTTGAGAAGAGATACTTGATTGTTATCCAAGGCTTTAAATTTCCAAGAATGTTGTTGATTGACACCGATGGCGAGAACAAACTCGATTTCCCAGCCGCCGCCAATGCGTTTTGCACGAATGTCGTTGCCGCTGAATTTGGCTTGTCCTAAGTCAATTTGCATGACACCTGGAATGTCGCGGAAACGTTCAGAAATGGCAGCCATATTCAGCGGCTCTTTTGAGCGCAGCGTAATGGCATCTTGTGTATCATTCCACTGAACATGACGTTCAATAGCGAGGTCGTATTGGTCGAGTAGTTTATTGAGGTCACGGTTTGTGGTTTCTGTGATGCCTTTACTGAGGGGTGCTGCCCAATCCACATTGCGCCGATAGATGATAACAAGGTGGTCAATTGATGGATTCGGAAATGTGTGTACATTGCAGCGAGCAATGGATTTACCCGTTTCGTCTTGTGAATATATATTACACAATGCACGGTACAAACTCATCAAATTGTCGCGGTTGATGCCTACGGGCAAATAACGGACATCGTCCTTTTCGGAATCAAGTCGTAAAGCGAGTCGAGCCGCATCTCGTCGAAATTGGCGGTCAATAGAAGTAGGGACATCTCCTTTGGAGTTATTTACTTTTACTGCGGAAGATTGTGCTGCAGCTGTTGTGGCACCGACAATGAGCCATAAAAAAGTAATTGTATAGTATTTCTTTAAAAGAGACATACCTTGCTTTTTATTGATTAAATATGCGTTAACAGGCTAAAACAATGCCATTTACATACGACTATTTAAAAATTTAGCGCCTTTTTGTGACAAATGTATTTTTATAATTGTAAAATATTATTTTGTATAAATAATTGATTATCAATCAAAATTAAATAAATTTAATTTTTTTAGTAGCTATTTTCATACCTATTTACGGTAGCTACTGTTTTGCCTTTTTAACATATATTTTATATTTAAATATTAAAAAAATGGATTTTATCAAACAACTGTTGCCAGATGAATACGAGAGCTTGGCTATTTTTATATTCGTTATTCTTATAACAATATTTATCGAGTGGTTAAGCCGTCGTGCGCTGAATAGGTTTATTCGTATCAATAGTCAAGACATCAAAAGCGACCCGACGAATTATAAATTTTTAGCTAATGCGTTGCGGGGCATCATTTACACAGTGGGCTTTATTTTAGCGATTAAAGAATATCCGCCGCTTAGTTCGGTAGCCAGTTCATTGTTGGCGGGTGCGGGTATCTTTGCCATTGCCATTGGTTTTGCTTCACAACAGGCATTTAGTAATATTATTTCAGGTATTTTCCTTGTTATTTTCAAACCTTTCAGAGTGAATGATAGATTGAAAGTGAAGGAGATATATATAGGTGTTGTTGAAGATATAACGATGAGGCATACGGTTATCAGAGATATTGAAAACAGACGTATTATTATTCCTAACTCTGTCATTGCAACGGAGGTGATTGTCAATTCAGATTATAATGATGGGAAAATTTGTAAATACATCGAGTTTGGTGTGGCGATGAATACCGATATTGACAAAGCAAAAAGCATCATTGCTGATGAAATAGAGCGACATCCAAAATTTAAAGATGTGCGGAGCGAGGAGGATAAAAAAAATGACAAACCTGCCGTAGATGTTAGAATCATTCGATTTACCGATTTTGCGATGATACTGAGGGGGGCGATTTGGGCAGATAGCAATGCCATTGGTTTTGATGTTTATACGGATTTGCTTGAAAGTATTAAAAAACGGTTTGATAGAGAGGGGGTTGAAATCCCTTATCCGCATTATAAGATTCTGAATGAAAAGAAGGTAATTGAATGATAATTAACTGTTTATGAATTAAATACGTATCGGATACCTTAAAGGTATCCGATACGTCGTGTTTCTCCTAAACCGCTGTCAATAGCTCCTTCGCATTTGCCAGAGCAGACGTTGATGGTGGATTTTGGCTCAACATAACCGCAATTGCCTTGATACGCTCGTCTTTACTGAGGGGGCGTATATCCGTTAAAGTGCGGTCTTCTCTATGTGTTTTATAGACAAAGTAATGTTTTTCCGCTTTGGCAGCGACTTGTGGCGAGTGCGTGATGACAACAACTTGATGATGTGAAGACAATTGTTGTAAAATATTACCCATTTTCAAAGCCACGTCGCCAGAAACGCCTGAGTCAATTTCATCAAAAATCAAAGTCGGTAAAGGTATAGCGGAAGCGACAAGCGATTTAGTGCAGAGTGCCAAACGGCTTAACTCACCGCCAGAAGCCACGTCTTTAATAGGCATCATGCGCGAACCTCTGTTGGCAGCAAATAGGAATTGAATGTCATCGGCACCTGTTGGTGTAAGATCCTCTAAATCAAGAGTTTGTACTTTTAGTCGGGCGTTTTCCATGCTCAATTGCTGGAGCATTGCTTCTACTTTTTGCTCAAATTGAGGAATAACAAATTTGCGTTTTGCAGACAGTTCTCCTGCTAATTTTTTTAATATTTCTGCTTGTTGCTCTATGTTTTGTTGCAAATTTTCAATTTCTTCTGATAAATCGCCAAAGGCATTGAGTTGGTTTTGCAAATCGTCTTGAATGGCTAAAAGTTGTTCGACAGTAGCGACACCATGTTTTTTTTCTAATTTATAGATGGTATCAAGGCGTGTTTGAATGTCAATGATGCGTTCGGGGTCGTATTCCGTTTGTTCAGCGATGGTTTCAAGTTCGCCGCCAATGTCTTCGAGTTCAAAAATCAGGCTTTCGAAGCGTTCATAGAGTTTAGATACTGAGGGGGTGTATTTTTTGACTTGACTGATGCTGGAACTAATTGAGCGCATTTGCCCAACGAGGGCGTTTTCATCTTCACTAATGGCTTGATAGGCAGCAGAAAGATTGCGCTTAATGGTTTCCGCATTTTGCAAACGCTCTTGGTCGGTTTCAAGCGTATCTTGTTCGCCGACAATGAGTTCTGCTTTATTAAATTCGTCAATTTGAAAATTTAAGAAATCTATTTCTCTTGCAGAACGTTCATTCTTTTCAACCAACTGCGCCAGACGTTTTTTGTCACTTTGGAACAAACGATACTTTTCACGGTAAATACTGAGGGGGGCTTTGTTGTTCGCCAAAGCATCAATCATTTGCAGTTGGAAAGATGCGTCGTGAATATCCAAAGTGTCAAATTGTTGATGTAAATCCACTAATTTGCCTGAAAAAGCACGCAATTGGTTCAAATTGACAGGCGTATCGTTGATGAAAGAACGTGTTTTTCCTGAAGGAGACAGTTCACGACGCACAACGGTATTTTGGTCGAAATCAATTTCATTTTCATCAAAAAAGCCTTGTAAATCGTAGGCTGAAATATCAAAATAGCCTTCGATGATACATTTTTCGGAAGCATTGTACAGTACCTTTGTATCGGCTCGATTGCCCAAAATCATACCCAATGCACCAAGTAAAATGGACTTACCTGCGCCCGTTTCACCTGTAATGATGGTCAAACCTTTTGCAAACCCCATGTCGAGTTTTTCAATTATGGCGTAGTTTTTTATTAACAGTCGTTGAATCATTTTTTTTTGATGTCTAAATTATTGACGGACACGAATTGCACAAATTACACGAATAAAAATTAATAATATCAAATTCATTCGTGTAATTAGTGAAATTGGTGTCTTAACCGATTTTAAGAAGCCGCAAATTTAACCATGCTTAAATGGTTTTTGTTAATAATTTTAAAACAATTATTAATAATTGGAAATTTTTTGTTTAAAAATAAACATTTTCAAGAGAATTTTATTCTTATGAAGATAAAATCGGATTCAATCTAAGTCATTTTGTAGCTTTGCGGCTCATTCACATAAACCATTATCAAACAGATTTTATGAAAGTTACGGATTATTTCGAGGCAGCACAAGGTAAAACGCTGATTTCCTTTGAGGTTTTACCTCCGATTAAAGGCGGTTCTATGCAGTCTATTTTTAATACACTTGACCCTTTGATGGAGTTTAAGCCCCCGTTTATTGATGTCACTTACCACCGCGAGGAATTTATTTATCGCAAAAGACCGAGTGGCTATTACGAAAAAACGGCTATTCGCAAACGCCCGGGAACGGTCGGTATTTGTGCATCTATCATGCATCGCTATGGCGTGGACGCTGTGCCGCACTTGATTTGCGGCGGTTTTTCTAAGGAAGAAACGGAAAACGCTTTGATTGATCTCAATTTTTTGGACATCAACAACGTACTCGCTTTGCGGGGCGATGCTGCCAAATTTGAATCGCAATTTGCACCGCATCCCGAAGGTCATGCCTACGCCTTAGACCTCGTGAAGCAAATGAGCGATATGAACACGGGCAAATACCTGGATCCTGATATTTCAAAAGGTTCAAAAACCAATTTTTGTATTGGCATCGCGGGTTATCCTGAAAAGCATTTTGAATCGCCCAATTTGGCAACCGATTTGGATTTTGCGAAGCAAAAAGTAGAAGCAGGTGCGAATTATATTGTAACGCAAATGTTTTTTGATAATTCTAAATATTTTGAATATGTGAAAGCCTGTCGGGAAGCGGGTATCACTGTTCCAATAGTGCCAGGTTTGAAACCGATTACCAGAAAATCGCAATTGGTTGGGATTCCGCGCTTGTTTTTCATCAATTTACCAGATATTTTTGTGAATGCCGTTTTGTCTGCTAAAGATGATGAGGCAGTTCGTGAAATTGGTATTGAATGGTGTATTGCACAGTCTAAAGAACTGAAAGCTGCGGGTGTACCGTGTTTACATTATTACACAATGGGTGATGTGAAGACGATTAAGCGCATTGTTGAAGCGGTTTATTAGTAGGGAAATAGAGTTAAATACTGAGGGGTATTGTTGCGTCTGCACAATACCCCTCAGTATTTTAAGCCTAAAATGACTCTAAACTTTTAGATATGTTTTATGAAAATGGTGCACTTATTTCAACAAAAAATTGAAAAAAACAGCATTTTTTATTAAGAAGCTATTGGAAATGCTACTTTTGTGATTAACTGTCCATTTTATTTAATTGTTAATGGCTTTTAAAAAAACATATATTCATTGACGAATAGAACACTATAATTTTAAAAGGAGATAATTCGACATGGCGAAATCCAAAAATAATATAATGGGCGATGACCCGCGCACACCGAAACTGATGGGTGTGTTGCTTTTGTTTTTAGCAACCTACCTTTTCGTTGCCTGTTTTTCCTATATTTTTACTTGGCAAATTGATCAGGACAAAGTCAACCATTTTGAGTTGGATTTGATATTTCAAGACATTGAAGTGTCCAATTGGTTGGGTCGTTTGGGTGCAATTGTTTCGCATTTTTTGATGTTTTGGTTGTTTGGGTTGCCTTCATTTTTCTTAATTTATGTCTTACTGCAATATGGTTTGGGTATCATCAACGATATTCCTTTGAGTCGGTTTGGCGGTCGTTTACGCAATGCTTTGGCTTGGATGATTGGATTATCTATCCTGTTTGGTTTCATTTTTTATAAATCTAATTTTCCATGGGGGGGCAATTTTGGTCGTTCAATAAGCGAATGGTTGATGAATTTTGTAGGGGCGATTGGTACTTTTTTACTCATTTTGCTCATCATTTCCTTCCTTATTATATGGTCATACAATCCTGAATTGAAGGGTTTGACGCTTAAAAATTTCCTCGAACAACTCAAAACGGCTGTTTATGCGCTTTGGGATGACCGTTATAAGAACAAAACATTTGATGTACGTCAAACAGCTCGCCGTTTCACGGGTATGCCGAGCGAGAAAAAAGAAACACCCCCCTCAGTATCGCTTGCACCTATAAAGGCTGGAGAAAGAACGGTGATTGAGGAAGCCCTTGATGTGCCGCCTTCGGTCACGCCTCCAACACCAGTTGAAACAGTTGAAGATGAAAACGGGGCGTTTGATTTGACTTCAAAAAATACAGCAACACGTGCGCCGAGTTTGAAAGCGGGTGAAACGGAATTGGAAATCGAAACAGAACCTATTGCGCCAACGAGCGACTTGGGAGATATTTTGCCGCCCCCAACGCCTATTAAACCTGTTCAAGGTGAGTTGTTTAATGAAAAACCTTATGGCGATATTTCAACGCCTTATGATCCAACACTTGAATTGTCGGGTTACGAATATCCTGTTTTGCCACTTTTGGACAGTTATGAAGACAATAAAGTAGAAATTGACCGTTCGGAACTCGAATCGAATAAAGACCAAATCATTGAGACGCTGTTGAATTATAAAATCGAAATCGTCAAAATACGGGCAACGATAGGCCCAACGGTGACGCTTTATGAAATCGTTCCTGCGCCAGGTGTGCGTATTTCGAGGATTAAAAATTTGGAAGACGACATTGCTTTGAGCCTTGCGGCTTTGGGCATTCGTATTATTGCGCCGATTCCTGGACGTGGAACGATTGGTATTGAAGTGCCGAATAAAAACAAGCAAATGGTTTCGTTGCGTGAAATGTTGTCGAGCGACCGTTTCCGCAAAAGTGATATGGATTTGCCGATTGCTTTGGGCAAGTCAATTTCAAACGAACCGATTGTGGTGGACTTGGCGAAAATGCCGCATTTACTTATTGCAGGAGCGACAGGTCAAGGTAAATCGGTCGGTATCAATACGATTTTATGTTCTCTGTTGTATAAAAAACATCCGTCACAACTCAAATTGGTCTTGATTGACCCTAAAAAAGTGGAGTTGTCGCCGTATGCGAAAATTGATAATCACTTCCTCGCCTACTTGCCCGATCAGCTTGAACCGATAATTACGGATACTGCGCAGGTCATCAAAACGCTTAATTCTCTTGTAATTGAGATGGAGGGTCGCTACGATTTGTTGAAAAAAGCACAAGCCAGAAATATTAAAGAATACAACGATAAATTCGTTGGACGGCGGTTGAATCCTGAAAAAGGGCATCGCTTTTTGCCGTTCATCGTTTTAGTCATTGACGAATTTGCAGATTTGATTATGACGGCGGGTAAAGAAATTGAGTTGCCGATTGGTCGTTTGGCACAATTGGCACGTGCTGTTGGTATTCACTTGATTATAGCGACGCAACGCCCCTCAGTAAACATCATCACAGGCGTTATCAAAGCCAATTTCCCTGCACGTGTTGCCTTCAAAGTGGCTTCAAAAGTGGACTCACGTACCATTTTGGATACTAATGGTGCAGACCAGTTGATTGGACGTGGGGATATGTTGTTAACAGCGGGTTCTGATATTATTCGCTTACAATGTGCTTTTGTTGATACGCCAGAGGTGGAACGGGTCATCAATTTTATAAATGAACAACCTGGTTATCCGCAGCCTTATTTTTTACCTGAATTTACGGGTAACGATGCGCCAATGAATGAAGTCGGCGCGGTTGACATCCATGACCTCGACGATATGCTTGAAGATGCGGCACGTCTTGTTGTTCAAAATCAACATGGTTCAACGTCTATGATTCAACGGCGTTTGAAACTCGGCTATAATCGAGCGGGACGTATCATGGATCAATTGGAACATTTGGGCATTGTCGGACCGAATGAGGGTTCTAAGCCACGTGAGGTTTTGTTTCATGACGAAGTGGAATTGCAACGCTTTTTGCAAGAGCTGCGGGCAAAACGGTTTGGAAATTGACCCCCCTCAGTATAAAAAGACAAAAAGCAAAAAAAAAACAAAGGGCAAACGTGATATATATCGTTTGCCCTTTGTTTGAAAAAGCACTAAAAAAAACCGATACGATTTCTATAAATCATATCGGTTAAAGTAGTTTGTAAGTTAATATAAGTAAACTAACACGATTGGAAAAAAATTTGTGTTTATTTGTATGTTGAAAGAAGCGTTAGCAAGACGAATGGGCAAATGTATATTGTCTGATTTACAATTGTTGTTGACTTAAGTTAAGAAATTAATTGAAAATAGTTTAATGTCTTCAATTAAGCCTTCTTCTTATACGTGATAAAGACTCCGGCACAACGCCTATATAGCTTGCAATATAATGAAGCGGAACACTTTTCATAAGTGTAGGGTTGGCTTCCATAAAAGCCAAATAGCGTTTTTCAGGTGATAATTTAAGCTGATTGACGCTTTTTCGCTCTAAATAGTTAAATACCGTCAGCAGTTGACATTGAAAAAAGGATGCCCACTCCAGATTTGAAAGGCGTAGTTTTCGAAAATATTCAAAATTGAAAGAAATGATTTGCGCGTCTTCTAATACTTCGATAAAATAGTCAGAAGGCATTCGCAGCAAACTATTGGCTGAAAGACCTGCCCATCGTAGCCCTTCGGGTGAATAGAAACAATATGTCCAACTTTTTGATTCGTCGTAGTGAACACCAGCACGTAGAATACCTTTTTCAACAAAAAAATACGGTTAGCTTTCTCTTTTTCTTTTAGTAAAATGGTGTTCTTTTTGGCGTATAAAGTCTGTGCGTCCACCAGCAATTCAGCAATTTGAGCATTCGTGAGTTGCTGCTTTTTTAGGAAATCAAGCATTAGTTTTGTTGTTTATTTTAAATTTGTAAAAAAAAACAAAGGTAGGCATTAGTTTGCAGATAACTAGTTGACCGATATTAGGAAAAAAGCGCAACTTTATTGATATAATCGAGTAAAAAAGAGGTGTTTTTTAGTGGCAATGCAATGTTTCCTATCTGCTTCCTTGACTTAAGTCAAGATAACAGATTATAATGTTTCAACACGTTTACGAATGCGGGATAAGGTTTCGGAAGTAATGCCTAAATATGAAGCGATATAATGCAGTGGGACAGCTTTAACCACTTCTGGGCGTTCTTTTTTTAACAAGAGATAATGCTCTTCACGCTCTGAGCGTAACATACGGATTTCTTTGAGTTCCAATAAATAGAAAAGGTGACCTACGTGATACCTGAAAAAGTTTATAAAGCGAACATCAGAGGCTATCAATTCAAGAATATAATCACTGTGCCATGCCCATACTTCGCTGTCCACAACGGCATCGATGGAAAACAATGAAGGCTCTTGGAGTAAAAAACTCGGAAAAAAAACGGTAAAATTGGGATTTGACGAACTAAAGAAGTTTTTAGTAAATGTTTTACCTTTATCATCGGTTACAAAACTCCGAAAGATACCTTCTTTGACTAAATAGAGATAATGATTTACCTGGTTTTCCTCAAGTAAAAGTTGTCTTTTATGAAAGGTAACGCATTGGGCATTTGCCCAAAAATCTGCAATTTCAGCCTCTGTAAAACCAAATTTTTTTAAAAGTATATTCATTTTTATTGGTTTATTTTTTCACACTATTGTCTTCTTTGAGTTGCTTTCTAATACGTGATAAGGCTTCTGGCGTTATGCCGATATAACTGGCAATATAATGTTGCGGTATGCGATAGGCAAATTCAGATGCAGATTCTAAAAAAGCTAAATATTGCTCTTTGGCTGTCAATATATAAGATTGTTGTTCTTTCCTTTCTCGAAATGCAAATATTAAATCAAGTTGTTTTTTAAAAAAACTAAGCCATTTAAAGCTTTTGTCTTCAAGATTTTTGACATAATCATAAGGCCACGAAAACAATTCGCCGTCTTCAATAACTTCTAAAAAACTAAGTGACGGACGTTGCAAAATAAAACTGCCATAAGTCATGACAAAAGGTATGGTGTCAGGTGTGAAAAAGATGCGGGTGTGGTTCGCACCCTTTTTATCCGTAAAACCACTCCGAAAAATCCCTTTGGTTGCCCAATAAAAGAAACGTGGGGTTTCCCCTTCCCGTAGTAAAATCGTTCGTTTAGGGCATTGTATGACCAAAGCGTGTGAAATAAATTCATTTATTTCTTCTTGGGTAAAGCCATGTTGTGCCAATAATTCTTTCATTTTTGGTAAGTAGTTGTGTTCTTAAATTAAAGACAAAATTAAGAAGTTTTTTAGAAAAACGGAGGATTCACTTTTAATAGGAATATTTAAAAGTATAGAGTATCAAATGAATTTATCAAGAAGATTGACCCAATAGCCTGTTCAGATGGATTAAATTTTTTGTATATAGAATTTAGCAAAACATTAAATAAGTCAAACAATATAGATACGATGGTTTTGAAACCACCCCTCAGTAAAATTATTGAAAACGCTACATTATGAACAAAATAAAACTGAATCAGTTCACTCAATACATGGTTATTTCACAAGATTGTTGTTAGAAACGATTTACTAGAAAAAGTTGATATTTTTTAAAAATACAAGAAATAACTCTTTGTTATCAGTAAAT